>JAPLCM010000316.1 GCA_026392275.1 Actinomycetota bacterium | reverse complement strand
GTGCTCCGCCAACGCTTCCCGGAGGACGGCCAGAGCTGCGCCTGAGGCGCCGGCCGTCCGCGAAGGCCCAGCCGTGAGCATCGTCAAGGTCCTGCCGGAGTTGCGCGCCGCCGGCGGCGCGCAGATGGCGCTCGACGCCGGCTTGCTCGAGACCGTGGACGAGGTCATGGCGAGGCGTTACACGTGGGCGCCGCCGGCGCTGTCCCTGGGCAGGTTCCAAAAGTACGATCCGGTGCCGGGGTTGCCGTTCGACGTGGTGCGGCGGCCCTCCGGCGGCCGCGCGGTGCTGCACGGCGAGGGCTTCGAGTGGTCGTTCGCCGTGGCCTTCCCGCCGGGGGCGCTGGGCATCGGTGCGCGCGCCGGGCTCGACGTGGCCAAGCCGTACGACGTCGTGGCCGGCGCCTTCGCCGGCGCCTTCGAGGCGCTCGGGGTCACGCTGGACGGTGGCCGCGAGTCGGCGTACCAGCGCTCCGCCCTGTGCTTCGCGAGCATGTTGCGCCACGATCTGATCGCGCGCGGCGAGAAGCTGGTCGCCGTCGCTCAGGCGCGCCGCGGCGGGAGGGTGCTCGTGCACGGCTCCGTGCTCGAGCGGCGCCCGCCGGACGAGCTGGCGCAGGTCGCCGAGACCTTGCTCGGCGAGCCTTGGCAGGGTGAGGGGCTGGCGGGCGCCGGTTACGTGCTGGCGCCGGAGATGATCTGGAAACGCGTGCTGGTGCGGCTCGAAGTCGCTCTTCAGCAGCTCGTGGTGTAAGGAGGAGGCAGGAATGACGAAGCTCCTGGTGCTCGGCGGCGGGCCCGCCGGTTACGTGGCAGCCGGGCGTGCCGCTCAGCTCGGCGCCGAGGTCACCCTCGTCGAGGCGCGCGAGATCGGCGGCACCTGCCTGAACCGCGGCTGCATCCCGACCAAGGCGATGGTCGCCGGCGCCCAGCGCCTGCACGCGGCGCGCGAGGCGGGCGCGTTCGGCGTGCAGACCGGTGCGGTCATTCTGGACTTCTCCGCCTTCATGGCGCGCAAGGACGCCGTCACGGCGCAGCTTCGTGACGGGGTCGCGCACCTGCTCAAGGCGCGCAAGGTCGAGGTCGTGGCCGGGCGGGCTGCGCTCGCCGGCCCCGGCCGTCTGCGACTGGGCGACGGCCGCGAACTGGCCGGCGACGCGGTGATCCTCGCCAGCGGCTCCGAGCCGGTGCGCATGGGCCTCTTCGACTGGAGCGACCCACGCCTCATGACCAGCGACGAGCTCCTCGCCATCGACCACGTCCCCGAGAGCCTGCTCATCGTCGGCGGCGGCGTGATCGGCTGCGAGTTCGCCAGCGTCTTCGCCCGTCTCGGCACCGCAGTGACCGTCGTCGAGATGCTCGACCAGCTGCTGCCCGGCGAGGACAAGCGCACGGGGCGCACCCTGCAGCAGGCCTTCAAGAAGAACGGCATCGTCGTGCACGTGAAGACTGCCGTGGAGGCGGCGGCCGGCTCGGAGGCCGGCATCACCGTCAGCCTCGGCGGCGGCCGCGAGCTGACCGCCACGCGCGTGCTGGTCGCTGTCGGCCGCAGGCCGCTGAGCGCCGGCATCGGCTACGCCGAAGCCGGCGTCGAGCTGGACGCGCGTGGCTTCGTGGTCGCCGACGAGACCTGCCGTACCACGCTTGGCGGCGTGTTTGCCGCCGGGGACGTGGCCGGCCCGCCGCTCCTCGCGCACTGGGCCTATCATCAGGGCATGATCGCCGCCGAGAATGCCGTCACCGGCTCGGCGCTCGAATGCGACCGGTCGCTCGTCCCGAGCTGCGTTTTCAGCTCCCCCGAAGTCGCCTCGTGCGGGCTCACCGAGGATGCGGCTGCGGCGGCGGGAGTGGCGCACGAGGTCGCCCAGGTGCGCTTCAACGGCAATTCCAAGGCCGTCATCGAGGGCGAGCCCGACGGCTTCGTGCGTATCGTCTGTGAGCTGGGCGGCGGCCGGCTGCTCGGCGCCAGCCTCATCGGGCCGCACGTCACCGAGCTCGTGCACGAGATCGCCTTAGCGGTGCACTCCGGCCTCACACTGGCCGACGTGGCCGCCACCATCCACGCCCACCCCACGCTGGCGGAGACGGTGGGGGAGGCGGCGCTGGGCGGGCTCGGGCGGGGCGTGCACAGCCTGTGAAGCCGTGAGCGACGAGTCCCCCAGCCGATGACCGGCGCATCCGCCCACCGAAAGAAGCCCTCATGGCTCAAGGTCAAGACGCCGGAGCCGCGGCAGTATCGCGCCACCGAGGCTCTGCTCGACGAGCTTCAGCTGCACACCGTCTGCCGAGAGGCGCGCTGCCCCAACAAGGGCGAGTGCTACGCCTCGGGCACGGCCACCTTCTTGATCCTCGGCGACACGTGCACGCGCGCCTGCGGATTCTGCGCGGTGGCGCACGCGGGCGCGGCGGCGGCACCGGGCGCCGTCGACCGCGGCGAACCGCGGCGCGTCGCAGAGGCGGCCAGCCGCCTGGGTCTGCGCCACGTCGTCATCACGAGCGTCACCCGCGACGACCTGCCGGATGGGGGCGCCGGCCAGTTCGCCGCCGCGGTAGCGGCCGTGCGGGAGCAGCAGCCGGCGGCCACTGTCGAGCTGCTGATCCCCGACCTGGGCGGCGATGAGGCGGCGCTCGCCGGCGTGCTCGCCGCCCGCCCCGACGTGCTCAACCACAACCTCGAGACCGTGCCACGGCTCTACCCCCAGGTACGGCCTCAGGCAGACTACCAGCGCTCCCTGCAGCTTCTGCGCCGCGCTGCGGCGTGGGCGCGCGAGCCCGGCATGGCGGACCCGCCGGGGCGATCCCGTCCGCTGGTCAAGACCGGGCTCATGGTCGGGCTGGGCGAGACCGCCGACGAGCTCGCGTCTGTGCTCGCCGACGCAGCTGCTGCGGGTGCCGACGTCGTGACCATCGGCCACTACCTGCAGCCCGACGCCGGCTGCCTGCGGGTTGCGCGCTACGTCGAGCCGGCGGAGTTCTCGTCCTTCGAGAGGTTCGGCGAGTCTCTCGGCATGCATGTCGTCGCGGCGCCGTTCGTGCGCTCGTCATACCGTGCCGGAGAGCTGCTGAAGCGACCCGACGGCGCGCCGCGGAGTGGGCCGTCCGGCGTCGGGTCGCGCCCGTGAGCCCTGCGCAGGCAACGCGCCGATGACGCCTGCCGGCCCCTTGCTCCCGATGCCCACCCCCGAGCTCGTCATGTTCGACCTCGACTACACGCTGCTACGCCCCAGCGATCAGTTCGAGGCGCCGGGCTACGTGCGCACCGGGGCACGGTTCGGGCTCGAGCTGGACGCGGCGCACTGGCCGCTGGCGGAGCACGCCGCCTACGCGGCGGCCCGTGAACGGCGCAGACGCACGGGGCTGGTCCACGACGACGGCTTGCTGCCGGTGATCGCGCACGCCATCATCGAAGGGTTGGGCGGCGGTCCGCCCGGCGCGGTCGAACAGACGGCCGCTGCGATCGTCGACGCCTGGGGCAGAGCCGAAAACTTCGGCCTCTACGATGACGTGTTGCCGTGTCTGGGCGTGTTGCGCAGCGCCGGCGTGCGTATGGCGCTGGTCTCCAACGCCCTCGGCCACGGCCTCGAGGAGGTCGTCGCGCACTTCGCCCTCGACGACTTCATCTGCGCCGGCGTGTCCAGCGCCAGTGTCGGCGTGGTGAAGCCCGCCGCGGCGCTGTTCGAGGCCGTGCTCGTGAGCCTCGACGTCGCCGCCGCCGCCGCGGTGATGGTCGGCGACAGCGTCGAGGACGATGTGAAGGGCGCGCTCGCCTGTGGCTGCGGCGCGATCCTGCTCGACCGCAACGGTCGAGTCTCAGGCGCGCCGCTGCCACGCATCGAGTCGCTGGCCGAGCTGCCGGCGGCGCTCAGCATCTGAGCCGCGGCGCGCCGCGGCGCGAGTGCTCGCCGCCCGCGCTCGATCTACACCAGCTCGGCCACCACCGTGATCTCCACGTTGTTCTTCAGGGCGCCGGAGATCGGGCAGCCGTCCTTGGCCTTGTTGGCGGCGTCCTTGAAGGCGGCGGCGTCCATGCCCGGCACGGTGCCCTTCACCTCGAGGGCCGAGCTAGCGACCTTGAAACCGCCCTCGATCTGGGCGAACGTGACGGTGGCCGTCGCTTCGAGCCTCTCAGGCGGGGTGCCGTTCTCCCCAAGGATTCCCGACAGCGCCATGCAGTAGCAGCTGCAGTGGGCCGCGGCGACGAGCTCTTCGGGGCTGGTCTTGCCCTCGGAACGCGCGCTGCGCGAAGCCCAGGTGACGGGCAGGGGTCCGGCGGCGCCGCTGCTCGTGAGCGTTACGGCGCCGGCGCCCCCGGTGAGTGAACCCTCCCAGACGGCGTGGGCTGTGCGTTGAGCATCTGCCATGACGGTCCCTCCCTGGTTGAGCGGCCGGGCGCTGTCGCGCCGGCCCGGCCGCGATCTTCCCGTGTCACAGGGGGGATGCCCGGACGGGCGCGAGCGCCAAACGCCTGCGGCCCGCGCCCTGCCTCAGCGATCGCCGAGGCAGTACAGCGAGCCGTCGCGCGAGCCGATGAACACGCGGCCTTTCCACATCACCGGGGTGCTTTCAAAGCCGCCGCCGCCGGAGAACGACGCGGTCTCCTTGATCTTCACCGTGAACCAGTCGCCGTCGGGGCTCTTGAGCGCGCCGGCGTCGCCCTTTTCCGCCGTGTGCCACTTCACACTCCACAGGTGCACGATGGCGTCGTAGGCCGCGCACACGATGGTGTCGTCGACCATGATGGGCGTGGAGATGCCGCCGCCCACGTTGAACTTCGCGACGAGCTTCGGCGTGCGGTACGGCCCGTCGAGATTGGGGCCGGGCACCGTGCCGTCCGCCAGGGCGTCCTGGGCGACCACGTACAGGTTGCCGTCGATGGCGGTGAACGCCGCCAGACGGGGACGGCGGCCCCACGGGTCGTAGGTGTCGTTGACGGCCACCGACCCGATGATGCCGCCCAGCCAGTCGCCCAGCTTGCGGTCGCCGGTGGGGAAGAACCAGTCGACGGCCTTCGACCCGGTCTTCTGTGGGTCGAGCATCAGTGCGCCACCGTGGCCCGGGATGTACTGCTTCTCCACGGCCACGAGAAGCTTGTTCGAGCTGGTGGGCACCGGCGTGCCGTCGAGGTCGGAGCCGGTGCGGTAGTCCCACACCACCTTGAGATCGCTCCTTCGCATGCCGTACACGTGGCCCGCCCCGGAGCTGATGAAGATGGTGTCGCCGATCAGGGAGGGTGACGCTTCGAGCACCAGGTTGCCGCCGTGCGCCGAGGCGTCGCCGGGATCGCCGAGCAGGAGCCGCTGGGAGACGATCTTCGGCTGGCGATACGACCCGAACGACGTCGTCGTGAACGGGTCGAGCTTGTAGAACCAGCCGCTCTCGACCCCGGAGTACATGCGGCCGTTCAGGAAGAAGCCGCTCCCGTCCACGTCTCGGCTGTAGCTGGCCGTCTGCGGCACCGGCAGCCGCCACACTTCTTTGCCCGTGCCGAACGACACGGCGCGATAGGGCGCCAGAGCCGGGTCGGTGAAGCTGGACGGCCAGCCTCGCCGCGAGCCCGCGAGCACGAGGTACCTGTCGGCCTCATCGGCCGGGTGCGGGTCCTCGATCACCGTGGGGCTGCTCTTGATGATGTCGTCGTAGGCGTACTCCCACACGACGCGGCCGCTTTCGAGCTCGATCTTGTGCATGTTGCGGTCGAACCCTCCGGCCATGAGATAGAGCTTGCCGTTGTCGCGGAGGATCGCGGGCTGGCCCGTCCAGCCCATGCCAGACCACGGCTCGTTCTTACCTTTGCCGACCGGCGACGTCATGCCGCTGCCGATAGTGGTCTTCCAGATGAGGTCGAGTCGCTTCGGCGGCGGCCCCAGGCCGTACAGCCGCCGCGTCTCGTCGCCGAGGAAGGTGGCGACCTTGACGCCGTCGCCGGCGGAGACGATGGGCGGCGGCGGGTCGACGTACACCGCCCGCGGAGCGCGGAGGATGGCCACGTCGATGGCCGTCGTCGTGGCGCCGGGCGAGGCGGACGCGGCGTTCCCGTCGGCCGGCGCCGCTGCGGACCCGGCGAAGCGCTTCCATGTGCGCTGCGCCTGACCGGTGCCAACGAAGGCGCCGCCCGCGGCCACGACGACGATGAGGGCGACGAGGACGACGATCGTCGTGCGCCGGCGCCGCTTCTGCCGCCGGCGAAGCTCGAGGCCGCCCTCGCTGACGTACGTGTGGTACGGTGCCCCCCTAGATGGACGACGAGCGCTCACGGTCTGGCAAGCGTATCACCGGTGCGCGGAGGCGTACGGCGGCGGGCGGCCGGGCGGGGCCGGCTGAGCGCCCGCCGTCCCGCCGCGCCGATCTCGCCGGCTCCCCTGGTCGTCGCCCGCCGGGCCTTCGCCGGGCGGGCTCGGGGCCTCATCGTCTCCGC
>JAPLCM010000267.1 GCA_026392275.1 Actinomycetota bacterium | reverse complement strand
TCATCACCGGCGACTTCGCCTGCGGGCCGCACGGCCGGGCGGAGCTGCAGCGCCAGCTGCGGCGTCTCGCCGGCGCGACCCCTCTGGGCGTCTTCGGGGTGCTCGGCAATCACGATCATGGCGACAGCAAGGCGCCGTTCGTGATGCCCACCGACCCAGGCCTGATCGAGGACTGTGGCGTGCGTCTGCTCGACAACGGGACGGCGAGCGTGCGCGTGGGGGCCGCCACGGTGCAGATCGGCGGCGTGGACGACACCGACGGCGGCCACGACGACCTGCCGGCGGTGCTCGCCGCACTCGATCGCCGGCCCGGCACGCTGCGCATCCTGCTCACGCACCACGCCGAGGTGGCGCTGCGCACCGCGCCCGGCGACTTCCATGTCGCCTTGGCCGGCGACACGCACGGCGGCCAGATCTGCCTGCCGTTGCCTGGGCGCCGCATCCTGCTCAGCGACCTCTCGGCGCCGTTCGCCGAGGGCGCCTACGACGTTGGCGGCGGCCGCCGGCTCTACGTCACCCGCGGGGTGGGGACCAGCATGCTGCCGCTGCGCGCCTTCTGCCGGCCCGAGATCGTGGTGTTTCACGTGCAGACCGGCGCGCCTGCGGCGGCCGGCCCAGCCGGGGCAACGGCGTGAGCCACGGCCGCCGCCGGCACTTGGCCGCCGCGAGTCTCGCCGCGGCGCTCCTGCTCCTGGCCACAGCCGTCGCGCTGGCCGCCTGCGGGGCCGGGGACGATCCGTTCACCGGTCTCTGGTGGGAGCCCGCGACGGCGCGGCGCATCGAGATCACGAAGGACGGCGACCAGTATCGCCTCTTGTACGGCGCCGCCCGACGCCCGTACCAGGCGACGCGAGAGGGTGACGAACTGCGCGTCCGTCAGCCCATCGGCGGCGACATCGTCGTGAAGGCGGTCGACGATGGGCGTCTGACAATGCTTATCGGCGGGAAGACGAGCCGGCTGGTACGCGTTCCGCAACACCAGTAGGCCGGGTGCCGCCCGGGCCACCGGCGCTTCTCGCGCCGCGGCGTTCGCGCAGCAGCACCCAGATCATGAGCCCGGCGCACAGGCCCGCAGCCAGCGGACCGGCGAGGTCGCCGGCGAGAGTCGCGAGGCTGCGACCCTGGCCGATCGCAGCGACCAGGAACAGCGCGGTCTCCAGGCCTTAGCCCACGACCATGATGAAGCCCAGCCAAAAGAGGGCCTCGGCGCCTCCGGCAGCCGCCGCGACCGTTCCGCCGGCTTCGAACGCCGCTTCGGCTGAGCCTTCGGGCTCGGCGCCGGTGGCGAACAGCGCGGCGCCTCGCGCCGCCCGTTAGCGCGGCCCTCTCAGCCGCGAGCGCCCAAGATGCGCGCGACCCGCGGCGTCACGTTGTCGATGGCCGCCGTGGGGCAGACCTCGGTGCAGGCGTAGCAGCGCACGCAGGCCTTGTCGTCGTAGGTGGGCAGCGGCGAGAGGGTGATCGCGTCCGCGCCGCAGATCGTGGCGCAGTCGCCACAGCGCGTGCAGACCTCCGGTTGCACGAGCCGCGGTCGCGCGGTGATGAGGTTGCGCGCCGTGCGGTGCAATGAGGGCGGCAGCAACTCCTGCAGGTCGCGGCGCGTGGGCTTGAAGCTCTTGTCGGGCTCGATGGGGTCGCCGGCAAGGCGGAACGGTGCCTCCAAGTCCACGAGTCCTCGGCGCTCCGAGGCCGCCACAGTGTAGACGCCGCGCCGCTCGTGCGCCGTCCGGTCGGCCAGCGCGACGTCAAGGGCCACGGCATCGTGAGCCGCGAACAGCGAGCCGAGGTCGCGCGGTGTGCCGCTGCCGGGCCCCTGGCCTTCCATGGCGATGATGCCGTCGATGATCGTGAAGCGCGGGCGCATCGCCAGATGGAGGTCGAGGAGCATGTCGGCGAAGTCATCGCGTTTCTGCGCGCGCACGTGCAGCTTGGCCTTGGCAAGGCCCGGGATGCAGCCGAACGTGAGCTTGACGCCGCCGGTGAGGCGCATGAGCTGGTGCGTCTTGAGCACGCCGACCTGGACGATGGCGTCGGCGTCCAGAAACGCCTTGCCGACGGGGAAGCTGCGAAACAGCCGGCCCTCGGGCGCGCGCAGCTCGGCGCGGTCGTCCTCCACGTCCACGATCTGCACGCCCTCGGCCACGCAGACGTCGGCCATGCCGCTGACCTTGAACGCTCGCGCGACCTTTGCGGGGCCGTTGAGGCCGCCCGGGCTGTCGGCGACGAAGGGCACGGCCCCTGCCTGCTTGAGCGCGCGCAGCACGCAGCGCAGCGTCTCGGGGTGCGTGCTCACGGCCTTCTCGGGTGCGGCGCCACGCAGCAGGTTGACTTTGACGGCGACGCTCTCGCCGGGCGCGACGATCGCCGGCCAGCCGCCGAACGGCTCGACGAGGCGCGCGATCGAGGCCTCCAGCCCGCGCCCATGGACGGCCCGCACGTGGCTTACGAGTGAGGGCTCGCCGGCCCGTGCCTGCGCGCGGCCGGCGCTCATGCTCCCGGCTTCTCCGCGACTATGGCCACGTGGTAGAGGCCGATCTCGCCGGGTTCGTACGCGGCGAGCTCCCTGAGGCCCATGCCCGCGATGACGGCGTGAAGCTCGTCGAGGGCGAGTACGTGGTCGTTGGGCGGCCCGACAGGCCTGTCCATGCGCGCGAACTCCGCGAGGACGAGGAGACCGCCGGGGGCGAGCAGGCGCGTAACCTCGGCGAGGGCGGCCGGTTCGTCGTGGATGTGGTGCAGGACGTTGATCATGAGGATGCGATCGCCGGCGCCGTCTGGCAGGGGCACGTGGTCGTCGACGTTGAGGAGCGGCTCGACGCGGCCGCCGGGCCGCGTCTCGCTCAGCTTGTGCCGCAGACGGTCGAGCAGGACCTGCTGCTCGTCGACGGCGAAGAGCGTGCCGCCGGGGAGCGCCTCGGCGATGGGCAACGAGTACATGCCGGTGCCGGCGCCGAAGTCAATGACGGTCTCGGCGCCGGTCAGGCGCAACAGCTGCACAAGTCCGGCCGGCGGAAGCTCGACCAGGCGTTCGGGGTTCTCGAGCTTGGACGCGTGTCTGGGATCGAACTTCTCGGCCACGGTGAAGGGGTGCCTACTTGACGCAGCGGGCGTACTTGAGAAAGGCCTCGAGCGCCTTCTCGACGGCCGCCGGGGAGGCGACGTCGTCGCCGGCCTCTTCGGCCAGGCATTCGCGCATCTTCAGGGAGATGAGCAGCACGCCCACCCGGTCAAGCGCTGCCTTGGTGGCGGCAAGCTGAGTGAAGATCTCCTCGCAGGTGCGGCCCTCTTCGATCATGCGCTGCAGACCCCGAGACTGGCCCTCGACGCGCCGCAGCCGGTTGATGAGGCGCCCTGCTTCTTCGGTGTCCATGAAGTCTTCCACAAGACGACTATACCCCCCGGGGGGATAGGGGACAATCAGGCGAAAGCCCGAGACTGGAGAAACGGGTACCCGTTGCGGGTAGGGGTACTCGCGGGGCGACGCCGGACGCTGCCCGCCGTCGCCTCAGCGTCGCCGGTCGTCTACCGCCAGGCAGTCCAGATGGGCGAGCAGCTCGTCCGGCAACGGCAGGCCGGCCGAACCGATGCCCAGATGCGCGTCGGGCTTGATCGACCCGTGGTAGTCCGAGCCGCCGGTGGGCACGAGGGCGTACTTCTGCGCCAGTGCGAGGCAATGCGCCACCGTGGCCGCGTCGTGCAGGGGGTAGTAGCACTCGATGCCGGCCATGCCGAGCCGCGCGGCGTCTCGCACGATGTGCTCGAGGCCGGCGGCGTCAGTACGGATGATGCCCGGGTGCGCCAGCACGGGCAGGGCTCCGGATGCGCGCAGCAGGCGCATGGCCGCCCCCAGCGAGAGGCGCCGCCGGTCGACCCATGCAGGGGCGCCGCGGCGCAGAAAGCGCTCGAACGCCTCCGTGATCGAGCCCGCGTACCCGCGATGCACCATGGCCTCGCCGATGTGCGGGCGGCCGACGGCGCCGTTCTCGGCGGCCGCCTCGAGGTCGGCTGGGTCCAGAGGCATGCCGAGCTCGGCCAGGCGCTCGA
This sequence comes from Actinomycetota bacterium, assembly GCA_026392275.1. Taxonomy (GTDB): domain Bacteria; phylum Actinomycetota; class Thermoleophilia; order UBA2241; family UBA2241; genus CAIXSE01. Next base: position 22,361 of record JAPLCM010000267.1, on the reverse strand, counting down.
CCATGCGCGCGTTGCGCTCGTCGCGGTAGAGGCGCAGCTCGGCGAGCTGCGCCCTCAGCTCCTCGCTCGGGCGCCCGCCGAGGAAGTAGCCGAGCACGTCCATCGTGACGCGGTCGTGTTCGAGATTGATCTCCACGCCGGGCACCACGCGGATGCCGAGGCGCGCGCCGGCGGCGAGCGCCTCGGGCAGGCCGTCCACCGTGTCGTGGTCGGTGACGGCAACGGCCGTGAGGCCCAGTGCCGCCGCCTCCTCCACGAGCTCCGTGGGGCTCAGCGAGCCGTCCGAGAACATGGTGTGCGTGTGCAGGTCGATCACTCTCCTAGCCTACCGCACGAGGCCGCGACTCACGCTCGCCCCCCGCGGCCGGGTACACTCTGAACGCCGCGGGTATGAACGCGGTAGCGTGCGACGCGGCGCAGCCACGGCCGCGCCTCTCGTCAGCCCGGTCCCTGCGCCCCCGGAGGTCCGCGATGCGCGTCGGCATGATCGCCCCACCCTGGTTCCCCCTGCCCCCCCAGCGCTACGGCGGCATCGAGTTCGTCGTCAGCCTGCTCACCGAGGGCCTCGTGCGTCGCGGTCACGACGTCACGCTGTTCGCCAGCGGCGACTCCACCACGCAGGCGCGGCTGAGCTACACCTTCGCGCGCGCGCCCTTCGAGCAGATCGAGAACGGCGGCCACCTCGAGGTGATGCACAGCCTCGAGGCCTACGTCAGGGCGCGGGAGTTCGACGTGATCCACGATCACGACGGCCTTGCCAGCCGCGCCATGGGTGCGGTCGTGCACCGGCTCCTGGGTACGCCCGTGGTCGCCACGCTTCACGGCCCCGCCGACGCCACCACTCAGGAGATCCTCAGCTCACTGCGCCACGATCTGGCGTTCATCGCCATCTCCGAGTACCAGCGCGATGGCTTCCCGGACCTGAGCTTCGTGGGCACCATCCCCAACGCCATCGACGTGGAGCACATGCCGTTCACGGCGGAGAAGGACGACTACTTCCTCTTCATCGGCCGGATGATCGCAGACAAAGGGGCCCACACCGCTATCGAAGTGGCACGTCGTCTCGACAAACGCCTGATCATGGCCGGCAAGGTGAACGAAGGCCCCGAGCGTCAGTACTACACCGAGCGCGTGGAGCCGTTTCTCTCCGGCAACATCCACTTTCGCGGCGAGGTGGACCACGAGACCAAGGTCGAGCTGTACAGGCGCGCCCGCTGCACCTTGTTCCCCATCCAGTGGCCGGAGCCGTTCGGCCTCGTGATGATCGAGTCGCTGGCTTGCGGCACGCCGGTCATCGCCATGCGCCACGGCTCCGTGCCCGAGGTGATCGAGCACGGCCGCACGGGGTTCATCGTCGAGAGCGCCGACGAGATGGTGGAGGCCGCCCGGCACATCGACGAGATCGACCCGGCCGAGTGTCGCCGGGCGGTCGAGGAGCGTTTCGGCAGCGACGCCTTCGTCGCCGCTCACGAGGCCGCCTACCGGCGGCTTCTGGAGGACGCGGCTCGGCCGGCGTCGCAGTGATCTGGACGCGATGAAACTTCCCTACGACGACGTCCATCTCGTCGCCGATCCGCTGTACGGCTACCTGCGCATCACGCTGTCGCGTGCCGGCGAGATCGCCGAGGCCGACGTCATCGACAACCCCTGGGTGCAGCGCCTCAAGCGCGTCCATCAGCTGCAGAGCTCGTGGTGGGTGTTCCCGGCCGCCGAGCACAGCCGGTTCGCCCACAGTCTCGGCGCGATGCATCTGGCCGGCCAACTCGCCCGGCAGGTGTACCCCACGCTGGCCGCCGTCGAGCCGGGCACACCGTCCCTGCCGCTGGTCGAAGAGACCTTGCGGCTGGCGGGCCTGCTCCACGACCTCGGCCACGGCCCGTTCAGCCACTTCTGTGACGAAGAGTACTTCCTGCCGATGTTCGGCATCGATCACGAGCAGATCTCGCAGTATCTCATCGTCAACGAGCTGGGCGGGCTCATCGCGGAGCTGCGCCGCAGCCCGAGCGGCGCCTTCGCCGAGGGCGAGCGCGCCGATCCGTGGCACGTGGCCTTCCTGGTGCGCGCCGAGGAGGGCGGCGCGCGGGCGGGCGCCGCGCCGACGGGCGCCGGAGCCGCCGCGGACGGCGCGCCGCCCGAAGACGCGCCCATCCCACGCTGGGTGCGCCTGCTGCACCGCGCGCTCTCCGGCGCCGTGACCGTCGACAACATGGACTACGTGCGGCGCGACGCCTCCATGTGCGGCGTCGCGCTCGGCTCTGTGGACGTCGACCGCCTCATCTACTACACCTTCTGCACCGCCGACGGCCTCACATTTCACAAGCGCGCGCTCAGCGGCCTCAGGGCCTTTCTCAACGCGCGCTTCTACATGTACGAGAACGTCTACTTCCACCGCGTCGGCCACGCCATCGACCTGCACCTGCACGAGATCTTCCGGCCGACGATGAGGCTGGTGCTGCCGGTGAGCCCGCTGGACGACCTGGCCGCCTACCGGCGTCTCACCGAGTGGTCGCTGTTCACGACCGTGGAGGCCTGGCTGGATGAGCCGCTGGGCAGCGAGCGCCGCGAGCTGGCCGGGCAGTGGCAGTCCATCATCCACCGCCATGTGAAGTACAGCATGGTCTACGAGCACCACGTGGAGCGGCAGCAGCCGCTGCCCGCGGCGCGCGACCTCACCAAAGGGGAGTTTCGCGTCGCCATCGTGCAGCGATTGCCCAGCTCGCTGAAAGACATCGAGTTCGTCGTCGACATCGCCTCGCAGGACCCGCGCCCGCTCAATCCGCTGGTGGGGCCCAAGCGCATCGCGGTGTACGACCCCGCCACGGGCGCGATCGAGGAGCAGCTGCTGAGCGGCATCCTCGAGTTCGTGCCGGCCAAGGCGCATCTCTACCGCGTGTTCGCGGTCGGCCGCGAGTACGAGCGCGACCTCGCCCTCGCGGCCAGGGGCGCGCTCGAAGACGCCGAGCCTCAGAGCCTCACGAACCTTTAGGGGCGGCGCGCGGCGGCGGGCGGATTCGCCGGCAGACCGCCGCCTACACGTCGAGCGGGTGCGTCATATCCTCGGGGCGCACCCAGGCATCGAACTGCTCGGCCGTGACGTAGCCCAGGCCGAGCGCCGCGTCCTTGAGCGTGACGCCTTCGTGGTGCGCCTTCTGGGCGATCCGCGCCGCTTTCTCGTAGCCGACGTGCGGGCTCAGCGCCGTAACGAGCATCAGGGAGCCGTCGAGATGCCGACGTATGACATCGAGGTCGGGCTCGAGGCCGCGCGCGCAGAAGCGTTCGAAGACGCGCGCGGCGTCGGCCAGGAGCTCAGCCGATTCCAGCAGGTTGTGCAGCATCACCGGCTTGTAGACGTTGAGTTGGAAGGTGCCCTGCGAGCCGGCGAAGGCCACCGCCGTGTCGTTGCCGTACACCTGCACCGCGACCTGCGTGAGCGCCTCGGCCTGCGTGGGGTTGACCTTGCCCGGCATGATCGATGAGCCGGGCTCGTTCTCGGGGATGCGCAGCTCGCCGATGCCGGCGCGCGGCCCCGAGGCGTACAGGCGCACGTCGTTGGCGATCTTCATGAGGTCGCCGGCAAGGGTGCGCAGCGCGGCGCTCGCATTCACGATGGCGTCGTGCGCCGAGAGCGCGGCGAAGAAGTCGGCGGCGGGCTCGAAAGGCCTCCCGGTGAGCTCGGCCACGTGCCGGGCGGCCACCTCGGCGAAGCGCGGGTGCGTGTTCATGCCGGTGCCCACGACGGTGCCGCCGAGGGCAAGCTCGTGCAGCGCAGGGAGCGTGCCACGGACTGTGGCGAGAGCCTGGTCCAGCTGCGCCACCCAGCCGCCGATCACCTGCCCGAGCGTGAGCGGCGTGGCGTCTTGCAGGTGGGTGCGGCCGATCATGATCACGCCGGCGAACTCCTCCGCCTTGACGTGCAACGCGTCGCGCAGAGCGGTGACGGCCGGCACGAGCAGGTCCTCCAGCTGCTCGGCGGCGGCGATGTGCATGACCGCCGGGAAGGTGTCGTTGCTGGACTGGCCCAGATTCACGTGGTCGTTGGGGTGGACGGGCCGGCCGGTGCCTCTTCCGGAGCCGGCCAGCTCGTTGGCGCGATTGGCGATCACCTCGTTGGCATTCATGTTGCTCTGCGTGCCGGAGCCCGTCTGAAAGACGACCAGGGGGAACTCCTCGTCGAGGGCGCCGTCGATGACGTCGCGGGCGGCGTGGGCGATGAGCTCGGCCCTATCATGTGGCAGCAGGCCGAGCTCCGTGTTGGCCCGCGCCGCCGCCAGCTTGAGGATGCCGAGCGCGCGGATCACCGGACGGCCCCAGCGGAACCTGTCGGCGCCGATGGAGAAATGCTCCACGGCGCGCTGCGTCTGCGCGCCCCAATAATGCTCTGCGGGCACGCGCACCTCGCCCATGCTGTCGTGCTCGATACGCCACTCGTCGCTCATGGCGCTAACACTACCCGGTTCGTTGCCAACGTAATGCAGCCGGGTCGCCGCGGCCGAGTCGCGACGGCTGCCGGAGTGGTCTGCGAGCGACCGACGTTGCCGGGTGCGCGCTTGCGGTCACGGCGGGCCCACGCCATCTCCTGGCGCGCCGGCCGACACGGTATAGTCCGGTGTGGTCCTGTCGCCCGCGGGGTCATGCCCGGCGGGCTGGAGAGCAAAGGGGTTCATCCATGAGAACACGACGATGTCCGGATGAAGCGCCGCGGCAGGTGCGCCGATGAAGCGTAATCTGTTCGCGGGACGCCTGCGCAGCTCCATCTCGGGACCTTGGAGGTCCTCGAACGGACGGGCGTGTTCGTCGAGGACGAAGAGGCCCGCGATGTCTTCGCCGGGGCCGGAGCCACGGTCGACGCCGAGAAGGGCGTCGTCCGCATCCCGCCGCATGTCGTCGAGCAGGCCATCCGCACGGCGCCCTCCAAGGTCGTCCTTGCCGGGCGGAACCCGAAGAACGACATCGTCCTCGAGGCGGGCCGCGTGGGATTCACGAACTTCGGCGAGGGCGTGCAGATCGTCGACCCGTATACCGGCGAGCTCAAGGTGCCGACCAAGCAGGACGTCGCCGACACCGCCAAGGTCGTCGACTACCTGCCGAACGTCGACGTCTACGAGCGCGCCGTCGCCGCCCATGATGTGTCGCAGGCCTCGGCGCCGCTGCATCAGGCCGAGGCGTGGATGACCAACACGTCCAAGCACGGCTTCATGGGCTCCGGCAACGCCTATCTGTCCGGCAGGCTGCTCGACATGGCCGGCGCGATCCTCGGGGGGCGCGACAAGCTGCGCGCCCGCCCCATCATCTCCTTCATCACCTGCCCCGTCAGCCCGCTCAAGCTCGTGCGCGACACCTGCGAGATCATCATGGCGGCCGCCAGGGGCCACGTGGCCGTCAACATCCTCTCGATGGCGATGGGTGGCGGGTCGTCTCCGGTCACGCTTGCCGGCACCTTGGTGACGCACAACGCCGAAGTGCTCGCCGGCCTCACGCTGAGCCAGCTCACGCGGCGTGGTGCAGCGGTGATCTACGGCAGCTCGACGACGGCCATGGACCTGCGCCTCGCCTCCGCGTCCGTGGGCTCGCCCGAGTGCGCGCTCATCAGCGCCGCCGTCGCGCAGATCGCGCGCTTCTACCTCTTGCCGAGCTGGGTGGCCGGTGCGTAGGGCGACGCCAAAGTGGTCGATGCCCAGAGTGGCCACGAGAAGACCCTGACCGGCTTGCTGCCGGCGTTGGCAGGTGCCAACCTGATCTACGGTCTGGGGATGATCGAGTCGGGCATGACCTTCGATTTCGGGCAGCTCGGAGACGCTGGCCATCGACGTGATCGCCGAGGTCGGGCCCTTCGGCGACTTCCTCAGCCACGACCACACCATGGCCCACATGCGCGCCCAGTCGCAGCCCAGGTTGATCGACCGCCGCGTCCGCGAGGAGTGGAAGGCGGCGCGGTCGACCACGTTGCACGACCGCGCCCTCGCCAAGGCGCGCACGATCATCGAGACGCACGTCCCGAGCCCGCTGCCGGACGGCGTCGCCGCGGAGCTCGCCGACATCATCCGCGGCGCAGAACGCGAACTGGGTCAAACAACCCTGCCGAACCACGAAGAGGGGCGCGTGCCATGGGCACGATCCGCACCCGCATGGGCGACGGCTACGTCGTCGAGCTCACTCCGCAGGAGCTGCCCGGGGACCTCGAGGACGGCTGCGCCCGTCCCCGAGCCGACTTCAGGATTCCTCCACAATCTGACGTTGAGAAGCACGAACAGTTTCGAATGTGCTTCGCGTGTTCATGAAGTGACGCCAAAAGTCGATACGCGCTTTGAATCCGGCATTCTGCGCTTGTCAGGGGCTGAACGCCGTGCTACGCTCGGGATCACTGCAGATCCACAGCTATCGAGGAGCAGCTCCATGAACAAGATCGTCCCTCTCTGGTCCGTCCCGCGGTCCATCTCGACGGGCTTCGAGCGCATGATGTTCGAGCGCGGCGACTTCAAGGTCGTCCACGAGCCCTACGGCTACTTCTTCTATCTCGAGGCCGCGCACAAGGAGCCGGTGGGCATGCAGCCGCAGGAGGGTCATCCCCAGACCTTCGAGGGCACGACCGAGATGATCCAGGCTGCATCCGCCGACAAGCCGGTGTTCTTCAAGGACATGGCGTACTACGTCAGCGACGTCGCGGACGAGGACTTCATGAAGAGGTTCACCAACACGTTCATCATCCGCGACCCCGCCCTCACGCTGGTCTCGTACCACAAGCTCGACCCCACTGTGACGCTGCGCGAGATCGGCTTCGAGTCGCAGTTCAAGCTGTTCGAGCTCGCCAAGAAGATCACCGGCGAGGTGCCGGCGGTCGTCGACGCCGAGGACCTGCTCATCGACGCCGGGTCCGTGGTCAGGCAGTACTGCGAGAAGGTCGGCATCCCGTTCCTGCCCGAGTCGCTCACGTGGGAGCCTGAGTTCAAGCAGGAGTGGAAGGACTGGGAGATGTGGCATCTCGACGCCGGCGACAGCACCGGGTTCCAGAAGGACATGGAGGACTTCGGCTACACGGTCGACGACGTGCCGGAGCTCCAGGAGATGTACGAGAAGTGCATGCCGCTCTACGAGAAGATGTACGCGGAGCGGCTCAAGCCGTGACGGACTCATCTTCCCGGGAGGGCGTCCGTGCCGCGGGCGGCCCTCCCCGGGGGGACGCAAGCGCGACCGCGCCCGCCCGAGCAGGCGCCGCTTGAGATTCCAGACCGCACCACCACGGGCGAGGAGCTCCGCCGTGAATCGGGATGTCGACCACACTCCAGGTCAAGCCGGACCCGCCGGCTCCGGGACGTCCACGACCGGCGGGTGCAGCCTGATCTCCCCCTTCGGCGGGCGTCTCGTCGACCTCGTGGTCCACGACTCCGACGAGCGCGCCGCCCTGCTCGAGCGGGCGCAGAACCTGCCCGTGGTGCCGCTCTCGTTGCGTGCCCAGTACGACCTCGAGATGCTGGCGGTCGGTGCCTTCTCGCCCCTCGACAGGTTCATGGGGCGGGACGAGTACGAGTCCGTCCTCTACGAGATGCGTCTCGAGGGAGGTGAACTCTTCCCGATCCCGCTCGCTGTGCCCTGTCGCGAGGAGGTGCTGCGCGGTCACCCCAAGGAGGTCGCGCTGTCGGACGAGGAGGGCGCCGTGCTCGCGCTGCTCGAGGTGGACGAGGTCTACCCGGCGGATGTCCTGCGCGAGATGCGCGCGGTGCTCGGGGGCAGGGACAGCGCGCACCCCCTGGTCGTCGAGGCCAAGCGCTGGCCGAACCACTACCTGGCCGGGCGGCCGCGTGTGTTCGACCTCCCGCGTCATCGCCTGCACGGCCCGATGTGCCTCACGCCAGCGGCCTTGCGCGCGCGCCTCACCGCGATGCGGAACGCGACGGTGGTCGCCTTCCAGACGCGCAACCCCATGCACCGCATCCACGAGGAACTCACCAAGCGTGCGCTCCAGACGGTCGGCGGGACGCTGCTCATCCACCCGGCCGTCGGCGTCACGCGGCCCCAGGACGTGGGCGCCGCGCTCCGCGTAGAGGCCTACGAGGTCCTGGTGCACAACTACTACGACCCGTCGGACACGCTGCTCTCGCTCATGCCGCTGGCGATGCGCTTCGCGGGGCCGCGCGAGGCGGTGTGGCACGCGATCATCAGACGCAATTACGGCGCCACGCACCTCATCGTCGGGCGAGACCACGCCGGCCCCGGCCCAGACTCGCACGGAGTGCCCTTCTACGGGCCCCATGACGCGCAGGCGATGGCGGAGCACTACTCGCACGAGATCGGGGTGAAGACCATCCTGGCGCGGGAGCTCGCCTACCTCACCGACGAGGACCGGTACGTGGAGCTCAACGAGGTCCCGCACGGCGCCCGCGTCTCGTCCATCTCCGGCACCCAGGTGCGCGAGGAGTACCTGGCGACGGGCAAGAAGCTGCCCGAGTGGTTCACGCGGCCGGAAGTCGCGGAGGTCCTGCAGCGGGCATACGCGCAGGCCGGCCGTGCCACACCCGGCGCGTGACCTGAGCCGGCACCGGCGGCGTGCCGGAGGGACGTCGTGAGCCGGCTCGGCGTGCTCTTGCGCGGCGACCTGCTGCACGACGTGGTCGCCGGGCTCACAGTGGGGGCCTCCCAGGTGGGCAACGCCATGGCCTACACGATGCTCACCGGCGTGCCGCCGGTCCACGGGTTGTACGCCGTGGCGGCCGGCACGCCGGCGGGAGCGCTGACCACCGGCACGCAGCGCATGCCGATCGTTCCGACGGCCGCTCTGTGTCTCGCGGCCGGCGGCGCGCTGGCGAGCCTGCAGCCCGGACAGCGCACGGCCGGCCTGCTCACCCTGGCCGTACTGGCCGGCGCCATCATGCTGGTGGCCGGCCTGCTGCGGGCCGGCGGGCTGGTCCGCTTTGTCTCCAACGCAGTGATGGTCGGCCTCATGGCCGGCATCTCGGTGATGATCCTGCTCTCGCAGATCGGTGCCCTCACCGGCTTCTCCAGTCGCTACGACGACAATGTCCTGAAGGTGGCCGATCTCATCATGCATCCCGGCGGGTCCGACGTCTGGACCATGGTCGTGGGGTTGGCGACGGTGCTCCTGGTCGTCCTGCTCCGGCGCACGCGTCTGAGGCTCTTCGCCATGGCGCTGGCGTTGCTCGTCATGACCGTCGCGGTGGCCCTGCTCCACCCGTCGTCGGTCGCCGTCGTCGGCGACATCGCGCCCATCCCGCGCGCCCTGCCGTGGCCGCGCCTGCCCGACCTCTCGCTTGTACCCGCCCTGGCGCTGCCTGCGGTCTCCCTCGTGATCATCGGCCTTGTCCAGGGTGCCGGGATCAGCCGCACGGTCCCCAACGCCGACGGCTCCTTCGGTGACGCCAGCAGGGACTTCCTGGGGCATGGGGTGGCGAACCTCGTCTCGGGCCTCTTCGGCGGCGCGGTGGCTGGCGGTTCGGTGCAGGCCACCGCGCTCAACATCGGCGCCGGGGCGCGGACGCGCTGGTCGTCGGTCGTCGCGGCGGCGTTCGTCGTCCTCGTCATGGTGGCGGCGGCCCCGCTGGTGCAGCAGGTGCCGCTGGCGGTGACGGCCGGCATCCTCATCGTCGCCGCGGCGAGCGCGCTGCAGCCGCGCGCCGCTCTGGACGTCTGGCGGGCGGACAGGGTGTCCGCCGCCATCATGCTCGTGACCTTCATCCTGGTGCTTTCCGGGCCGCTCGAGTACGCCGTGCTCGCCGGGGTGGCGATCTCGGCGGTCAAGTACATCTACCTCGCGTCGCTGGACGTGCACGTGAGGCAGGTCGTGCTGGACGCTGATGGGCACCCCAGGGAGACCGCCGCTCCGACCGCGCTCATGAGCGAGTCCGTCACTGTCCTGGACATCTACGGCAGCCTCTTCTTTGCGGCCGCGCCCAAGATCCGGGCGTCCCTGCCGGCGGTCGGCGAGGCGCACTGCCCAGTCGTGGTGCTCCGCCTGCGTGGCCGGGGCAGGCTCCACAGCGCGACGATCGCCGTCCTCCGTGAGTACGCGACGAAGTGCGCGGCCAGGGGAGGGCGGCTGTACCTTGCCGGCGTCGGCCGGGAGATGGAGGACCAGCTCCGGCGGACCGGTGTGCTCGAGCTGCTGGGCCCCGACGCGGTGGTGACGGCGACGGACGAGCTCTATGGCGCGTGTGCCGCGGCCCAGCAACGAGGCCGCGAGTGGCTGGATGCCCATGGGGAGGGCCGGGCTGGGGTTTCCCGCACGGTCTGAACGGCCCGCCTGCGCCGTTCGGCGCTACCTGGCGCCGGCGCTCACCGGATTCGGCCGGGGAGCACGCGCTCCGGATGCTCGCTGCACCAGTCGCCGGGGTCGGTGACCGGGAACTCGCGCGGAGGCCGGGGAGGGGACTTGCGGCACTCGCCCATCTCGTTCGGCGTGCGCGCCTCCACCTGGGTGTTCTCGCTTGACGACCAGCGGTACTCGACTCGCTCGGGGAACCGCGACCACCAAGGGCAGGTCGCACACGTGGGTTCGTCCATGAGAACACCCTTCTGCGCCGAGTCGCCGTGGCGACTCGGCGCGATCGCCGGGACCCGGCGCCGTAGCCGCGGCCCGTGAGCACTGCGTCCTGCGTGAGAGTACTCCTGGGCTGCCCTCGTGCGCCATCCGGACCGCCGCGGCCGGCGTGGCCGGTCAGCCCAGGGTGAGGCAGACGATCCCGGAGAACACCAGCACGGCAGCGACCACCTGCAGCGGCTTGAGTCGCTCACCCAGCACGGCTGCCGCCCAGACGATGGTGACGGCGGGGTTGAGCCAGCCAAGCACCCCGACGATGTTGAGGTTGCCGTAGGTGGTGGCGGACGTGAACAGGAGATTTGCCGCCGCGATGAGCAAGCCGACGACCAGGAGCGCCGGCACCGCGCGCCGGCACAGCCGGATCGTCGGCCGCGTCGCGACGGCGACGACCGCCAACGTGAGCACAGCCGTCGCGCGGGCCACGGTCACCGCGTACAGCGGGTCGGCCTCGCCGCCGTAGTCCAGGGCGACGAGGAACAGGCCGAACGCGCCGGCGGAGAGGACCGCGAGAAGGATCCCCCCGCGGTCAAGGCAGCGCGATCGAGAGGTGGCGCGCGGCTCACGGCGGGAGATCAGCACGATCCCGGCCAGCGTGCACACGATGCCGACCGCCTGGAGAGGGCTCGGCCGCTCGCCCGTGACGGTGCCCCACAGCACCGGCACGAGCGCGGCGCCGGCGATGATGGGCGAGACCACGCTCATGTCCACGAGCGAGAGCGCCCTGTACTGCAACACGACGCCAAGGCCGCCTACCGCCCCGCCGACGGCCGGAGCCGCCAGCGCGGCGAGCGCGGGCCGCGTCGGCGCCGTCACGGCGAGTAGAGCGACCAAGGAGAGCGACGCCACCACCTGGCCGCCGAGCGCCGCGGTCCAGGCGCTGGAGCGGCGCGACTCGAGGCCGGCAAGGAAATCGGATGTGCCCCACGAGAAGCTGGCGAGTAGAGCGAGGAAGGCGGCGATCATCGGCTTTCGGGGCGGACGTCGTCGCGTGCGGCGTGATGCGGCCGGGCGTCGTCCCGGCGGGCCGCGGGGGCGGGGTCAGGAGGACGCGTAGTCGCCGTCGGCGCCTGCTCCGTCCGTCTGGGGCGAGGGTCCGAGCTCGATGTCCTCGCCCTCCCAGTTGTAGAAGAACTTCTCCGTGCGCAGCACGTTCCACGTCTGCGTGCCGGCGATGCCGGCGATCTTCTCGAGGTCCTCGTTCAGGAACTTGAACAGGCCCTCCATGTGGGGCAGGTACACCTGGATGATAATGTCGAAGTTGCCGGCCACATAGGCCACATAGGCGACGTTCTCCATCTCCGCCAACTTGCGCCCGACCTCCTTGACCCTGCCCCGTACCACGTTGATGCCGATCATCGCGTCGATCGGGAAGCCGATGGGAGCCGGGTTGATGCGCGCGGCGTTGATGATGGCTCCCGCGTGCATCAGGCGATCAATGCGCTTGCGCACCGTCGGCTCAGAGAGACCCACAGTGCGCGCGATATGCGCGTAGCTCAGGCGTGCGTCGTGACGCAGCAGCTTCATGATGCGCCGGTCGACGTCGTCCAGCTCGATGGTCCCGTGGGGCTGGGAGCCCTGCCGGACGACCCCCTGGTTTTTGTGATAGCTACTAGCTTCGCTGCTCATCAAGGTGAAGTATAGCGATTCTGCGGAACTCGTTCAATGAAACGTTCAGATTTCGTTACTTGCGCTATGATTCCATCATTCGGCCTTGCCACCATTCCGGTCTGGTGCTAAAGTGCTTGACCAAGACTCTTGACAGAACGGCTACGCGTTGTCCATAGTGTGTCCAACTCGTGTCTACCCACCTGGGTGGATGGTCAGCGTACACCGGTTCTGGCGGGGCGACATGGGTCAGCAAGCTGGGGGGCTTGTCGCAGCGGATGTTGAGACAGGGATTGTCCGCCGCATCGGCCATCCTCCCAAGACGCCCAGGATCTGACTGAGGCGCGACCTTCGGTAAACGACCAAGATGGGGGGACGGTATCGTGACTGACAAGGATCGGCGGACTTCATCTGGGAGCGAGCTCGGCGAGCTCGTCAACGGCAAGCGCTTCTCGCGCCGCGGCCTCATCAAGGGCGCCGCCGCCATGGGCGCCGCGGCCGCACTGGGGCCGATCGCCGCGGCGTGTGGCGGCGACGATACCACCACGGGTGCGTCGAGCTCGGCGTCCACGGCGGGCACCCCCAACCAGGGCGGCGACCTCATGGTCGGCATCGTCGGCGGCTCGGCCAAGGACACGGCCGACCCGCACACCGGCTCGTACGAGCCCGACATCGCCATCCAGTACATCATGTACGAGGGCCTCACCGCCTGGGACTTCGACATGAATCTCACCAGCCTGCTGGCCGAGACCATCGAGCCCAACGCCGACGGTACGGTCTGGCAGGTCAAGCTGCGCGACGGGGTGATGTGGCACGATGGCAAGCCGGTCACCGCCGACGACGTCGTCTTCTCCCTGGACCGCATCGTCGACCCGAAGGACCCGAAGGTCGGTTCCGCCGCGCTCACCGGTGTCACCCAGGGCGGCAGCAAGAAGATCGACGACAAGACGGTCGAGATCACGCTCTCGACGGCGAACGTGCTGCTGGACGAGAACCTGGCGGAACGTAGCTGCAAGATCGTGCCGGTGGGCTTCGACCCGAAGGCTCCCATCGGCAGCGGCCCGTTCAAGATGCTCGAGATGAAGCCCGGCGAGCAGTTCAAGTGGGAGGCCTTCGCCGACTACTGGGACACCCCGCCGAACGTCGACACGCTCACCATGATCGAGTTCGCCGACGATACGGCGCGCATCAACGCGCTCCAGGGCGGGCAGATCCAAGCAATGTCCCAGCTGCCGAAGAGCCAGGCCAAGGTCATCGAGGCCACGGAGGGGCTCGCGCTCCTCAACGCCGAGACCGGTGCGTGGCGACCGTTCACCATGCGCATCGACGTCAAGCCGTTCGACGATGTGCGCGTGCGTCAGGCATTCCGGCTCATCGTCGACCGCCAGCAGATGATCGACCAGGCGTACAGTGGCCTGGGTGCCCTGGGCAACGACATGTACGGCCGGTTCGACGCCGGCACGCCCGACCTGCCCCAGCGCATGCAGGACATCGAGCAGGCCAAATCCCTCCTCAAGCAGGCCGGCTACGACAACAACCTCACGGTCGAGCTCGTCACCTCCGAGGGCGCGCTGGGCGGCGACGAGGTCGCGGCGGCCCAGGTGTTCGCCGAGCAGGCCAAGGCTGCCGGCGTCACCGTCAAACTCAAGAAGACCGACTCCAGCGTCTTCTACGGCGACGACTACCTCTCCTGGCCGTTCGCGCAGGACTTCTGGGCCACGCGGAGCTTCCTGGCGCAGGCCAGCCAGGGCACCATGCCCGACGCGCCGTACAACGAGACGCACTGGAAGAACGCCGAGTGGCTGGCGCTCGTCAACAAGGCGTTCAAGACGGTCGACGACGCCGAGCGCAACGCGCTCATCGCGCAGGCGCAGGAGATCGAGTTCAACGAGGGCGGCTACATCATCTGGTCGTGGCGCAACCAGGTCGACGCCTATTCCACGACGACCACCGGCTACAAGCTGGACAAGCTCGGCGGCCCGATCGGCCGCATGTACTTCAAGGACGTCTACTTCGTGTGAGACGCGGCACTTCCGTCAGGACCGGAGGCGGGCGCCTCTTCGTTCTTTGGGCGCTCGCCGCCGGCTCCGGCAGGGTCGTCTGGCGCCTGGCACGGCGAACCACGCCGCCGATCGCCGAGTGGCTGCAGCGACCGTGGCCGCGACAGCCTCTGTCCCCAGACTCGCAGGAGACTTGACCGAGTGACTCGTACTACAGACAGAACGAATCGGATTTGATGCCGCCGCTGCTGAAGCTGATACTCATCCGGGTCGGTCTCGGAGTGCTGACGCTGTTTCTGGTCTCGGTGGTCGTCTTCGTCGCGACGCAGGCCCTCCCCGGCGACACCGCCCGCGCGATTCTCGGCAGGGAGGCGGCGAACGTCGATCGGTACGAGGCACTCAAAGAGCAACTCGGCCTCAACAAGCCCATCGCGGAGCAGTACTTCGACTGGCTCGGCGGCGTCGTCACCGGTGATCTCGGCAACTCGCTGGCGCAGGACGCGCCGGTCACCGAGCTGCTCGGCCGGCGCGTGCTCAACTCCTTCATCCTCGTTTTCATCGCGGCCCTGGTGAGCGTGCCCGTCTCGCTGCTTATGGGCTCCCTCACGGCGTTGAAGCGAGACTCGAAGTTCGACGTCGCCACGACCATCGGCAGCCTGACACTGGCCGCCTTGCCGGAGTTCGTGATCGGCATCCTTCTCATCCTCCTGTTCGCGACGCAGGTGTTCAAGGTGCTGCCGGCGGTGTCGCGCGTGGACTCGAGCGTGCCGATCGTCCAGCAGCTCGACCTGTTCATCCTGCCGGCGCTCACGCTGACGCTCGCGGTAGCGCCCTACATCACCCGCATCCTGCGCGCCAGCACGATCGAAGTGCTCGAGAGCGAGTACGTGATGATGGCACGCCTCAAGGGGCTGCCCGAGCGGCTGGTGCTCAACCGTCACGCAGTCCCCAACGCGCTGGCTCCGGCGCTGCAGGTCACGGCGCTCAACCTTGCCTGGCTGGCCGGCGGCGTCGTCGTGGTCGAGTACCTGTTCGCCTTCCCCGGCATGGGCTCGCTGCTCGTCGACTCCGTCGCCAACCGCGACATGCCCATGGTGCAGGCGATCTGCCTGATCATCGCCACCGTGTACGTGCTCGCCAATCTGACGGCCGACATCCTCACCATTCTCGTCAGCCCCCGACTTCGGACGGGTCTGCGATGAACGACGAGATCATGATCAGCAGCGACGAGCTCGTCGCGCCGGCCGTCATTCAACCCGAGCGTCGCCACTCCGAGTGGTTGATGACCCTCCACGAGGCGTGGCGCATGGGGCGCACGAAGATCGGCGTCGGCATCTTCGCCGGCATCGTCGCGCTCGCCGTCGTCGGCCCGTGGATCGCGCCCTACTCGCCCACCGAGTTCGTGGCGCCGCCGTTCTCTCCGCCGGCGATTCCCAAGATGTGGCTGGGCAGCGACTACATCGGCCACGACGTGCTCACGCGCGTGCTCTACGGCGGGCGCACCGTCATCCTGCTCGCCCTCGCGGCGACCGTGATCGGCCTCGCGCTCGGCGTCACGCTGGGGCTCATCACCGGCTACGCGCGGCGCTGGATCGACGAGTCCGTGATGCGCATCCTGGACGTCGTCCTCGCCTTCCCGCAGATCGTCCTGACGCTGCTCTTCGTTTCCATCCTCGGTCCGCGGCTCTGGCTCATCGTGCTCATCGTCGGGATCTCGCACGCGCCCCGCATCGCCCGCGTGGCCCGCGCGGCGACGCTGGAGGTCTCGCAGCGCGACTTCGTGCGCGCCGCCGAGGCCTTCGGCATCGCGCGCTGGAAGATCCTCTTCAACGAGATCATGCCGAGCATTACCAGCCCGCTGCTGGTGGAGTTCGGCCTGCGACTCACGTACTCGATCGGCCTCATCGCCGCGCTGTCGTTCCTCGGCTTCGGCATGCAGCCGCCGGCGGCCGACTGGGGCCTGATGATCAACGAGAACCGCATCGGCATCATCATCCAGCCGTGGCCGGTGTTCGTGCCCGTGTTGCTCATCGGCATCCTGACGATCGGCACCAATCTGATCGCGGACGGACTCGCCCGCGCGCTGATCGGCATCGAGCGCGACACGGGGGTGGGGTGATGGAGACGACGATCACCGAGGGAACCGCTACGACCCCGGAGCGCGTGACCGTCCTCAACGTCGAGGGGCTGCGCATCGTCCTCGATCCTTCTGGAGTGGACATCGACGACGACGTCTCGATGGTGATCCATCGCGGCGAGGTGCTCGGCCTGGTCGGCGAGTCCGCCTCCGGCAAGACGACCGTCGGCACCAGCCTGCTCGACTACCAGCGGCGCGGCGCGAAGATCGCCGGCGGCCGCGTCGAGATCGACGGACAGGACATCCTGGCGATGGACCGCGCCGCCCTGCGCGGCATCCGCGGCGGGTCGATCAGCTACGTCCCGCAGGACTCATCGGCGTCGCTCAACCCGGCGCTGCGCATCGGGCTGCAGCTCATGGAGATCCTGGAGGCGCACCGCTTCGGCTCGTCGACCGCGGATCGCGAGGCGCGCCTGGCCCAGATGATGGCCGAGGTGCTGCTGCCGTCCGACAAGGCGTTCCTGCGGCGCTATCCGCACCAGCTCTCCGGGGGCCAGCAGCAGCGCGTGGCGATCGCCATGGCGTTCGCCAACCGTCCCAAGGTCATCGTGCTGGACGAGCCGACCACGGCCTTGGACGTGACCACGCAGGCACACGTCCTCGACACCGTCCGCGATCTCACCAAGTCGTACGGGGTCGCGGCGCTCTACATCACCCACGATCTGGCGGTCGTCGCCAACCTGGCCGACCGTATCGCGGTCATGTACGCCGGCAAGGTGGTCGAGACCGGCACGCGCGACGAGCTGTTTGACGCCGGCCACCACCCGTATACTCGCAAGCTCCTCGCGTCCATCCCCGACATCACCGGGGAGCGCGCCCTGCGGGGCATCCCCGGCTGGGCGCCGCGCCCGGGCCAGCGGCCCAGCGGGTGCTCCTTCACGCCGCGCTGCGACTGGGCGGTCGACGAGTGCAGCGAGGGGTTCCCGCCGGTCGAACAGGTGAGCCCGGGGCACAACGTTCGTTGCTGGCGCTACAAGGAAGTCGGGGCGCAGCTCGCCGCGACCGACATCCAGCTGCGCGACAAGTCGCTCTCCGCTCGCGAGGCGCAGGACGATCAGGTCATCAGCGTGCGCGACGTGACGGCCTACTACCAGAACAAGGAGATTCTGCACGGCATCACCGCCGGCCTCAGCGAGCGCCGCTGCCTGTCGCTCGTGGGGGAGTCGGGGTCCGGCAAGACGACCCTGGCGCGCTGCATCGCCGGCCTGCACCCCCACAAGATCGTCGGTGACATCGAGTTCCTCGGCAGGCCGCTGGCACGCGACGCGCGTGGCCGGCCGCGCGCGACCCGGCAGGCGATCCAGTACATCTTCCAAAGCCCCTACAGCTCGCTCAACCCGCGCAAGACGATCGCCCAGATCCTGTCACAGCCGCTGAAGGTCTTCTTCGACCTGTCGCGCAGCGAGATGGAGGATCGGATGGTGAAGGCGCTCGAGGACGTGGCTCTCGACTCATCCTTGCTGAGCCGGTACCCGGACCAGCTGTCCGGCGGCGAGCGCCAGCGTCTGGCCATCGCGCGCAGCCTCGCGGCCGAGCCGACGGTCCTCATCTGCGACGAGGTGACGTCGTGGCTGGACGTCTCCGTGCAGGCGGCGATCATCGAGCTGCTGGCCGCCCTGCAGCGCGACATGGGCCTGTCCATGTTGTTCGTCACGCACAACCTCGCCCTGGTGCGCAGCATCTCGCAGGAGGTCGCGGTGATGAACGACGGTCGCATCGTCGAGTCCGGACCCGTGGACGCGGTGCTCGAGGACCCGCAGGCCGACTACACGAAGAAGCTGCTCTCGGACACGCCGACCGTCTGAGCGGACCTCAGACGCGGCCGCCCGACGGTCTGCGCCGCGGACTCGTCTCCCCTTCGCCGCCTCGGGGTCGTCGGCCGTGGCGCACGGCGTGGTCTTTGCGGCTCGAGGCGGGATGAAGCCGAGCGGAGCATGAACATCGGGGGGTGCACATGCGTGCGCGCATGACCTGGCTGGACGAGGCCGAGAAGCGGTCCTTCGTCGAAGAGGCTCTGGGGATCCTCGAGCGCGTGGGCGTCGAGCTCAAGGGGTCGGCCGCGCTGCCGGTCCTCGGCGACCTCGGGGCCGACGTCGACGTCGCGACGGGTGTGGTGCGCTTCCCGTCCGACCTCGTCCTGAACGCCGTCGAGGCGTGCCCGCGCCGCATCGTCTTCTCCGGAGCGTCGCCCGAGCACGACGTGGTCCTGGATGAGGGCGAGCCGGCGCACTTCTGCTCCTCGGGCTGCGCCGCCTTCGTGCTCGACCATGAGAGTGGCGTCAGGCGGCCCTCGACGCTGGCCGACCTCAAGGCAGCGACGATCCTGCTCGACGAGGTGCCTGAGGTCGACGTCCTGTGGACGACGATCACGGCGAGCGACGTGCCGGTCGAGGTGCGCGAACTCGTCGTCTGTTACGTCGTCCTCACCGAGACGCGCAAGCACGTGACTCTCGTCGACAGCCCGTCGCAGGCCGAGCCGCTGCTGCGGATCATGGACATCGTGTCCGGCGACGCGGAGGCGTTTCGGGCGCGACCGCGGTTCAGCACGCTGCTCACCGCGGCCTCGCCGCTGCGCATCGACGGGCCGCTCCTCGACTTCCACGCGATCACGGCTGGACGCGGCGCCCCGGTGGAGGTGTACACAGTCCCCATGGCCGGGGCGACGTCGCCGGTGACCGTGGCCGGGACGATCGTCCAGGGGCTCGCCGAGTTCCTCGCCGTCGCCACCGCCCTGCAGGCGCTCGCGCCAGGGGCCCGCGTGGTCATGGGCGTCTCGGGGGCCACGATGGACATGCGTTCGGCGAGCGTCTCCTACGCGTCGCCCGAGTGTGCGCTGATGAACGTCGCCTGTGTGGAGTTGGCGCATCACCTCGGCGTCCCGGCGGCGGTGCCCGGCCTCGCGACCGACGCCAAGTACGCGGGCGCGCAGGCGGGGTACGAGAAGGCCCTCAAGGGCCTCGCGACGGCCGGCGTCGGCGCCGACGTGCTGAGCGGCGGCGTGGGCATGATCGATTCGGTCAACACGCTGTTCCTGCCGCAGATCGTGCTGGACGCGGAGGTGGTCGGGATGATCCGCCGCGTCCTCGGCGACGTCCACACGGGGCGCGACGAGATGATGCTCGACATGATTGAGCGCGTCGGCATCGGCGGCGACTTCCTGAAGGAGAAGGAGACGGCACGGCGGCTGCGGGCCGGCGAGCACTTCACCCCCGTGGTCTCGTCGCGCCAGGCGTACGACCAGTGGGTCGCCGACGGGCGCGACGAGGTGGCCAGGGCGAAGGAGCGCATGGACGTGCTCTTCGCCGGGCGCGCCGAGCGGCCGCGCCCGCTGAGCGCCGAGCAGGCGCGCGAGCTGGCAGCCGTCTGCGGCGTGACGCCGGCGGTTGCGCTCTCTCTCGGGCACTGACTGGTTGACAGAGAAGTGCCGGCGGATAAGCTGTATCCACCTGGGTGGGTGTGAGCGACAAATGCCCACCGGCAGGTGAAGGACGTGCGACGCCGCGAGCCCGTGTTCGCGGCGAGAACGGTCAGAGACGCCCGCTGCGCCGGCCTTGGCCCGGCCCAGCGGGGCGAGGCAACCGCCACCGAAGGGCGGCAAGGGAGGACCAATGGCAGACCTGCCGGAGTCGCGCGAACACGAGGCACTTGAGAAGGACTTCCTCGGCCACCTGTGGCCCCCCTTCACGCAGATGCAGGGCCTCAACCCCGTGATTATGGATCATGCTCGGGGGGCGGTCGTCTGGGACACCGAGGGCAACGAGTACATCGACGCCTTCGCCAGCCTCTGGACCGTGAACGTCGGCCACGGCCGCCAGGAGATCTTCGACGCCATCGCCGAGCAGACGAAGAAGCTGGCCATCTACCACATCTTCCAGATCGCCAACGAGCCCTCGAGCAAGCTCGCCGCCAAGGTGGCGGGGCACATGCCCGGCGACCTTAACCACGTCTTCCTCACGCTCGGCGGCGGCGAGTCCGTGGAGACCGCCGTCAAGATGGCGCGCCAGTACTGGCGCAACAAGGGACAGGGCACCAAGTACATGGTCATGTTTCGCGACCGCTCGTACCACGGCACCACGATGACCAGCACCAGCGCCCAGGGCCTCAGCATGAACCGCGCCAAGTTCGAGCCCCTGCTGCCGGGCTTCATCAAGCTTGGCGCGCCCTACTGCTACCGCTGCATGTGGGGCAAGACCTACGGCGAGGACTGCAAGATGGAGTGCGCCCGGCAGGTCGAGCAGGAGATCGCCTTCTATGGGCCCGAGAACGTCGGCACGATGCTCGGCGAGACCATGATCGGCACCGGCGGCGTGATCCCCCCCCCGCCCGAATACTGGCCGCTGGTGAACGAGATCTGCAAGGCCAACGACGTGCTCGTGATTAACGACGAGGTGATCACCGGCTTCGGGCGCGCCGGCACTTGGTTCGGCTTCGAGCAGTTCGGCTCCGACCCCGATCTCATCACCTTGGCCAAGGGCCTCTCTTCCGGCTACCTGCCGCTCGGCGCCGTGGGCGCGAAGGACCACGTCTTCGAGGCCTTCCTCGGCGATCCCGGCAAGACCTTCATGAGCGGCGCCACCTACAACGGCCATCCTCTCTGCTCGGCGGCCGGCATCGCCAACCTCGAGATCATCGAGCGCGAGAAGCTCGTGGATCGCTGCGCCGAGCTGGGCCCCTGCCTGCAGGACGGCCTCGCGACCCTGCTCTCGCACCGGATCGTCGGCGACGTGCGCGGCGTGGGCCTCGTGGCCGGGGTCGAGTTCGTCAAGGACAAGGCCACCAGGGAGTGGTTCGCGCCCGCGCAGGGCGTCGCCGCCAAGGTCCGCGACGAGGCCTTCAAGCGCGGCGTCTTCGTGCGCCTCCTCGGCGGCGGCCACGTGCTCGCCGTGGCGCCGCCGTTCATCATCAGCACCGAGCAGATCGACACCGTCGTCAGCGTTCTCGACGAGAGCATCGCCGTCGTCGAGCAGCAGCTCGGCATCTGACTCCTCCTCAAACCACAAGGAGCACGGAACATGGCCAGCAAGCCCAGAGTAGGCGTCGTCGGGTACGGCGTCATCGGTCAGCGCCTCGCCGACGGCGTCGCCCTGCAAGAGGACATGGAGCTCGTCGGCGTCGTCGACGTGGCGCCCACGCTCTCCACGCGCGCCCTGCACGAATCCGGCATGCCCTACGACCTCTACGTCGTCGAGGCCGCCCAGAAGGCCGCCTTCGACGACATCGGGATTCCCGTCAGCGGCACCATGGACGACCTCCTCGCGAAGGTCGACATCGTCCTCGACTCCTCGCCCGGCGGCGTCGGCCGCAGGAACAAGGAGCTCTACCAGGCGCGGGGCGTCAAGGCGATCTTCCAGGGCGGCGAGAAGAACGACATCGTCGACGTCTTCTTCCACGGCTACGCCAACTACGAGAAGGGCGTTGGTAAGGACTACCTCAAGCTCACGAGCTGCAACACCACCGGCCTTATCCGCGCCGTCGACTGCCTCGACCGCGAGGTGGGCGTGGAACGCGTCATCGTCACCATCGTGCGCCGCGTCGCCGACCCCGGCGACACTCACCGCGGCCTCGTCGACGTCGCGCAGGTGGAGCCGGTGCCGAACCACCAGGCCCTCGACCTGATGACCATCATGCCGCACATCGAGGCCACCGGCCTGCTCGTGCACGTGCCCACCACGCACGGTCACATCATCAACGTCATCGCCACCACGAAGGCCGACGTCACCAAGGCGCGGGCGCTCGCGCTCTTCGAGCAGCACCCGCGCATCCGCGTCGTCAAGATCGCCGACGGCTTCGACTCGAACGCGGCCCTCTTCCGCTACGCCCGCGACCTTGGCCACAAGCGCGCCGACATGTACGACATCGCAGTGTTCGACGAGACCATCGCCAAGAGCGGCCGTGAGTTCATGTTCGCGATCAACATCCCGCAGGAAGCGGTGGTGATCCCCGAGACCATCGACGGCATCCGCGCCGCGCTCTCCCTGCAGACCGACCGGCTGGAGGCCGTGGGGCTGACGAACAAGTACCTCGGGCTCGCCTGACGGCGGCACGCGGTGAAGTACGGCATCCACACCCT
>JAPLCM010000213.1 GCA_026392275.1 Actinomycetota bacterium | reverse complement strand
CCAAGTGGATTCCGGGTGTTCGGGTCCGTCACGCTCGCCGTGACATCGCTGGCGGTGATCGCCGCCTTCGCCATCGCCGCCTGCGGCGGCACGGCCGTGACCGCCGCCCCGCAAGCATCTCCGGGCGCGACCGGCTCGCCTTCTGCTGAGCCGCCGCGCCGCGCCGCCCCCCTGCCGACACCCACGGTCGCCGGTACCATCGCCTTCGCCAAGGTGAGAGCGGCGGGGTCCCTGTACAGCGATATCTGCGTCGTCCGCAGCGACGGCGCGCAGCTCAAGACCGTGACTGGCTCCGGGTCCTATCGGGCCCTTAACCCCGCGTGGTCCCCTGACGGCAGCACCATCGCTTTCACCGCCCTTGGGCCGTTGGACGGTGGTGCCGCCACCGCGACCCTGGCGGTCATGAGGGCGGACGGCGCCTTCCTGGCCACGCTTATAAACGATCACGTCCAGGGCGACGGGGCGGCATGGTCGCCGGACGGCACGCGGATCGCCTTCGCTCGGTCCTGGTCGACGGGACGGGCCGCCATCTTCGTGATCGACGATGGCGGCACGATCAACGTCGACGCTGCCGATCTCCGGCGCGTCACGCGCCCGGCGGCAGGGACGAGGGCTGCCGCGCAGGCCGACCGGTCCCCCGTGTGGGCGCCGGACGGCAGGATCCTGTTCCTCCGCTCCGGCGACGTGTTCGCGGTGGACCCCGACGGGAGCGGACTCACCGCACTGACGGACGTCGGGAGTATCGCCGAGTTCGCCCTCTCGCCTGACGGCAGGAGGATCGCCATCTGCGACAGCAAGCGCGACCGCGTCGTGGTCATGGCGCTGCATGGGGGCGGGCATCCGGTGACGCTCCTCGAGCCGGTCTCCGACTACGCCGCCAGCGATGGACCGAGCCGGGACGCGACCCTGGCATGGGCGCCGGACGGCAAGGCGCTGGCGCTGGCCACCAGCGCCGGCCTCTACATCGTCAACGTTGATGGCTCGGGACTCTCGGCGGTCCCCGGCGTCGGCGCTGCGCTCGACCCCGCGTGGCGCCCGGAGTAGGGCCGCCGGCCACCTGGCTCGGAAGCCAAGCAGCAGGAGAAGGAAGGAGTCGCCATGAAGCCGCCAGGAAGTCCCCGAACGAGACTCTCCGTCTCGCTCACCATCCTCGTCGCGGTGGTGGCGCTCGCAGCCGCCGCCTGCGGCGGCTCGGACACCACGGGATCTGCCTCGCCGGGAGAGACCGCCGCGACGACGTCGCCGACCGCGATCACCCCCGCGGCGCGCGAGATCCAGGTCTTCAAAGACATCCGCTTCCTGGCCGCGAGGAAGGCGGACAGACCGCCGTTGCTCGACGTGTACGCGCCGAAGCAGGCGGGCCCCTGGCCGCTGGTGGTGATGCTCCCCGGGGGCTACGAAAGCAAGGACTCGTACATGGCAGTTTGGGCGACCATTACGGCCGAGCGCGGTGCCGTGGTGTACGTGCCAGATTGGATCCGTGTCCATGAGATGCCCCCCACGGCAAAGGAGCTGCAGGCGGTGCTCGTCGGGATGATCGGCGACATCGCCGCCGCCGTCCGTTTCGCTCGCGGTACCGGCGCGCGCTACG
>JAPLCM010000119.1 GCA_026392275.1 Actinomycetota bacterium | reverse complement strand
TGGGGAAGTAGTCCTCCAGCGTCCCTTCGCGGTAGACGTCGAGCGTGGTGCAATGGAGAGCGCCGCCGAACGGGGTCACCGTTTCGTGGGGGATCGGTACCACTTCGACGCCGAGCTTGTCGAGCTGATCCATGTAGGCCGTCTCGTGGGACTCCACGCAGATCGTGTTCGGGCCCAGCGAGAAGGTGTTCATCGAGATCCAGGATTTCATCTGGTAGACGTCGTACAGGCAGAGGGGGATCTGGTGCACCCAGGTCGGCGGCGCCGCCGGCACGAGCTCCCAGTCGTTCTTCTTCATGAGCTCGCAGAACTCAGGCGTGAAGGGCTTCTTGACCGGATTGTAGATCGCCAGCCCAGGGCGCACCGGGGTCAAGTTGACGTCGATGTGCACGGGATGGTAATCGAGCTCGAACTGGACGTTATGGATGCGGATGCCCTTGCCGCCCCAGTAGCGCTTGAACCAGTCCATGCCGGCCTTGTTGGTGACCGCCGAGCCCTGCCAGAAGATGTCCTTGCCGAAGCGGCACGCGTCGGCGGCGTCCCGGATGGGCTCCTTCTGCGTCGTCTGAAACTCCCAGTCGTGAAGGCGCCGCTTCTTCTCTTCGTCGGTCCAGACGCCGGATGCAGGTGCTCGAGACCCACATCGCCCCGCAGGGTGCCCCCGATACCGAGCAGTGGCCTCACGGCGGCGACGTCGACATCGTCTACGTGCTCAGCGGAGAGCTCGAGATCCGCTTCGCGGACAACACGGTCACGCTCGGCGCCGGTGACGCACTCACCTTCTCGCCGGCCGAGCCCCACAGCTGGCGCAACCCCTC
Organism: Actinomycetota bacterium; assembly: GCA_026392275.1. Taxonomy (GTDB): domain Bacteria; phylum Actinomycetota; class Thermoleophilia; order UBA2241; family UBA2241; genus CAIXSE01. Next base: position 9,419 of record JAPLCM010000119.1, on the reverse strand, counting down.
TCGCAGCGACGACGCCGTCGTCATATGGGTGATGCTGCCGGCGAAGTTCTAGCGCCGGCGCCGGCGACCGGGAGCTTCGCCGGCGTCCTTCACCTCAAGCGCCGCGGTCTGCGAGCACCCGCTTCGAAAGGCCCTCGTCACCCAGCTCCCGGCAGACCTCCTCAAGCTCAGCCCTCGCGCCCCGCCACTCGAGATCGTCAACCCCCTCCTCGAGCGGAACGTCGTCTCGAAGCGTCGCCAGCCGTCGGTACAGAAGGGCCTCGTAGCGGTGAGCCGCGAGGCTTTCCGTAAGGCGGGCCGCGCGCCCAAGGGGAAGACCCAACCGACGGGGGTCTTCGGGGATGGACTCGAGACGATCGCAGCGCGCGAGCACTGCCGCGGCCGACTCGGCCCCCCAGCCGGGGATCCCCGGAAAGCCGTCGGCGGCATCGCCCACCAATGCCAGCCAATCCGGGATGGAGCGCGGCCGCACGCCGAACTTCGCGAGCACGCCGCCCTCGTCAAGGACTCTGTCGCGGCGACGATCCCAGCACACGACGCTCACGCCGCGCACCGCCTGGGCCAGGTCCTTGTCCGGCGAACAGATCACGATCTGCTCGACGCCCGGCTGGTCTCTGAAACGGGAGGCGGCCGTCGCCAGCGCGTCGTCGGCCTCGAACTCCACCATCGGCCAGACGACGAGGCCGAGCGCGGCAACGGCTCGTTCCGCCAGGGGAAACTGGGCCAGCAGGTCCGGCGCGACGCCCGCGCCCGTCTTGTAGCCGGGGAAGAGCTCGTTGCGGAACGACTCGATGACGTGATCGAAGGCGCAGGCGACGTGCGTGACGCCGGGCGTGGAGACGAGCATGAAGAGGCTCCTCAGAAGGCCGGCGGTCGCGCCGACCTCGCGGCCGTCGGGGCCCTTCTTCGGAGGGGCGCCGAAATAGCTGCGAAAGAGCTCGTAGGTGCCGTCGACCAGATGGATCTTCATGTCATATCGCCTCGCCCGCGACCGGAGCGCCCGGGGCCTCAGAAGCCCGGCTTCTGCCGGGGGAAGTGGTCTTCGACGGCGCCCTTCTGAAGGACGTCCACAGTGGTGCAGCGGAGAGAACCAGCGAACGGGACCGCTTGCTCATGGGGGATCGGCGCCTCGTCGTCTGACGTGGCGCGCGACCACTCCGCAACGAGCTTCAGCGAGACGTCCTTGGCCAGCGCAAGGTTCGTGACGACGTACATGGCCTTCACCGTGCCCACCGGCACGACGCAGGCCTCGCAGCATCCCTTCGTGCGCAGCAACTCCCTGGCCAACGCCAGCACAGGGTTCTCATCTGGACTCAGCGTCTTAATCGCGTCCACCGGCGAGATCTCCCTGACCTGCCGCTCGAATTCCGCGATGATCTCGCAGCCAGTCTCGAAAGCGAACGTGACGTGCCGGCCATCCTCGGTCGCGGCCGTCACGGTCGTGGTGAAGCCGCAGATGCCGGGGTCGATCTGCTCTCGAAGTTCCATCGGTCGCTCCTTCGTCCTCATCGCCGCCGCGGTCGGCGGTCTTGCGCAGAACCCCTCGCTGCCGGGTGCCTTCGGCTACCTGGTGGGACCGGCGGAGGCCTCCGCCGCGACTTGCCTTCTCTCGGGCCCCGCCTGCCGCCCGCGGCGATCACCGGCGTGCCACCACGCCTACGATGTCGCCGCCGCATCATTCTCAAACGCCGTCGGCCGGCAGCGCCCGTCGGCGCGCTCCGGGATCGAACCGGTGACACCGACTCCAGGCGCCATGTGGCGGGCCGACGAGTCGCAGCGCCGCAACTGCGGAGTTGTCGCTCTTGACGGCTGGGGTAGCATGTTCACTCCCCGGCATCCCGATGTGGGTCGGACTCCATGAACTATGCATTGCAGGCCTTGCTGTTCGACGTGGACGGCACCTTGGCCGACACTGAGCGCAACGGCCATCGCCCCGCCTTCAACAAGGCTTTCTCCGCCGCCGGGCTCGATTGGCAGTGGTCGGCGGAGGTGTACGGGCAGTTGCTCAAGGTCACGGGCGGCAGCGAACGCATCCGTCACTACATCCAGAAGCATCATCCCGCGGTCGAGGTCGGCGACGCGTCGGATGCCTCCATAGCCGCCTTGCACGTGGCCAAGAACCGCATCTATGCTGAGGCCGTGGCAGCCGGTGACGTGCCGCTCCGGCCCGGCGTCGAGCGCTTGCTGCGTGAGGCGCGCGCGGCGGGTCTGCGGCTCGCCATCGCCACGACCACCTCGACGGAGAATGTTACCGCGTTGCTGGAGCACTGCCTCGGCCCCGCGGCGCCAAGCTGGTTCGAGGTGATCGCCGCCGGTGACGCGGTGCCGGCGAAGAAGCCGGCAGCGGACGTCTATTGCTACGCCCTGAAGGCCCTGTGCCTGCGCCCGGAGCACTGCCTGGCGCTGGAGGATTCCAGCGCCGGCCTGCGTGCGGCCCTGGCGGCAGGACTGCCGACCTTGGTGACCATGAGCGACTACACGGTGACTGACGACTTCAGCGGGGCGGTCGTCGTGGTGGATCATCTGGGCGAACCCGACCTGCCGGCGCACGTGCTGGCCGGCGACCTTGGCGGCGCAGCGTATGTGGACGTGGCGGTGCTGCGCGACGTGCACGCTCGTCATGAGCCACCCCGCGACCCCACCCAAGGCCAGGGGCGGGCGCCGCATGCCGCGGCGCCCTGCTGACACGCGACGCAGCGCTGCGTGTCAGCATCGCGGCGAACCCGCTCGCGCCCAACACCCGCCCGCGGGGACAGGCGGTACTTCTCGAGGTCGCGGCGGAGGGTCCCCTCAGCGTGGGCGGTCTCTGCCGTGGCGGTGTCGGTGGTGCGCGGCACGTAGTCGAGCTCGACGGTCACCCTGACGAGTCGGTCTCCCTGAGTCTCGAACCTGACGTCGCCCGCGTCCATGTCCTGGTCGTCGATCAGCGGCTCGACGTCGGCGGACCCTCTCGAGTGGCCGCGGCAGATGGACTCGAGCGCGAACCTGCTCCATTCGAGATCCGCGAACTCGAGCGGCACATCCGCCTCGATGGACCCCTTGCTGATGGCCCTGGTGTCTCCCTTGATCTCGGACTGCCCCGAGCGCCTGCAGGGGGGATCGTGGGCAGAGTCTCCCCATTCGGGCGCGATTCCAGTGACGCCGATATGGCTGGCGGAGCCAGACGCAGGCAAATCCGGTTCCCCCGGCTCGACGACGGCAGGTGCCGAAGGCTCTGTTCTTCACAGGCTTCTCGCCGCCCGCCCGCGGACCCCCCGTTTCTGCGCCGCGGACGTCTTCGACGCTCACCTGCGAGATGGCCCAACGATCAGGGTGAGGTCACCGGTCCCCGCGACCAGTGCGATCACGCGCTACAGGCTCCCGGTCCGTCAGCTTGGGCAGAGAGCCTTGACCTTGGCCAGAAACACCTCGGGGACGACCGGCTTCTCCACGAAGTCCTGCACGGGGAGCCACGTTTCGTCCAGGTCCTTCTTCGTGAACTTGCCGACATAGATGCCGGCCTCGTTGACGGCCGTGAGCATGAGGCGCGGCAGGGCCGTGGTGCGTGCGTCGGCCTGAAGGGCACGCGCCATCTTGAACCCGGCGGCTGTGTCTTCGGGAAGCATCACATCGAGGATCACCAGATCGGCGCCGAACTCGACGACGTTGTCGACGACGTCCTTGTCGTCGTTCTGGGACCCGACCACGTATCCGTTGCCCTCGAGGACCATCGAGACCGACTCCACGATGCTCGGTTCATCGTCGATGACGTAGACTCGCTTCACGACATACCTCCATTTGACTGTCGGGCTCGGACTCTCTCACCGGCCCAGCTATCATAGCCGACGTCGAACAGGGACAGGACACGATGGGACAACACACGAACGTCATCGCCCTGGTGGGCGCAGGAGACCAGGGCCTCGCGATTCTCAAGGCGCTCCTCGGCGTCCCTGGGGTCGAGGTCCGCTACGTGTTCGACGCGGATCCCGCGGCCCCGGGGGTCGCGTTCGCCCGCGAGAACGGCATCCGCTACCGCGCCGACGGTCGCTTCGACGAGCTCAGCGGCGACGCCGAGGTCGACCTCGTCCTGGAGACCGGCGGCGATGCCGACGTCCTCGCAGTGCTCGAGGCGAGCAAACACCCGGACAGCTGCCTGATCGGCGCTGCCGGCACGCGCTTCATCTCTCGTTTGCTCACCGAGATCGCCGACGTCGGCGAGCGCGCGAACATCGAGAAGGCCCGCTACCTGCGGCAGGCCTCGCATCAGGTCAAGTCGCCACTGTCCTCGATCCAGACCTACGTCAACGTCATCCTCGGGGGCTACACCGGGGAGATCCCCGAGCGCACCCGCGACATCCTCGAGAAGATCCACTCCCGCTGCGACGCGGCCCTCGGCGCGCTCGCCAAGCGGCGGATGCTGGCCGACCTGCGCTGCATCGACCGTGACGGCCTCGAGATGAGCACCGTTCGCCTCGGCGGGGTGATCGACGAGGCAGTGACACGCTACGCCGGGGCCGCAGCCGGGCGTGACATCGAGATCCGGGTCCTGCCGCACGACGGGCCCGACCTCGTGCGGTGCGGCCCGCCGCAGATGCTCGCGCTGCTCTGCGAGCTTCTCGAGAACGCGGTGGCCTACTCCCACGACGGCGGCCTGGTGGAGATCGCCGTTGCGTCGCTGTACGACGACCCTCTCACGCTCTCCATCCGCGACCACGGCATCGGTATCCCGGAGCGCTGTCTCCCGCGGATATTCGACGAGGACTACAGGGCCGACCTCGCGGTCAAACACCGCCAGGACGGCGCGGGCCTGGGCCTGGCCATCGCCCGCGAGATCGCCGACCTCCATCGGTTCGGGCTCGCGGCCGAGAGCAAGGAGGGGCACGGCAGCGTGTTCACCGTGACCGTCCCGGAGGCGCCGGCGCCCTGAGAGCAGAGGGCTTCGAGGAACGCTCACAGCCCCGCCAGGTGCCGGATCGCCGCAGCGGCATACGCCGGCACACGCTCACCCAGACACTCGGACAACTCGATCCCGCTCTCCATGTCGTACGGCTCGATGCCCATGATCGCGACGGGCGGGATCGGGTAGCCGGCGTCACGTGCCAGCTCCAGCACCTTGAGCACGTCGCCCTCATGAGTCGTCAGGCCGCTCAGCTCCTTCTGCGTCTCCACCTCGACCGGTGAGAAGAAGCGGTAGTCACCGGGGGGCAGACCGAGCTGCGCCGCATCGATCACCAGCACCGCCTCAGTCTCGGCGTTCAGGTACGCCACCAGGCTGAGCGCGTCGGTGGAGAGGTCAACGGCCTCGAAGTCACGTTCGAGGCCGTTGATCACGACATGCTCCACGACGCGCGGACCGACAGCGTCGTCGCCGGCCATGTAGCTGCCTACGCCGACAAGGTAGCGCACATCACTCAGCGCACGAACTTGACGTCAAGGTAGTGCGTGGAGCACGAGATGCAGGGGTCGTAGGACCGCACCAGCATCTCGAGCGCCAGTTCCATCTCCTTCTCACTCTTGTCCTGGGCGACGAGCTCAGGCACGAGCTTCTCGAAGTCGTGCTGGATGTTGTTGTGGTTCTGGTTGGTCGGGATGATGCAGTTGCCGCCGAGGCACATGCCCTCGTCGTCGAAGTCGTACTCATGGAAGAGGATGCCGCGTGGCACCTCGGTGGCGCCGGTGCCGGGACCGTACTTGACGGGCTCGACGAGGGGCTCGAGCTGGACGCCGGCGTCGATGAGCTCGTCCAGCAAGGCGACCGACTCGTAGACGTCCGAAGCGATCTCGACGACCTGCGCGACCGTGTTCATGTAGGGGTTGGTGCAGATCGGCTGGATGCCCAGCGCCTCCGCCACCTCCTTCGCCTTGGGGTGGAGCCTGTCGTAGTTGTTGTTGAAGCGCGCCAGGGCGCCGGCCGCGTAGGAGTCCAGCTTGTGCTTCGTGTACTTGGCCGTCGACTGCGGAACGACGAACTCGTTGGTCACCTGCTTGTAGTCGGCCACCGGGTAGCGCTGCTTCGTGCCGTCGGGGAGCACCGACTGGATGTCGCCGTCGTAGAGCCCGTAGTCCTCGTCGTTGGACAGGGCGATGTACTCCGTGGGTCGGTCGAACGCCGGCACGTTGGGGGCCAGCGCCATGACGGTCGCGACCGTCGCCTCGAGCTCGGGCACGGCAGCCAGGAGCTGCTCCCGCAGCTGCTTCAGCTCCTTGATGGTGGGCACTGCCGCCATGCCGCCGGGCACGATGCTCATGGGGTGCGTGGTGCGGCCGCCGATGAGCGAGCCCCACTCGTGCCCCAGCCTCTTGAGGCGCAGCGCCCGCGCCACCACGTCGGTGTGCGTCGCGACGAGCGGGAAGACCGAGGGCGCGCCGAGAAAGTCGGGCGCCGCCAGGAAGTTCACGTGAAGGACGTGCGAGTCGAAGTTCTCGGCGTGCTTGATCAGCTCGCGCAGCTTCCAGCTCTGCGCGCTCACCTCGATGCCGAGAGCGTCTTCCGTGGTCTTGACCGATGCCAGTGTGTGCCCGATCGAGCAGATGCCGCAGATCCGGCTCGTGATCCGGGCGACCTCGGAGTAGTGGCGGCCTCGCACCATGGACTCGAAGAAGCGCGGGGACTCCGGCACCTGCCACACGCACTTCTCCACCACGCCGTCGGTCACGTTGACAATGATGTTGCCGTGACCCTCGACGCGGGTCAGATGCTCGACGCGGATGCGAGCAGTCGTGGTCATGACGTGGCCTCCAGGTCAATGGCGGTGAACATCAGCGCCTTCTCGGCCGCCCGCTTCTGCGAGAACCCGGCGCGGTGCACCAGCACCCTTTCGAGGGCGGGCACGTTGGGGTGGTCGACGAACCCGCGGCAGGCCTCGCAGGGGATGCCGTAGGCGGGGCACGGGGCCGAGCAGCCGGCGCGCGCGACCATGCCCATGCAATGGTCGTCTTCGTCGTAGCGGCAGACAGTCTCGCGGCGCTTGCACTCCACACAGACCGGATAGTTGGGGATCACGGGCTCCTTGCCGTGCAGCAGGTGGGCGACGATCTGCAGGACTTCGTACTTGTTCACGGGGCAGCCGTATGCCGAGTAGTCGACCTTGATGGCCGCCGAGATGGGCTGCGCCTTCTGCGAGTCGAGGTGGGGCTGGCCGGCGGCGTCGCCGTACACGAACTCGCTGTAGTCGGACAGGTGGTTCTTTAGCGCGTTGATGCCGGCGCCGGCCGCGCACTGGCCGTAGGCGATGACGACGGCGGCTCGCTCGCGGATGCTCTCGAGCCGCGCGCGGTCGGCCTCGCGCGTGAAGCTCCCCTCGATGAAGGCAACGTCGATCGGCTCTGTGGTCTTCTCCGACATCGCCTCGCGGAACTCGACGATGTCGACGTGGTTGATGAACTCGAGGAACGCCGCGTCCCCGTAGTTGGTCATCTCGATCTGGCAGCCTTCGCAACTGGTGAAATCGAAGAATGCGACCTTTGGCTTGCTCATCAGAACGCCTCCTCGAGACCCTGGACGTCGGCAAACGAGAACACCGGGCCGTCGACACATACGTACTTGTCATTGATCTGACAGTGGCCGCACTTGCCCACACCGCACTTCATGCGGCGTTCGAGGTCGACGAAGACGTTCTCACGGGGGATGCCGATCATGTCGAGCTCGCGGACCACGAACCGGTAGAAGATCGGCGGCCCGCAGATGACCGCGCGCGTGTGTGGCGACAGCTCGACCTTGGGGAACAGCGTCGTGATGACACCGACGTTGCCCATCCAGCTCGGGTCGCCCTTGTCGACGGTCTCGTAGAACTCGACGTCGTGGGTCGTCCGCCACTTGGCGAGATCGTTGGTGAACAGCTGCAATCCGGGCTCCCGCGCCCCGTAGAACAGGATGAAGCGCTTGAACTGGCCGCGCCGGTCGAGAATGTACTGGATCAGGCTGCGCGTCGGACAGATGCCGATGCCGCCCGCCACGATGAGCACGTCCTGCCCGCGGAGTCTCGTGAGGTCGAAGCCGTGCCCCAGCGGGCCGCGCACGAAGACCTGGTCTCCCTGGCCCAGCTTGGTGACCGCACCCGAGACGCGGCCGACGGCTCGCACCACGAGGTCGAAGGTCTTCGTCCGCGTCGGCGAGCTGGCGACGCCGATCGGGATCTCGCCGTAGCCGAACAGCGAGAGCTCGACGATCTGGCCGGGCTCGTACTCGATCGGCTGGCCGTCGGTCATCTTGAGAGTGAAGTGTTTCTCCGTTGGCGTCGCCTGCACACAGCGGACGATGGTGGCCTCACGAGGCATGAAGATGTTCTCGACTTCGGTCCAGTGGCACTGGTGATTCATCTCACGCTCCTCACGAGGCCATGATCTGATCAATGATTCGCACCGGGTCGGCGATATCGGCGGTGCAACCCGCCGAGCAACGGCCGCAGCCCACGCACGCCGGCCCGCCCAGTTTCTCGTTCAGGTACGTCGCCTTGCGCATCATGCGGTGACGGAAGCGCGACGCCCGCTCGTCACGGAAGTTCTCGCAGGCGCCCTCGCCGAGCGAGCACTTCGCGAAGTCCTCGGTGAGGCAGCCGTCCCAGTAGCGCGTGCGCTGCCCCGACGTCTGGTCGACGTTCCATGTGTCGTGCACGTCGAAGCAGTAGCAGGTGGGGCAGACCGTGTTGCACGTGCCGCAGGAGAAGCAGTCGGCAGCCATGGCAGCCCACATCCCGTCGTTGCCGAAGGCGGCGCGCACCTTGGCGGCGATTTCCTCGGTGCTGTACCCGAGCTTCTCGGGACACTGTTCCAGCACAGCGGCGTTCTCGTCGGCCGCCTCCCTGATCTGTGCCTCGGAGGCCGGCCGGAATTCGCCGTACTCGAGCAACGCCTCGCCTTTCTCGGTCCGCGGCTCGAACACGTAGCCATAGCCGATCGCCGGGTAGCCGAACGCCGTCATGAACGCGTCGTGTCCCTTGGGCTGCACGTCCGCGCCCACCGTCGCGAAGAACGCGCGACTGGACACGTTCTGCACGTTGGAGGCGACGATCGTGGTGGTCTGGCGATGCGCCATGTAGTTGATGTCGTAGTTGCGCTCCGAGAAAAGGAGGTCGGTCTGGTCGATCGCCTTGACGTCGTAGAAGTGCACGCCGAGGAGGATCTTCTCGGTCGGCTCCAGCGCAGCCTCGTACCCGGCTCCGCTGAAGTGGATCAGGTCCTGCGTCGGGGGGAAGAAGAGCTTCTTCGGCGGCAAGATGGAGACGTCGTAGTCGAGCCGCAGCTCATCCGGCGTCTCCAGGCGCTCGAAGGCAAAGCGCGAGCGTTTGGCCACCGGTCCGTAGACCGGGCCCGCCTCGATCATGGCGGTCACAAACGCGGGGAAGTCTTCACTCTTGATGAATGAGGCGGTCATCGAACCTCGCTAGGTTGGACACGTGCCTCGCTCGCACCGAGCGAGCGGCCGGACGCAACGGACAGAC
>JAPLCM010000180.1 GCA_026392275.1 Actinomycetota bacterium | reverse complement strand
TCGGCTGCGGCGGCGGGCTCAGCCAGCCGCGCGCCGCAGCTCAGGCAGAAGCGCGACGCCTCAGGCAGTTCGGTGGCGCATGACGGGCAGGCTATCATCCCAAGGCCCCTCCTGCCTGAACCCTACTACCTTCGCGGCGATGGTGGGAGGAGTCGCCGCGGGCATGGACTCCCGCCGTCGCACTCAGTAGAGTCGTCGCATGGGTGAGCAGGGGCCGCTCCAGTTCGATCCCGAGGCGATGCGCGCGATCGGTCATCGCACGGTGGACGCGCTGGTGGAGGCCATCACCGCCATCGAGAGCCAGCCGGTGATGTGCCGGGTCGGGGCGCCGCCGATGCGCGCGCGCCTCGACGCACCTCCGCCGGCCGCAGGCCGGCCCTACGATGAAGTGCTCGCGCAGGTGTTCGCCGACGTCGTGCCTTTCTGCGCCCACATCGGAGCCGCCGGCTACATGGCCTTCATCCCCGGGTTCCCGACCTGGCCAAGCGCCATGGGCGACCTCATCGCCAGCGCCCTGATGATGGACGCGTGCTGGTGGGCCGGCGGAGCCGGCCCCAGCCAGATCGAGCTCACGGTGCTGCGCTGGTTCGCCGACTGGCTCGGCTATCCGGCCACCGCCTCGGGTATCCTCGTCAGCGGCGGCTCCGCCGCCAACATGACTGCGCTCGCCTGCGCGCGCGAGCGTCGCGTGGGCGCCATGCGCGACGACCTCGTCGTGTACGTCTCGTCGCAGAGCCACTCCTCGGTCGCGCGCGCCGCCCGGGCCCTCGGCTTCCGCCCGGGGCAGCTGCGCGTGCTTCCCGTGGACCGCTCGTTCCGCCTACGCGTGGACGTGCTCGCGCAGGCCGTCGCCACCGACCGCGCCGCCGGCTTGCTGCCCCTCGCGGTGTGCGCCAACGCGGGCGCTACCAACACCGGCGCGGTCGACCCGCTGCCGGCCTTGGCCGACTTCTGCGCCTCTCACGAACTGTGGCTCCATGTGGACGGCGCCTACGGCGCCTTCGCGGCGCTCACCGCGCGCGGGCGGCGCACGCTCGCCGGTATCGAGCGCGCCGATTCCATCACCCTCGACCCGCACAAGTGGCTCTTTCAGCCCTGGGAGTGCGGGGCCATCCTGGTGCGCGAGCCCGAGGGCCTGCGCCGCGCCTTCGAGATCACCCCCGACTACCTGCGCGACGTCGAGACGTCCGACGAGGTCAACTTCTCGGACCGCGGCCTGCAGCTTTCGCGCTTCTGCCGTGCACTCAAGGTGTGGATGTCGCTGCAGACTTTCGGCCTCGACGCGTTTCGCGAGGCCATTGACGGCGCCCTCGACCTCGCCCACGAGGCGACGATGCGCGTCGCGGCGAGCCCAGAGCTGGAACTGCTCGCGCCGGTCGACCTCAGTGTGGTGGCCTTCCGCCGACGGCCCGCCGGTGAGACCGACGAACGCCGTCTCGATGCGATCAACCTTGCCCTGGTGGCCGCCGTCGAGCAGACCGGCGAGGCGCTGGTGTCGTCCACCAGGCTCTTCGGGCGCACGGCGATCAGGACGTGCATCCTGAACCCCACGACAACGTCGGCCCACGTGCAACGCGTGCTGGACATCATCGAGCTGACACCCATCGACGCGCTCGACCTGGGCGACGGCGCGCACATGCACACGCAGCGCGAGCCGGACATCGTGCACGGGTGGGCAACGAGCCCGTCCGTCGCGGCGCCCGACGTCAGCTGGGTGCCGCTCTTCGCGGCGATGGGCGCGGAGAAGGCGGCCGACCTGCTCGCGCGGGCCGCCGAGCGCCGACTCGAGCCCGGCGAGACCCTCATCGAGCAGTGGGACGCCGGCCGCGATTGCTTCGTGATCCTCGACGGTAGCTTCGCGGTCCGGGACGCCGGTCAAGAGCTCGCGACACTCGAGGCCGGCGACCTCGTCGGCGAGATCGCCGCGCTCAACTGGGGCGCCGGCTACGGCGCCGTGCGTATGGCGCAGGTCGAGGCGCTGACGCCGGCCACCGTGCTCGTGCTCACCCCGGAGCACCTGAGCGAGGTGCTGTGCCGCTCGCCGGAGGCGCTCGACCTGGTCGAGCGCACGGCCCGCGAGCGGCTGGCGCAGGTCCAGTAGCGTACGTGGTGGTGGCCGGAGGCGCCCCTGCGGGGCCCCGCCGGCCCTCGCTTCGCGGTGCTCGGCCCCGCCGTCCTCGCTCCGCGCAGCCCGGCCCCGCTGCTACACCTCGATGTGCCCTTCGCTGACCAGCACGCTCTCGCCGCCGATCCACACGTTCACGACCTCGCCGCCTCTCTTCTCGGTGCGAGCCTCCAAGAGGCTGGGGCGGTCCATCTCGACGCCTTGCGCGATGCGCCAGGAGAAGGTGCCGCTCGCCGCCTCGTCGAGGTGGCTGAGCAGCCCGACGAGCGCGCAGTTGGCGCTGCCGGTGGCGGGGTCCTCGAGGACACCGTCCAACGGCGCGAACATCCGCGCCCGGATGTCGAAACCGTCGGTGGTCCTGACGTAGAGATGCACGTCTGGCTGCTCGATGCCCTCCGCAATCAGGCCCTCGAGCCCGGAGGCATCGGGTCGGGCGCGCTCCAGCGCCCCCCTGTCCCTGAGCTCCGCGATCAGGAACGGCAGGCCGACCGACGCCATCTGGGGCGCGTGAGCAGTCGTGAGGATGTCATCGGCGCTGAGCGAGACCGCCCCCGCCACGGCCTGCGCCGAGACAGTCCTGCCGAGCGTGAGGCCCTGAGGAGCGGTGAGCTCGCACCAGATCCGGCCTCCCTCACGTTTCTCGATGGCGACCGGGACCAGCCCCGCCTCCTCCTCGAAGGTGACCGAGGTGGGCGTCTCGAGCGCCCCGAACACGCCCATGGCCGCCAGCACGAACGCCGTGCCGATGTTGGGGTGCCCGGCGAACGGCACCTCTCGCGGAGGCGTGAAGATGCGGACCCTGCGGTCGTGCCCCGACTCCGGCGGCAGCACGAACGTCGTCTCCGAGAAGTTGAACTCCCGGGCGATCTGCTGCATCTGCCGGTCGCTGAGACCTTGCGCCTCCGGCAGCACGGCGAGCTGATTGCCGCCGAAGCGCGTGTCGGTGAAGACGTCGCAGGTGAAGTAGCGGTAGCGCATGACGACCCCCTTCTCTGCCGGGTCCGACACCCGCCTCCTGGTGAGCGTCGGTCGCGGATGATTGCCGCTTGGCGACTGGCACGCGAGCCGTGCGAGCGAGATCAATCGGCGTGTTCTGCAAGTCTCGGTCTAGAGCGGCGGCCGGATCCGGACCTGACCGGCGGAGAGCACCGTGAACGCCTCGGGCATCTCGCTACCATGCTCGCCGATCACCTGCGCGACGGCATGCGCCTTGCCCGCTGAGGACAGCCCCGGCAAGCGCACGAGCAGGACGCCGAACGCGACTCGCCGCAGGCGGAACACGAGCTCGCCGAAGTCCTTGTCTTCAGTCATGAGAACGCGCTCATCGGCGTTGGCGAGCTCGAGCACGGTGTCATCGGTGATGCCCGGCGAGAGCTCTGCGACGTAGACGACGTCGTGGCCGTCAGACCGCAGCCCGGCCACGACGGCCGCGTCGACACCCTCGTCGGCGAGAAGCCTCACGCCACGGACTTGGAGAACGGGTAGGCAACGTCCGCGCGCAGCACCTTTGCCCCAAAGCGCACAGCGGCAAGAACGCCCTCGCGTGTCAGGCGCGGATGCGCTTCGAGAAGGTCCTCGATCGTCCGGCCGGCGCCGAGCTCCTCGAGGATGGACTCGACAGTGACGCGGGTGCCCTCGACGACGGGTTTGCCCATCATCACCTCTGGGTCAGAGCGGATTCCTTGTGGGGCCATTGCGAACACCTCCTTGCCTCACTGCAACGATACCACCGGACGGCCCGTGCGTACCGCAAGGCCGGGCTTGGCCCGTGGTCCGCTCAGCCCACGTCGCGCCGCCGGAACCCGACGAGCCCGACGGCGATGAGGCCAGCGGCCACGGCCGTCAGCCACAGCAGCGGCCCGGCAGAGAAGTCGCCGCCGGGCAACCTCGGCACGTGCGCGAACGGCGAGACGTCCATGACCGCCTGGCTCAGCTCGAACAGCGGTCCGAACTCGCCGAGCAGCGTGAAGCCGACCAGCGCGACCCACCCGAGGACGACCAGCCGAGGGACCAGGCCGAAGGCCGCCACGACGATGCCGATGACCACCCACACCGCCGGGACCTGCACGAGCGCGGCGACCACGATCCTTCCGAGCTGAGAGCTGTCGCCGACCTGCACCGCGCTGGCCAGCCCCGCGCTGAAACCGACCACGAGCAGCAGCGCCGCGGCCCCGGCCAGGGCGATCGTCAGGTGGCTCCACGCCCACGACGTACGCCCCACCGCGGCGGCGAGCACGGGGTCGGCGCGCAGCGCGGACTCCTCCGTACGCAGACGCATCGCCGCCTGCGCCCCGAAGACCGCCGCGAAGACGCCGGCGAACGCCAGCTCCACGGAGAGGAACGCATCGCGCAGACCACTCACGCCGCCGAGCTTCGTGATGAGCTCCTGGGCCTGCGGGCTCTTCAGGAAGTCGCCGACGTTCGAGGCCATGCCGCCGACCACGAGGCCGAGCACGACGAACACCACGACCCAGGCGAAGAAGCCGCCGCGCTGCAGGCGCCAAGCCAGCGCCAAGGGACTCCGCAGGCCGGGCGCGGCCGCCGCAGGCCCCGCCCGGTCGGGCAAAAGACCCGCGGCGAAGTCACGGCGCGCCGCGAGCGCGTACGCCAGCGCCGCCACGGCGAGCGAAAGGCCGAGCAGGACCGCCAGAACCCACCAGCGGTCGCCGGCGTACGGCCGCGTCTGCTGCCACCAGCCCACCGGCGACGGCCACGACAGCCAGCCGAAGCCGTCCCCGGCCGAGGCGTCGCCGACCGCCCGCAGGAGGTAGGAGGCGCCGAGCACGCCGCCGGCCAGGCCGGCGGCGGTCCGCGCGCTTTTTACCAGCTGCGCGGTGAGGCCGGCCACGGTCGCAAAGGCGATGCCGAGGCAGGCGAAGCCCGCGCCCATGAGCAGCGAGCCGGCGGCCGGCATCCCGACGGCGATGAGCCCCAGCGCCGTGCCGATGCCCGCGGCGAGGCTGGCGCCGGCCGCCACGAGCAGCGCGGCGGTCAGCGGCGCGCGCCGGCCCACGACCGTCGCGCCGAGCAGCTCGAGGCGGCCCGTCTCCTCCTCGGCGCGCGTGTGCCTGACGACCAGGAACAGCGCGAGGACGGCGACCGCGACCGCCCCCATGATGCCCATCTTGAAGGTAGAGATCGCGCCGAGCGAGCTCTCGTCGTGGATGGGGCCGTACAACGCGAGGGTGGACGTGGTGGTGTTGATGGCCACGGCGGCCTGCACGCGGGAGGCCTCGTCCGGATAGAGCTTCACCGTGGCCGACGCGGAGGCCGCGACCATGACGACGAGGATCACGACGAACACGGGCAGGACGACGCGGTCGCGGTGCAGCGCGAGACGCACCAGAGCGCCGGTGCCGGCGAGCGCGCTCACGAGGCCTCCGGCGGCTGCGCGCGCCGCGTGCTCACGACGCCACCTGCGGCTGCGCGTGCGGCGTGGTCACGGCGTCACCTGCGGCTGCGCGCCCGGCGCCGCCCCGTCGTCCCCGTAGTGGCGCAGAAACAGCTCCTCGAGCGTGGGCGGCCGGACCGTCAGGCCGGTCACCCCGATCGTCGTCAGCGCGGTGAGCACGCGGTCGAGGCTGCCGGGGTCGACGAGGAAGTCCACGTGCGTGCCTTTCACGCGCAGGTCGTGCACCCCCGGCAGAGCCGCCAGACCGTCCGGCGCGCCGGCGAGGTCGGCGGAGATCGAGACCCGAGCCAGATGGCGCATCTCGGCGAGACTCCCCACCTCGACCCTGCGGCCGTCGCGGATGATGGTCACGCGGTCGGCCAGCGCCTCGACCTCCGAGAGCATGTGACTCGAGAGCAGCGCCGTGCGGCCCTGCGCGCGCAGCTCGACGATGCACTCGCGGAACACCGCGTCCATGAGGGGGTCGAGGCCCGCGGTCGGCTCGTCGAGCAGCAGCAGCTCGACGTCCGAGGAGAGGGCGGCGACCAGCGCGACCTTCTGGCGGTTGCCCTTGGAGTAGGCGCGCGCCTTCTTGGTCGGGTCGAGCTCGAAGCGCTCCAGCAGATCGGCGCGGCGTTTGGCGTCGAGGCCGCCGCGCAGCCGCCCGAGCAGGTCGATGACCTCGCCGCCGGTGAGGTTCGGCCAGAGGGTCACCTCGCCGGGCACGTAGGCGAGGCGGCGATGCAGGCGCTCCACGTCGCGCCAGGGGTCGCCGCCGAGCAGCCGGACCGTGCCTGA
>JAPLCM010000222.1 GCA_026392275.1 Actinomycetota bacterium | reverse complement strand
TTCCCTGAAAATGGGCCCTATGCGTTGGGTCAGAAGCGTGACCTAACCGCGGTGTTGCCCACGGATTGACCACGAGTCCACGCAGGCTCAACGCAGGCTCAACGCAGGCTCCACGCAGGCTCGGTCATGTGCCACCGCCTTCCGCGTCTGGTCAACTAGAAGCACGGCTCCGGATGCACCCAGAAGGGTGCGCGCTGGAGGCGCAATCAGGCTACGACCGGGATGGGGCTGCCACAACAGTTGGCGCCGTTGTGGCCGAAGCGAGCTGACTGAGCTCGCTCACCGGTTCGACTCCGGTCGCCGCCCCAACTTCCCTCCTGCACACCACACCCGACGCTTTTCCTCGGGGCCCAACGCCACTAGACTGCGGGGCAGGCCGCGACCTTGAGGGGAGTCATGAGCGCGGGGACCCTGGAGGGGGAGACGCACTCGCTCGATGCACCCGCACTCGAGCGGTCGTTTGCTCGCCAGTACTACATCGACTGGTTGCGGGTGCTGGCGGTGCTGCTGCTGTTCCCCTTCCACACGCTGCGCGTCTACAACGCCGGCGAGTTGTGGTACGTGAAGGCAGCCCATCTCTCGATGGCGGTGGCCTACCTGCTGGACTTCATCTCCGCCTGGCACATGCAGCTGCTCTTCCTGCTGGCCGGCGCGTCGACCTGCTTCGCGCTGCGCAAGCGCGGCAACCGGCAGTACGTGGGCGAGCGGTTCGCGCGCCTGGGGATCCCCCTCGTCTTCGGCGTGCTCGTCCTGGTCCCGCCGCAGTGCTACTACGGGGCGCGGTCCAATGCGGGATACACCGGCTCGTACTGGGACTACATCTCGAGCGGCGACTTCTTCAGGTTCAGCTCCGAGGCCCACAGCGACTACCTCGGCTACTTCGGCCTCGGCCAGCTCTGGTTCATCCTGCTGCTGCTGGTCCTTTCGCTGGTCGCGCTGCCGCTGTTCGCGTGGGGGCGGGACGGGCGAGGCGGCGCCTTCTTGCAGGGCCTCTCACGCCGCCTCGCCCGTCCGGTCTGGTGGCTGCTGCCCGCGTTCCTCATCTTCGTCGGCGATGCGCTGCCCGACCCGACCGGGGAGGGCGTGTGGTACTACCTCGTATTCTTCGTGCTCGGCTACCTCGTGGTCCGTGACGAGGCGTTCATCAGATCGGCCGAGCGCTTCCGTCTCCCCGCCCTGGCGCTGGGCCTTGCCCTGTGCGCGTGGTGGTCGCTTACCCAGGACTTCCGCGACTCGCTGCCCGACCCCTCGCCGCAGCTCGCCGCGATCGTCTATCCTGGCATGATGGGGGCGTGGCTGATGATGGTCGGGCTGCTCGGGTACGGGAAGCGCCACCTCGACCGTCCCTCACCCGCTCTCGCGTACCTGGCCGAGGGGTCGTACCCCGTCTACGTGCTGCACCAGACGGTGATCGTGGTCGTCGCCTTCTACCTCGTCGGCTGGGCGGTGTGGGAGCCGGTGCAGTGGGTCGCGCTACTGGCGCTCTCGGTGCTCTGCACGTTCGCGCTCTATGAGGGCGTGCGGCGCTGGTCGGTCACCAGGTCCCTGTTCGGGATGCGGCGCAAGAGGCGGCGGCCCGGCGAGGTGGACAAGGCCGGACCGGCGGGCGCCGTCCCCCGAAGGTGACGACGGCGGCCCGCCAGGGTGTCCTGTCCCCGAGGGCCACCGACGTCACTCCTCGCACGTACACGAGAGGAACTCGATGCGGTCCAACCGGGTCGACCTGGCCGATGCGCGGTTGAGCCGAGGCCGTGGCTCAGAGCACGCGATCCGTGTACGGGATCTTGCGGATCAGAGCGCTGACCCCGAAGCAGAGGGGCACGGCGATCAGTGCGACCAGCGCCCACTTGAGCAAGGGGTACCAGGTGATACCGCGCAGCTCCCAGGCGAGGGTGGCGATGATCGGCGCGTGGATGAGGTAGGCGGTGTAGGCGTTGGGGACCAGGAAAGCGGCGAGCCTGCCCTTCCGGTCGAGGTGGCGGCGGAAGAGGTAGACGACCGCGATGCACAGGCTTACGCAGGCGAAGGCCTCCCACATGGCGTAGACCGGCGACTGCCAGTGGAGGCC
>JAPLCM010000220.1 GCA_026392275.1 Actinomycetota bacterium | reverse complement strand
GCCTGCTCCCCGGCGAGCTCGGCCATGAGCTCGGCGACGGAGAGGATGCGCTCGACGCGGGCGGCGTTGGCGCCGGCCGTGTAGAGCGGCTCCTCCTCGCCGGCCCCCAGGCCGGCGGCGCTGCAGAGGCCGTTGCAGATGCAGAAGAAGTGCGCGTTGTCGGTCTTGGCGGGGCAGCGCGTGTAGCGGCCCTGCGCGTCCTTGAGGAGGACGTAGCCCTTGTCGCAGTGCGGCGCGCGGCGGCGGGCGAGCGCCGACGCGTACATCGGCGAGGGGCGCAGCACGCGGAAGGGCAGGCCGCAGGGCGAGCCCGGGTCGGCGGCCACGAGCAGGTCCTCGGGGCGCGCCGCCAGCACGGCCTGCTTGTAGGCCGGCGAGGCGCTGCTCTCGGTGGTCGCGAGGAAGCGCGTGCCGAGCTGCACGCCGTCGGCGCCGAGGGCGAGAAAGCGGCGCACGTCGGCGTGCGTATAGATGCCGCCGGCGACGACGACGGGGAAGTCGCCGTGCGCGCCGGCGACCTCCTTGAGCGGCGGCAGGAGACGCTCGAGGGTGTGCTCTGCGCGCTCCACCTGGTCGGCGCGGAAGCCGAGGTGGCCGCCGGCGAGGGGGCCCTCGAGGACGACCGCGTCGGGGCGGCAGTGGGCGCGCTCCCATCTGCGGCAGATGAGCGCCAGGGCGCGCGCCGAGGAGACGATGGGGATGAGGGCGGTCGCGCCGGGGGCGGCGATCTCGGGCAGCGAGAGCGGCAGCCCGGCGCCCGAGACGATGGCGTCGGCGCCGGCCGCGAGAGCGGCGCGCACCGCGGCCTCGTAGTCGCGCTGCAGGGCGACCATGATGTTGATGCCTGCGTAGCCGCCGCCGGCCTTGGCGGCGGCGACCTCGAGGGCCACGGCCTCGTAGGTGTCTGCCTTACGGCCGAGGCGCGCGGCGGCGAGGCGGTCGAGGCAGGCGCTGGAGAGCAGCCCGAGGCCGCCGGCGCGCGCCACGGCGCCGGCCAGCGGGGCCAGGGAGACGCCCACGCCCATGCCGCCCTGCACGATGGGCAGAGGGATGCGCATGCCTTTGATGAGCAGCGGGGGGAGCGCGGAGACAGCGGTCAAGGGCAGGGACCTCCTGGGGGGACTATACCGGAGACGGGGGGCGGGGGCGGGGCGACGCCCATGCCCGACGGCGGAGGATCGCCCGCACGGACGCACGCTTGCATTGCCCGCGGCGCTGGCCCATCATGGGCGGATTCCCGAGGCGGGGAAGACGAAGCGGCTCTGGCCCAGTACGCGCTCGGGGAGACAAGGAGGCGACACATGGACCAGTCGAATCGCTATGCCGACCTGCACCTCAAGGAAGCCCACCTCGTGGCGGGCGGCCGTCACGTTCTGTGCGCCTACAGCATGAAGCCCAAGGCGGGCTACGACTATCTCGCCACGGCGGCGCACTTCGCCGCCGAGTCCTCAACAGGTACGAACGTGGAGGTCTCCACGACCGACGACTTCACGCGCTCGGTGGACGCCCTCGTCTACGAGGTGGACGAGGCGCACGAGCTCACGAAGATCGCCTACCCGCTCGAGCTGTTCGATCTCAACATCACCGACGGGCGCGCGATGATCGTCTCGTTCCTCACGCTCTGCATCGGCAACAACCAGGGCATGGGCGATGTCGAGTACGCCAAGATGCACGACTTCTACGTTCCGCCTTCGTACCTGCAGCTGTTCGACGGGCCGCTGCGGAACATCCAGGATCTCTGGCGTGTCCTCGGCCGCCCACCGGAGAACGGCGGCATGATCGTCGGCACAATCATCAAGCCCAAGCTCGGCCTGCGGCCGGAGCTCTTCGCGGATGCCTGCTATCAGTTCTGGCTGGCCGGCGACTTCGTGAAGAACGATGAGCCCCAGGGCAACCAGGTCTTCGCCCCGTACCGCGAGACCATGGCCCTGGTGGCCGACGCCATGCGGCGCGCGCAAGACGAGACCGGCGCGGCCAGGCTCTTCTCGGCGAACATCACCGCCGACGACCCCATGGAGATGATCGCCCGCGGCGAGGCCGTCCTCGAGGCGTTCGCGGGCAACGAGGACCACGTCGCGTTTCTTGTGGACGGCTACGTCGCCGGTCCGGCGGCGGTCACGACCTGCCGACGCCGGTTCCCCGCTCAGTTCCTGCATTACCACCGGGCCGGTCACGGCGCCGTGACCTCTCCGCAGTCAAGACGCGGGTACACCGCCTTCGTGCTCGCGAAAATGGCGCGCCTGCAAGGAGCCTCGGGCATCCACACCGGGACGATGGGCTACGGCAAGATGGAGGGCGATCAAGGCGACCGTGCGATCGCCTACATGATCGAGCGCGACTCCGCCGACGGACCCTTCTATCACCAGGAATGGCTGGGGATGAAAGCGACGAGCGCGATCATCTCCGGAGGGATGAACGCCCTGCGCCTGCCCGGCTTCTTCGAGAACCTCGGCCACGCCAACGTCGTGCAGACCTCCGGCGGCGGCGCGTTCGGCCACCTCGACGGGCCGGCCGCCGGGGCCATGTCGCTGCGTCAGTCCCATGACGCCTGGAAGGCCGGCGTCGACCTGCTCGCCTACGCCCAGGAGCACCGCGAGCTGGCGCGTGCCTTCGAGTCCTTCCCGAGCGATGCCGACACGCTGTATCCCGGCTGGCGCTCGGTCCTGGGTGTCACATGAGCGCCAAGCATCCCGTGATCGCCGTCACCGGATCCAGCGGCGCCGGCACGACCACGGTCAAGACGTCCTTCGAGCACATCTTCCACCGCGAGAACATCCGCGCAGCAGTCATCGAGGGCGACAGCTTCCACAAGTACGATCGTGAGGAGATGAAGCGGGCCATCGCGGAGGCCGAGAGCAGGGGCGAACGCCCGGTGAGCCATTTCGGCCCCAGGGCCAATCTCTTCGAGGAGCTGGAGAGCCTTTTTCGCGCCTACGGAGACTCCGGCTCGGGGCAGCGCCGCTTCTACGTGCACGACGAGGAGGAGGCAGCCACTCGCGGCCACGAGCCGGGCACCTTCACTCCCTGGGAGGACCTCCCGGAGGACACCGACGTGCTCTTCTACGAGGGCCTCCACGGGGGCGTGCGCTACGAGGGCATCAACGTCGCGCGGTACGTGGACCTGCTCATCGGCGTGGTACCCATCGTCAATCTGGAGTGGATCCAGAAGATCCACCGCGACACGCGCGCGCGAGGCTACTCGGTCGAGGCCGCGACCGACACCATCCTGCGACGCATGCACGACTACGTGCACTTCATCACGCCGCAGTTCTCGCACACGCACGTGAACTTCCAACGAGTGTCCGTGGTCGACACCTCAAACCCCTTCGTCGCTCGCGACATCCCGACCCTGGACGAGTCTCTCTTCGTCGTCCGTTTCCGCGACCCCACGGGGGTCGACTTCCCCTACCTTCTGGCGATGATCCACGACTCGTTCATGTCGCGCCCCAACTGCATCGTCGTGCCGGGCGGCAAGATGGAGATGGCGATCCGGCTCGTGGTGACGCCCCTGCTCCACGAGATCATGGAGCGTCGCAAGAGCGCGAAGCAGGCGGATGGGCCGTACTGAGCGACACGCGGTGCGCGTGGAGCCGTTCCCGTCTTGCGGTGCGCCGGCGGCAGCGCTGCCGGCCCTGTTTCGCCGCGCCTAGCCGGCCGCGACCAGCAGGATGATCACCAGCAGGAACATCACGCTCGACGCGGTCATCACGGCATTGATGATCAGGCCGGCCAGGGCAAGGCCCGCGGGGAGCTTCTCGCGCACGGCCTGCGTGTAGCCCGGCCACGACAGCGCCAGGCCCACCCACCACAACACGAGCACCGGGAAGATGAACCCCGCGATGGCCAGCACGAAGCCGGCGATAGCGATGCCCGGCGGCGAGGGCAGCTTGTGCGCCGCGAAGTACTGCGCCTCCGCGGCGTAGCCATACGACAAGGGGGATCTCGTCGCGACGACGGCCACCCGGCCGACCCACTCGCGCAGGCCGTCGTACTCCCAGACGATCTGCCCCTGCCGGTCGTACTGCAGCACGTCCTCGGCGGCGAGCAGGCCGTAGCCCTCGAGCGCGAACTGCCCGCCTTCGTAGGTGATGGACCTGCCGGCCCAGCCGGTGACGGGCGTGAACCTCGCGACGACCATGGCCCCTCCCGTTCGGTTCGTTGACGATGAAGAATGGTACCGCACGCGGCCGGCGACGGCCGATCGTGATCGCGCACTCCCGAGTGACCGTCTCAGCTCCTCGCGCTCGATCCCGGCGAGCTCGCCAACAGGGTCACCTTGCCGTACGGCGGGTAGAACCGAAGGAGTACCCGCATCGAGAAGGAGCTCTCCGTGTACGCCGGCCCGGCGATCCCGCCCTCCAGAGGCTTTCGGTCGTGATCCTCACATCATCACGTGAGGAGCCGGACCTGATGATCACGAGCCGCGTCCTCGACTCAGAAGCCCCCGTGGCCAGGCACGCAGAGTTCGCCGGCTTTGCAGGATCGGTCAATGAGCCCGGCATGGTGTGGGCGCTCATCAGCGAACGCCCGCCGAACGGGGACGTAGCATGGCCGGCGGCCGACCACTGCGAGTCCTTTGCCTGGACGACTCGTCGCCCGACGTTGAGCTCGTCGCGGCGACGCTGACCCGCGCCGGCTACCAGCTCGAGCTTGACTGGGCGGCCGACCGCACGGCCTTCGAAGCGCTGCTCGCCGGCGCGCCCTACGACGTCATCCTCGCCGACTGTGCGCTCCCCGGCTTCGACGCCCACGAGGCACTCGAGCTGGCCGAGGTCGCCTGCCCCGGGACGCCCTTCATCTGCGTCTCGGGAACCATCGGCGAGGAGATCACCGTCGAGCTGCTCAAGCGCGGCGCCGACGACATCGTGCTCAAAGACAGGATGGCGCGCCTGCCGTTCGCCGTGCAGCGCGCCGTCGACGAGAGAGCCGGCGCGGCGACCCTGGCCGGCAGCGAGCAGCGCTTCCGTTCGCTCTTCGAGAACCTCCTCAAAGCCTACGCGTACTGCCGGATGATCTACGACGGCTCCGGAGAGCCGGTCGACTTCGTGTACCTCGAGGTGAACCCGGCGTTCAAGCTTCTGACCGGCCTGAAGGACGTCGAAGGCAGACCGGTCTCGGAGGTGATCCCCGGGGTCAACGATCTGAGCCCCGAGCTCCTCGGGGTCTGTGACCGCGTCGCGCGCACCGGCGCCCCAGAGACCATCGAGTTCGACTTCAAGTCGTTGGGCATATGGCTGTTCATCTCGGTCTACAGCACCGAGCCGGGGACGTTCATCGCCGTGTTCGAGGACATCACCGGGCGCCGCGAGGCCGAGCAGGCGCAGCGGCGTCAGGAAGAGGCCATCCGACGGGCCTACGTGGACGTGCTCGACGCGGTGACCGGCGGCAAGCTCATCCTCCTGAGCGAGGAGACCTTCGCCGGCGAGCTGGGACAGCCGCTCAGCGAAGTCGTACCGATCAGCTCTCCGTCGCAGCTGGCCGAGGCACGCCGTGTGATCGTCGCCGCCGCCGAGCTCCGGTATCCCGGGCGACTCTGCCACACCGACGTGCTCGGCCCGTTGTGCGAGGCACTCAACAACGCCCTCAAGCATGCCGGCGGCGGCACCTACCAGGTCTTTGCCGGGGACGGACGTCTCCAGGTGGCGATCGCCGACAAAGGCCCAGGCATCGACTTCGGGACGCTGCCGAGGGCGACGCTCGTCCGTGGCTTCTCCACGGCCGCCAGCCTCGGCATGGGGTTCACGATCATGCTCCAGCTCTGCGACCGCGTGCTGCTGTGCACCCGGCCCGGCCACACCGGCGTGGTGCTCGAAGTGGCGGCCGCCCGGGCGGGCGGAAGGACGTCTCCGCCGGTCTAGGCGAGCGGGATAGCGATCTCGACCAGCAGCTCACTCTCGGGCACGTCTTTGAGATCGTTGAGGTACGTCTCGCGGGCGGCGCCGGCCGGCCGGCGACCGTTCTCCTCGACCCACTTGAACAGTGCCGCATAGGCCCCGGGGACCTCCGTGTACGGACCCCTGTGCGTGGTGAAGACCACGTGGCCGCCGGGGATCTCCTCGACGGCGACGCCTGCGCCGGTGACGGCGCCGGACGCCACGGGCATGCAGATGATGAGGTCGAATGTGTCCTCGCCATAAGCCGGTGAAAAGACGAACGGCGGCCCGACGGTCTCCGCGCCTGTCACGGCGCAGTGCTCCTTGAGTGCCCCGAACCCGGCGTTCAGACCAACGCCGATGGTCTTCATGGTCACCGTCTCGCGGCGCGTGAGCGAGAGCTGCGATGCGACGTCCTTCTCGCTGATCTTGTAGTCCATGTCGTCCCCCTTCATCGTCGAGGTGAGTCCAGGACCGCCCTCGCCCCTCACTATGCTCGCAGAGGCTCCGATCTATGCCTTGGGCAGCCCGCGCGGCGCTCCCGCCGGCGCGGCGCCGGAGCCGCGGCCATCCAGGGCAGATCGTGCCACAGGCGGCCATCTTCACCAGGACTGGGGTCGAAGGCACGTGTCTGCCGGCGACCTGCTCGGGGGAGAAGGCGCGCCGGCAGCTCGGCTTCGTGCCGCAGGTCGGCCTCGATGAAGGGATGGCGGCCGTGCGCGTGTGGGCGCTGCGTGAGGGTCTTCTGTAGGTCCGCAGGTCATCGGGACACAGCATCGACGTACGTGCAGCTTCTGTGCGGGTTTCCCGCCGCCAGGCGGGGGCAACGATGACGGTACGCCCCGGCAGGGGCGAGCGCTTCGACGAAGGAGTAAGACCATGCCGTCGGCAGTCAGCTGGTTCCAGATCCCCGCCAGCGACATCACGCGGGCCAAGAAGTTCTACGAAACGATCTGCGGCGTCTCGCTCGAGCCGCTCGAGATGCCGTCGGCCATGGAGATGTGGGCGTTTCCCGCCGACCGG
>JAPLCM010000170.1 GCA_026392275.1 Actinomycetota bacterium | reverse complement strand
CGTCCAGCCCATGATCTCGTTGTGGTCGAGCTCCGGCAGCTCGTTCCAGAAGGCCGGAGCCTTGGCGTTCTCGTTGATCTGCCCCTTCCAGCGGCGCGCCGCCGGCACGGTGAGGCCGGCGCCGTAGACGACGGCCTGCTTCTTGTGCAGGCGCCCGGCGAGCTGCTTGGCGGCGTGCGACGCGGCGGCGGCGTGCGGCCCCAGCGCCTCGTTGCCGACGCGCAGCAACGCGACGGTCTCGTCGACAGCGGCGGAGGGATCGGCGCAGAGCCCGGCCGCCTCGAGTGTCGCGAGCAGCGGCATCGATAGATGACCCAGCGAGGCGCGCGGCTGCCCGCCCGCGGGCACCCTGAGCAGCGGCAGGCCGCGCTCGCCGGCAAGCGCGGCCAGAGCGCCGCCGGAGGCTACGCAGACGGGCGTGCAGCCGCGCCCCAACGCGTCCGCGGCGCAGGCCAGGGTCTCCGCGGTGTCGCCCGAGTAGCTGATGGCCACCACCAACGTGTCGCGGCCTGCCCACGCAGGCAGCCCGTAGCCCCGCACCACGACGGCCGGGACGGGCAGCTCCGGAAGGCAGGCGAGCACGAGATCGGCGCCGATGGCCGAGCCGCCCATGCCGCAGACGACGAGGCCGGTGGGCCGCGCCGGCGGAGCCGGCGCGGCGGCCCCAGCCTCGGCGAACACTCCGCGGAGGACGGCACGCGCGACCGCGTACCCCGCCGTGAGCTGCCGCGGCAGGCCGGCGACGGCGCCGAGCATGTCGCCGCCGTCGAGCGCGGCGATGCGCGCCGCCCCAAGGTCGCTCAGATCCGCCATCTCAGCCTTCAAGGATCACGCCGAGGACGAGGTCGCGCTTCTCCTCCATGAGCGCTCGCGAGTCGGCGCCGAGATTGAGGCGCAGCAACGGCTCCGTGTTGGATGCGCGCACGTTGAAGTGCCAGCGCTCGTAGTCGACGGAGATGCCGTCGAGCCGGGTGATCTCGCCGTCCGCGAAGCGCGCCTCGAGGCGCGCCAGCGCGGCGTCGACGTCGTCCACCGTGGAGTTGATCTCGCCGCTGATGAAGTACTTCGCACGCAGCGGCTCGAGCAGCCCGGCCATGGTGGCGCTCTTCTGCGAGAGCAGCTCGAGGATGAGCAGCGCCGGGAGAAAGCCCGAATCGGCGTTGTAGTTGTCGCTGAAGTAGTAGTGCCCGGAGACCTCGCCGCCGAAGAGCACCGGCTCGCGGCGCATGCGCTGCTTGAAGAAGGCGTGCCCGACGCGGTTGATGAGAGGCACGCCGCCGTTGGCGCTGATCACATCGGGCACGGCGCGGCTGGCGCGCAGATCGTAGAGGATGGCCGCGCCGGGATGCTTGAGCAGCAGCGCCTCGGCGAGCAGCGCCGTGACGAAATCGCCGGGCACGAACTCGCCGTGCTCGTCGATGAAGAAGCAGCGGTCGGCGTCGCCGTCCCAGGCGATGCCCAGATCGGCGTTCTCGGCCACGACCCGCGCGCGGATCTCGCGGCTGTTCTCCTCGAGGAGCGGGTTGGGCGCGTGGTTGGGGAAGGTGCCGTCGACCTCGAAGTACATCTCGACGCGATCGATGGGGGTACCGTCGAACACTCGCGGAGCGAGCTTGCCCGCCACCCCGTTGGCGGCGTCCATGACCACGCGGTAGGGCCTGAAGGACGAGCTGTCGACGAGAGCGCGCAGGTGGGCCAGGTAGGCCGGGTACAGGTCGAGGCGCTCGTAGTCGGTGCCGGCGCTGCGCGCCGGCACGTCGGCGAGCGCCTGGCTGCGCTGCTTGAGCTCGGGGATCCCGGACTCGCCGCTCAGCGGCAGGGCGCCGGCGCCCACGAGCTTCATGCCGTTGTACTGCGGCGGGTTATGCGAGGCGGTGACCATGACGCCGCCGCCGAGGTTCCGCGAGGCGACGCCGAAGTACAGCATCTCCGTAGGCACGAGGCCGAAATCCACCGTGGAGGCACCGGCGCCGGCGGCGCCGGCGGCGAAGGCCTCGAGCAGACCGGCGGACGACGGGCGCGGGTCCATGCCCGCGCCGAGCCGCGTCGCGCCGAGCTGCTGCGCCAAGGCGCAGCCGATGCGCTCGGCGGCCTCCTCGTCGAGCTCCTGCGGGTACAACCCGCGTATGTCGTATGCCTTGAAGATATCGTCCGGGATCGTCATCAGCCCTCCTTGCCGCGGAGCTGCTCGTGGAACTGGATGGAATTGTCGGGCAGCGTGGTGTCCGGGTACACGCAGATACCGCCGACGAGGCGGTTGCCGGCGCCGACGTGGCAGCCTTCGCCGATCACGGCGCTGTGCAGCTGCGTGCCCGCGCCGATGCTGCTCTCGCGCACGACGACGCTGCGCTCCACCTGCGCGTACGCGCCGATGTCCACGCCGGCCTGGATCACCGACTCGAGGATCGTCGCGCCTTCCGCGACCACGGAGCCGGCGCCGAGCACGGCCAGCGGGCCGACGCGGGCGCCGGCCTCCACGCGCGCGTGCTCGCCGATGTAGCACGGAGGTACGACGCGCGCCCGGGCGTGGATGTCGGCCGACGGCGCGACGTACAGATACTCTTCGCCGAGCAGGTCGGCGACGGCAGTGTCGACGGTGCGCTCGAGGATATCGAAGTGGGCTTGCAGGTAGCTCTCGGGGGTACCGATATCGCGCCAGTAGCCGCGGTCCACATAGCCGTAGAGCGACCCCGCCTGGGCGAGGCGCGGAAACACGCCGCGCTCGATGCTGAACAGGCGCCCTCGCGGGATCATCTCGAGGACCTCGTGCTCGAGCACGTAGACGCCGGCGTTGATGAGCGCGACGCCCTGCCACTCGCCCGGTTTCTCGACGAAGCTGGCGACGCTGCTGTCGTCGCGCAGTTCGACGAGGCCATACCTCCTGGGATCGTCGACCGGGGTCAGGAACACCGTGCCCATGGCGCCCTTGCCGGCGTGCAGCGCCGCCAGCGCCGTGAGGTCGACGTCGCTGAGGACGTCGCCGTTGCACACGAAGAAGCTGCCGTCGTCGAGCATCTCGGCACAGTTGGCAACGGCCCCCGCCGTGCCCAGCGGCTCGGTCTCGACGGCGTAGTCGACCTGCAGGCCGTAGCCCGCGCCGTCGCCGATCTGCGCCTCGATGGCCGCCGCGAGAAAGCCGGTGGAGAAGATGGCGCGCTCCACGCCGTGCCGCGCCAGATCGTCGAGGATGTAGGCGACGAACGGGCGCTCGACGACGGGGGCGACAGGCTTGGGCACGCGCGACGTGACGGGCCGCAGGCGCGTGCCCTCGCCGCCGACGAGGATGATGGCCTGGGTGGGAGTGCGGTGACTCGTGCTCATGCGCGGCCGCTGGTCAGGCGCCGGCGGACGCCGGCCCGAGGTCGCCGAGGCCGATGCCCTCGTACTCCAGGCCGGCCGCCGCCGCGACGGCGGGGTCGATGAAATTGCGCCCGTCGATGAGCAGCGGCCGCCTCATGACGGCGGCCGCGGCCACCCAGTCGAGGCGCACGAACTCCGGCCACTCGGTGACCAGCACGGCCGCGTCGGCGCCCTCAAGCGCCCGCAGGGGCTCGTCGGTGATGACGACGCCGGGAAACAGGGGATGGTCGCCGGCGTCGAGCATCGGGTCGTAGGCGCGCACGGTCGCGCCTTCGTGGATGAGGCGCCCGGCGAGGACGATCGACGCCGCCTCGCGGAGGTCGTCCGTGTGGGGCTTGAAGGTGAGGCCAAGCAGCGCCACGGTCTTGCCGCGGAGCTTGCCGAGCCGGCTCGCGAGCTTGCCGAGCACGCGGCGTTTCTGCAGGGCGTTGACCTCGATCACGGCGTTGAGCAGCTGAAAATGGTAGCCGCTGTTGCCGGCCAGCTGCTTGAGCGCCTGCACGTCCTTGGGGAAGCAGGAGCCGCCGTACCCGATGCCGGCCTGCAGGAAGTGCGGCCCGATGCGGTGATCGAGACCCATGCCGTGGGCCACGGTGCGCACGTCGGCGCCCACCTGTTCGCAGACGTTGGCAATCTCGTTGATGAAGGAGATCTTGGTGGCGAGAAAGGCATTGGAGGCGTACTTGACCATCTCTGCGGTGGGCACGCTGGTGCGCACGACGTCGGTGTCGATGCCGCGATACAGAGCCTCGACCGTATCGCCGTCCTCCTTGGCGGAAGTGCCGATCACGATGCGGTCGGGCTCGAGGAAATCCTGGATGGCGGCGCCCTCACGGAGGAACTCGGGGTTGGACGCGTAGGTGATGCCGGAGGCGCCCAGCGCCTCGAGGTCGGCCACCACCTTCTCGCCGGTGCCCACCGGCACGGTGCTCTTCATGACGAGCAGACGCCGGCCGCCACGCGCCGCAATCTCGCGAGTCGCGTGCTGCACCCGCGAGAGATCGGCGTCGCCCGACGGAGAGGGTGGCGTGTCGACGGCGATGAAGAGGATGCGGCACTCGGCGAGGAGCTCGTCGTAGGAGGTGGTGAACGTGAGCCGCGACACGTTGTCGTCGATGAGCTTGTCGAGGCCGGGCTCGTAGATGGGCACGTCGCCCGCCTGCAGGCGCGCGATCTTCGCCGCGTCGATGTCCATGCACACCACGTGATGGCCGAGGTGCGCGAAACAGACCGCCGAGACGAGCCCGACGTAGCCTGTGCCGACGATGCCGATCGGAGCGGCACGATCCATGGTGAGAGGCACCTCCAGGTAGCTGTCGGGAGCGCGAACGTCCGGCGGGAGTCTACCATAGGGGTCAGCGGCGGCCCTGGTTCAGCGCCCCGTCGCCAGCTCCAGCTCGAAGCGACTGTCGTCGTCGAGAGGGTTCAGCGCCAAAGCGCGGCGCAGCGCGGCGATGGCGGCCTGCTTACGGCCGAACGCCTGCAGCAGGAGAACGCCCTGGTGGTAGTACACCTTGTAGTTGTCGGGCTGCAGGCGCGCCGCCTTCTGAAGCGCCGTCAACGCCTCGCCGTTGCGTCCCTGCTGCTGGAGGACCAGCGCCTCGATGATCAGCGGGTCCACGGCGAGCGGGTCGAGGCGTGCGGCGCGGCGCGCGTGGCCCAGGGCGACGGCACTGTCCCCGTCGCCTGACGCGGCCAGCGCAGCGCGCTCCTCCCTCGCCGAAAGGTACGGCACGAGCCAGCTCACGGCGAGGAGCACGAGCGCTACCGTGGCCACGGTCCGCACCGGCCACGCGGCGCGGCGGCGCTCGACGGGCGCCGATGGCGACGCCTCCGTCGGCGTGTCTGCGGGCACGTGCGCCGGCGTCTCCGCAGGCGCATCCGCAGGCATCTTCGCCACCGCGAGCGCCGCGTCCCGCCGCCTATCGGCGGCCCTGGTCGCGAGGTACGACGAGCACGCGGCGGTGAAGAGGAAGAACACCATGCCGATCGCCGCCATGTCCCAGTGCCAGTCCCAGGAGATGTGCACGACAAAGGCCACAATGCTTGCCTGAAGCGCCACGAGGAGCGGACGCAGAGGATCACGCCGGTCGCTGAAGGGGTTGCGCACGGCGGCCGCGATGAACAGGGCGATAGCGGCCGTGAAGAGCCCAAGCCCGACCACACCCAGCTCGCTGAGCACGTTGAACCATTGGCTGTGGGCGTTCTTGACGGTGTGCCCGTCTTCGCGAAAACGCTTGTCGGTGAAGACAAAGGTGCCGGCGCCGGTGCCGCGCAGCCGGTGGGACCGGGACTGCTCGAGAGCCTCGCGCCACAGAGGCGGCCGGCCGGTGTTGACAGAGATGAGCCGGCCGGCCTCTCCGCCGCTGCCGGTCTCGTCGGTGCCCGAGATGAAGGTCTGCACGCGGTCCTTGACCCAGGCCGAGCCGCCACGGTTCTCGAGGAAGCGCCACGAGCCGCCACCGATGCTCGTCACCAACACCAGCAGCACCGCTGCTCCGGCGGCGACGCGCAGCCAGCGTGGCCACGGCACGGCGCGCTGCACGAGCGCAATCACAGCCTGCGCCCCCACGGCGACGAGCAGCGCCGCCAGAGACCAGCGCAGCAGGGTGTGGCCCTGAAGGGTACGCAGAGCGTCGTCCGAGGTCGCGCTGAAGAGCGTGCCGAGGTCGCGCAGACGCCACAGCACGGCCGCCACGGGGGCCACGACGGCCACCAGGCTGGCGAAGCTGGCGAGGCGCGTGGTCGCGAAGCCGAAGTACAGCACCAGCGTCACGGCGAGCACGACCCAGCCGCCGCGAGACAAGGTGAAGAAGAACGTGAAGCAGAGCGGCACCGCGGCGGCGGCGGCCAGCATCCTCAAGGCGGGGTGAGCCGTGCGGTCGCCGGCAAGAGCCAGCGCGACCACCAGCCCCATCACCATCATGAGAGCGAGAACGTTCCAGTAGCCCACAGGGCTGTCGAGCCTCGCGTACAGGTGTGCGTGCGTCACGACCTCGGGAACGACCTTGCCGAGAAAAGCGTATACACCGACGGCAACGGCGACCGCCAGAAAGCCGTAGCCGGCGGTGCGCAGTTGCAGGCCGCGCACCGGGGTCAGGCCGAGCACCGCCGCTACCGCGAGATAGAGGGCGGCGACGTCGAAAGCGATCCAGCTCAGGTCGGGGCCAAACGACCAGTACACCGAGAGGCCCGTCCACGCGACGAAGCTCCCGAACACGACGAGGCTAGCTAGGCAGAGTAGCGAGGGGCGCGACCGGCGATGCAGAAACCATACCCAGACCGCCGCCAGAAGGAGGTAGACGACCACCAGCGGCGCGCTGCGCGAGAGGAAGTAGCCGCCCGAGAGGAAGCTGAGAAGACCCGCGCAGATGAGCGTGATCGCGAACGGCGCTGCGTCGCGCAGCCGGCTCGGCGCCTGATGCCCAACGCGCGCGGTGTTTAGCCCAGCCTCCATCGACGGCATTATACTGGCAGTGTCTATGGCAATAGTTGCGGGTTTGTGATAAAAGCGGGCCAGAGAACACAGTAGGGAACAAAAGCAAGTGCCGTAGGGGGGGTGAAGATATGAAGACCAAGCTCATGTGTGCCATCACGCTTGCGGTGGTGCTTCTTCTGGTGTTCGCCGTGGTCGCTCAAGCGGGAGTCAAGCAGGGCACCATCGACAAGATCATCAAGGACGCCAAGGACGGCCAAATCGACGGCAACTGGACGACCAATGAGATCCGCGCCGCCTTGCGGTACGCCGGGAGCAGCGGGGTGACCGCGGAGGTCACCGATGTGAAGGGTGTCCTCGAGGAGTACCTCGCGAGCCTACAGGGTCCGGGAGAACAGGGCGGTCAGCTCGCCTTCACCGGTGGCGAGATCATCCTGATCCTCGGTGCCGGCGCCGGCCTGATCGGTAGCGGTGCGCTGTTGCGCCGCCGCCGCACCTAGCTGCGCTGCCACAGCATCTGAGCGCGTTCGAAAGAGAGCGCCTCCCCTCCTCGGGGAGGCGCTCTCTTCTTCAACTCCCGAGGCTCAACGTGAGCGCTGCGGGCGCGCCCTCGTCCGCCACCACGGCGGCGGCACGCAGGCCCAGGTCGCCGGCCAGCGCCAGCGCGGCGCGGCGCATCCCCGCGCGGTAGTACACCCCGCGCCCCGAGCGCCCCGGCGTCCAGTCGGTCGCCGGAGCGTTCGCCGCCTGATATCCCCACGTGCGCAGCATCGCCATGGCCGGAGCCGACGCGACCGCGTCCGTCGCGCTGTTCGGCGAAGCCCAGACGGCGACCGTGGTGCGGCGCCGGGCCGCAAACGAGAAGCCGAGGCGCGTGGATGCGAGGCGCGGCGCCAGCGCCCCAGGCCAGCAGGCGCGGACCAGCGTCGCCACATTGGCTCTGGCGGCGGCCGTCAGCCTGGCGTCGAGGCTCTGCACGATCGGTTGTGCACCGGCCGGCGCGCCGCCCAGACCAGCGAGCGGGGAGACCGGCTGCCCGGAGGCACGGACAGCCGCCGCGAGCGCGTCCCTGTTCAGCGCGTCCACGGCGAGCGCAGCCGTGGCTGAGGTGTCCGTGGTGGATGCGGCCGTGACCGTCATCTCGACGGGCAGCGGGGCGCTCAGCACGGCCGGCTGGCCGGCCGTGCGCAGCGTTTCCCCCAGGCGGCGCAGCGCGACGGCCGCCTTCTGGGCTCTCTCCACGCTGC
Source organism: Actinomycetota bacterium (assembly GCA_026392275.1). Classification (GTDB taxonomy): domain Bacteria; phylum Actinomycetota; class Thermoleophilia; order UBA2241; family UBA2241; genus CAIXSE01. The sequence continues at coordinate 8,994 of JAPLCM010000170.1, read as the reverse complement.
CGAGATCGGTCGGCGGGGCCACGAGGACGGCCAGCGGACGCCACGACTCGGTAGCGGCGACCGTGCGTGCCACGAGGCCGTCCCAGCGAGGCGCTCTGACGGCCTGCACGGCGACCGGAACGCCGGCCGAGCGTCGCAGACGCCGGCGAACCTCATCCACGTAGGCGTCGGAGCGGTAGCCCGGGCCCGGCAACACCACGAGCACCCGCGCCGGTCGCGGCCGCTGCTGCACGCTCGTTCCCGCTGCCGGCGGAGTGAGCCCGAAGGCGAGCGACCGGCGCAGCTGCTCGATGGCACTGCGATCGACGCGCCAGGCCTCGCCGCGGCGGCAGGTCTCAACGATGGCCGCCGCGCCGCGCACGTCGACGCCCGCGGGCATCAGCTCCTCGAACGTGGTAGCCAGCGACGCCGCACCCTGGAGGTTGAGATTGCTCTGCACGTGGCCCCAGCCCAGCACGTAGTTGGAGAAGGACACGACGTTGATGCGCTGGAACGGCAACCGCGCCAGCGTGAAGCCCAGCGCCTGATACTGGGTGGTCCAGACGCGATGGGCCTCGCCGCGACCCGCCCAGGCCGCCCGGGCGCGCTTGTACTGAAGCAGAGGGGCGCGCGCCTCACCGGCCGACGAGTGCGGCGCCAGGGCAAGGCGCAGAGCCTGCTTGTCGAGGGTGATCCAGGCGGCCAATGGCACGTCCAGCGCCTGCCCCATGGCCACGGCGGCGGCTCCCGGCCCCACCTCGTCCACGATGCGACGCAACGGGGTGAAGCCGGCGCCCGGAACGAACCCCTGAGTCTCGGGGGCCAGGACCACCGCCGTGAGAGCAGCGGGAGCCCGGTCGACATGCAGCCAGACGACCGCGGTGCACGTGCCGGAGGCGCCGCCGAGCGCAAACGCGGCGACATCGGTCGGCGCCGGCGGCGCCAGCTGCCCCGGCGGAGCCGGGCCCACCACCTTGTGCCAGGACCCGGGTGTGGCAAGCAAGATGATGACGCCCAAGGCGAGCAGGACGCCGAGCAGCAGGGCGGCCCACGGGTCGAGGCGCCCAAGCACTGCGCGAAGAAGCTTCACTTCACGGGCTTGAATGAGGTCGCAAGGCCCATCATGAGGTCATTGGACAGCTGGTTGTCGAGGGTGTTGACCACCCAGTAGAGCGTGCCGTTGCGCTTCCATGCCACCATGTGAAGGTGATCGGCCCGGTAGAAGAGCAGGTACTCCTGACCGGCGACGACCTGGCTGCTGTTGGGGTCCTTGATCGCCGGGGGGTCCATCCAGCGCATCGTCTGGATGCTCCAGTAGCCACCCGACGGCATGGCGACCACGGCCACGGCCGCCGCACTGCGCCTGCCCTCCGTGGACTTGATGCGGTAGGCGCGGAACTGGTCGTAGGTGAAGCCCGGCGACCACGCCGTGGGCATCTCCAGACGCAGCGGCGTCTCGGCGGCGAAGGCCGTCCAGGCGGCGGCATCGTAGCTCTGGCCCTTCTGCAGCGTCTGTTGCGGCTGCAGGGCCTCCTGTGGCACCGCGAGCGTGCCGTCGAACGACGAGGTGACGAAGACGCTGATGCCCTCGGCCTCGCCGGGAGTACGGTCGGCGAGGCGCACGTCGGAGGGCCAGAACATCTCGCCGATGAGCTGCGCCGGGGCCGACAGGCCCTTGGGCGCGTAGACGACCGTGACCTTGCCCGGAAACTCAGGGGCGTCGGCGCCGGTCTCGGCACGGTAGCCGAGCGCCGCAAGCTGGCCGGCCGCATTCGTGGACATCCCGGCGATGCCGCTGCCGTTGTAGACGGTGACCGGATACATCTTCTTGGTCAGCTTGAGCCCTTTTTCCGCGACGGGCGCCTGAACGGGATGCGTGAATTCGGCGACGACCTGGTCGATCTCCGCCTGGGTGGAGACCACGTAGGAGATCCCGTCCAGCATCACGCCCGCCCCCTCGAGGTGCACGGTGAAGAACTTCGAGGTGTTCACCTGAAAGACCAGTTCGACGAGCGGCTGCAGGCGCTTGAGCGAGTCGATGTCGGAGGTCGTCTGTTTTGTGATGCCCTTGATGAGGCGGATGACCTGGGTCCAGTCGCCGCTCCAGCGGTTCGACTGGCGCTGCATCTCCTTGAGAAAGAGCTGCTGGCGTTGCATGCGCCCGAAATCGCCCGTGCCGTCGTGCCGGAAGCGCACGAACTTGAGCGCCTGATCGCCGTCCAGCAGCTGATAGCCCGGCTCGATGCTGACTCTGTTGATGCCGTTGTCCTCGAAGTAGTACCTGTGATCGACGGGGATGTAGATGCCGCCCAGAGTGCGCACCATGTGCCAGAAGCCGTCGAAGTCAACCTCGACGAAGTGCTGGATCGGCAGGCCGGTGACCTGGCTGAACGTCTTGACGGCGAGCGCCGGCCCGCCGTAGGCGTAGGCCGCGTTCATCTTGTCGTAGCCGACGCCTTCGATGTCGACGCGCAGGTCGCGCGGCACGGAGAGCATCGAGATGCTCTTCGTCTGGGGATCGAGGCGCACGAGGATCTGCGAGTCCGAGCGCCCGGGGTCGCCGGGCAGAGCGTGGTCCGAGCCCATGAGCAGGATGTTCATGGGCTTGCCCGGAAGGGCCGGGCGCAGCTCCTTCTTCGTCTTCGTGACCACGGCGATCTTTTCGGGGGTGGCCGCGCCGACGGTACTCACCGTGCCGTTCGCCCAGCCGAGCGCCAGCCCGGGAGCCGCGAGCACGGCCACCACGACGGCCACCCCGACCAGTTTGACGGCAAGGTAGCGGCCGAACGCGAGATAGGCTGTGACCGCCGCGAGGATGGCCACGGCGATCACGGGAGCGCCGATCAGCGCCCAGCCGGGGACTTTGCCCGAGAGCTTGGCGAGGTCGAAGGCGGCGCGGGAGTTGCCGAGCATATCGCGGCCGTAGAACCAGACGACCGCCGTGGCGAGAGCCGCTGCTACCGCGACGCCCGCCCAGATGGCGAGGGTGCGAAGCCCGGAGCCGGGCGGCGGCGCCGCCGTGCGGGCGCCGCGCCGCGAACCGCCGGCCGCGGCCAGCGGCTCCGGGGCCGCGGCGCCGGCCACCCTGATGGGTTCGGGCTCGCCGGCCCTGTACACGCGATAGTCGCTCATGATCCTCCGCCGCAGGCACCCACGCGGGCGCTGCGCAACGCCTCATCGTCGCATGAGTTGAGAGACGGCGGCGGCCCTTCGCCGGTTCGCGCTGTCTCGCCGACGCGCGTCACGTCCGCCCCGAGCGCCTCCAGCTTGCCCACGAGATCCTCGTAGCCGCGGTCGATGTGGTGCACGGCGCCGACCTCGGTGATGCCGTCGGCGACCAGGCCCGCAGTGACCAGAGCGGCGCCCCCTCTCAGGTCGGGCGCCTCCACGACGGAGCCGCTCAAAGCGCGTGGCCCCTCGACCACGGCGTGGTGACCGCTGGTGCTGATGCCGGCGCCCAGACGGTTGAGCTCGTCGACCACCACGAAGCGGTTCTCGAACACGTTCTCGGTGACGATCGACGTTCCTTGGGCCAGCGAGAGCAGCACCATCGTCTGTGCCTGAAGGTCGGTGGCGAAGCCCGGGTGAGGCAGGGTCGAGATATCGATGGGCGCGAGCGGACCGTCGCGGCGCACGGTGATCGACCGGTCGCCCAGCCGCACGTCGACGCCCATGCCCCTCAGCTTGCCGAGGAAGAGCTCGAGGTGCCTGGGGTCGAGACCCAGCGTGGTGACTTCGCCACCCGTGGCGGCGCCCATGATGAGGTAGGTGCCCGCCTCGACACGATCGGCCACGACCTCGTGGTCGACGCCGTGGAGCGCGTGACCGCCCTCGATACGGATGGTGCTGGTGCCGGCGCCCTCGATCACGGCTCCCATGCCCGTCAGGAAATCGCAGAGGTCGACGATCTCGGGCTCTCGCGCGGCGTTCTCGATGACTGTCTCGCCGTCGGTGGCCGTAGCGGCCATGACGAGGTTCTCGGTGGCGCCGACGCTCGGATAGTCGAGCGGGACGATCGCCCCCTTGAGCTGCGCGCAGCGGATCTTGATGAAGCCATGGTCGATGACGATGGTGGCGCCCAGCTTCTCGAGGCCGCGGATGTGAAAGTCGATGCGCCGCGGCCCGATGTTGCAGCCGCCGGGCATGGCGATGGTGGCCTCGCCGAGGCGCGCCACCAAGGGGCCCATGACGATGATACTGGCGCGCATGGTACGCACGAGCTCGTAGGGCGCGCAGCCGCAGAGCGCGGCGCCGGCGTGCACGCGCAGGACGTCGCCGGCGTGCTCCACGTTCGCGCCCAGCGCGCGCAACATCGCCACCATGGTGGCGACGTCGGTGATGCGAGGCACGCGGCGGATGATGCAGGGCTCGTCGGTGAGCAGACTGGCGGCGAGCAGCTTGAGCGCCGAGTTCTTGGCGCCCGAGAGCACGACAGCCCCCTCCAAACGACGTCCGCCGCGCACCTGAAGGCGCGCGTCGTGTGCGATCGGACCGTCCATCAGACGATCACAAGTATAGCGCGCGCCGCTGGAGAAGCGCAGCGCTCAGCGCGAGCGCCCCGCCACGCGCAGGCGGTTCGCGGCGCGCCTGAGGGCCTGCTCGGCGCGGAAGTAGTCGGTCTCGGCCTGCGCCCCGGGGTCGTGAAGCTCCTCCATGCGCTCGCGGGCGCGCCGCTGCGCTTCCTCGGCGCGGCTGACGTCGATACTCCCCGCAAGCTCGCCATGGTCGACCACGACCAGGACCTTGTCGAACAGGACCTGGGCGTAGCCGATGCCGGTGGCAATGTACTCCCAGGTGTCGTCGAGGGTACGGATGCGCGTCTCGCCGACGACGAGGAGCGTGACCAGGGGCTGGTGACGAGCGAGGATGCCGAGCTCCCCATCGATGCCGGGCACCACGACCATGTCAACGGCCTCAGAGTACACCTCGCCTTCGGAAGTGGTCACCACCACGTGCAGTACGCGTTCGTCAGCCACGGCAGCCCTCTCAGCCCGCCGCGTCGTTGCCCGCGAGCTGCCGCGCCTGCTCGGCGGCCTCCTCGATGACGCCGACCATGAAGAAGGCCTGTTCGGGCAGGTCGTCGCACTTGCCGTCGACGAGGTCCTTGAAGCCGCGCACGGTATCGGCCAGTGGGACGTACTTGCCGGGGATGCCGGTGAACTGCTCAGCCACGTGGAACGGCTGTGAGAGGAAGCGCTCCATCTTGCGCGCGCGTTGCACGATGACCTTGTCCCCGTCGGAGAGCTCGTCCATACCGAGGATGGCGATGATGTCCTGAAGCTCCCGGTAGCGCTGCAGGATCTCCTGGACGCGCGTGGCGACCTCGTAATGCTCGTCGCCGACGGCGTCGCGGGTGAGAATGCGGGAGTTGGAGTCGAGCGGGTCGACGGCCGGATAGATGCCCTTCTCGACGATCGCGCGAGAGAGCACCGTGGTGGCGTCGAGGTGGGCGAAGGTTGCCGCCGGCGCCGGGTCGGTGAGGTCGTCGGCCGGAACATAGATGGCCTGCACCGAGGTGACCGAGCCGCGCTTCGTGGAGGTGATGCGCTCCTGCAGCTCGCCCATCTCGTTGGCCAGGGTGGGCTGGTAGCCCACGGCACTCGGCATGCGGCCGAGGAGAGCGGAGACCTCGGAACCAGCCTGCACGAAGCGGAAGATGTTGTCGATGAACAGCAGCACGTCCTGGCCACCCATCTCGCGGAAGTACTCCGCCACCGTGAGGCCTGACAGGCCGACGCGCAGACGGGCGCCGGGCGGCTCGTTCATCTGGCCGAAGATGAGCGCCGTCTTGTCGATGACCCCCGACTGCTTCATGTCGAGCCACAGGTCGTTGCCCTCGCGGGTGCGCTCGCCGACCCCGCAGAACACGCTGAGGCCGCCGTGCTCCGCGGCGATGTTGCGGATGAGTTCCTGCACGATCACGGTCTTGCCCACGCCGGCGCCGCCGAAGAGGCCGATCTTGCCGCCCTTGACGTAGGGCGCGATGAGGTCGACGACCTTGATGCCGGTCTCGAAGACCTCATCCGTTGGGTCGAGCGACTCGAAATCCGGCGCCGGCCGATGGATCGGCCAGCGCTCGACGTCGACCAGCGGTGGGCCATGGTCGATGGTGTCGCCGGTCACGTTGATGAGGCGGCCGAGCGTCTGCTCGCCCACCGGCACCGTCATGGCCACGCCGGTGTCGATGACAGACACGCCGCGCGCGAGGCCGTCGGTGGAATCCATGGCGACGGCCCGGACCTTGTCGTCGCCGAGGTGCTGTTGCACCTCGCAGACGACCTGCCGGAGCTGGCCTTCGCCGCTGTCGATGCCGACCGTGAGAGCGTTGTAGATGGCCGGGATCTCGTCCGGGAAGCGGACGTCGATGACCGGCCCGATGACCTGGACGACTGTGCCTGTGTTCATTGCCTCAACTCCGCTCTGCGTATGTGGTGTGCGGCGGCCGCAAGGCCCCGGTCACCCGAGGGCGTCGGCGCCGGCCACGACCTCGAGGATCTCTTGCGTGATGGCCGCCTGGCGGGCGCGATTGAGCGCCAGCGTGAGTGACCCCAGCATCTCCTCGGCGCTGTCGCTGGCGTTGCGCATGGCCATCATGCGCGCGCCCTGCTCGCTGGCGCTCGACTCGAGCAGGGCGCGATAGACGGCGATCTCCACGTAGGCCGGCAGCAGTTTCTCGAAAATGACGTTGGGCTCGGGCTCGAACAGATAGGACACGAGCCCCGAGATCCTGGCCTCGTCGGTGACCGCCTCACGCGGCACCGGGAGGATGACGTCGTCGAGGAGCGTCTGCTCGATAGGCGACGTGAAGTCGTTGTAGACGAGCCGCACGCGGTCGACCTCTTCGGAGACGTAGAGATCGATGAGGTACTTGGCGATGGCCCTCGCGTGATGGTACTCGGGCCGGTCGCTGAGGCCCTGCCAGCTGCGTTCGAGGCGGCACCCGCGGAAGGTCAGGGTGCCGACGCCCTTGCGGCCCACGGCGATGAGCCGCGTCTCGACGCCCTCCTCACGCAAGCCGCGCTCGATCTCCATGGCCTTGCGCACCACGTTGGCGTTGAAGGCACCGGCGAGGCCGCGGTCGCCGGTCATGGCGACCACGGCGACCCTGCGGATCTCGGGGCGTTCCTGCATGAGCTCGTACTGGCGGGTCTCCTCGGAGTACGTGGCGAGGTCGACCATCATCTCGATCATGTCGGCGGCGTAGGGCCGCAGCGCCTCGACGCGCGCCTTGTTGCGGCGCAGCTTGGCGGTGGCTACCATCTCCATCGCCTTGGTGATCTTGCGCGTGTTGTGAACCGACGCGATACGCCGGCGGATGTCCCGCAGAGTGGCCACGTCAGGCGTTCGCCTCCTGGAGCGCCAGATCGTCAACGGCCGACTCGGACGCGAACGAGTCGTGGTAGGCGGCGATGGCGTCGCGGAGCAGCGTCTCGTTCTCGGGCGACAGCACCTTCTCTTCGTGGATCGCCGCAAGCAGCTCGGCGCTCTGGCCGCGCAGGTACTCGCGCAGGCCCTCGCAGAAGGCGGCGACACGAGACACCTCGAGGTCGTCGACATAGCCCTGGTTGCCGGCGAAGATCACCGCGACCTGCTCTTCGATCGGCATGGGGTCGAAGCGCCCCTGGTTGAGGACCTCGATGAGGCGCTCGCCGCGGGCAAGCGTCCGCCGAGTGGCCTTGTCGAGGTCGGAGCCGAATTGGGCGAAGGCCTGCAGCTCGCGGTACTGGGCGAGGTCTATGCGCAGACGGCCGGCGACCTGCTTCATGGCCTTGATCTGGGCGTTGCCGCCCACCCGGCTCACCGAGATGCCGATGTTCACCGCCGGCCGCACGCCGCTGTAGAACAGATCGCTCTGCAGGAAGATCTGCCCATCGGTGATGGAGATCACGTTGGTGGGGATGTAGGCGGACACGTCGCCGGCCTGCGTCTCGATGACGGGGATCGCGGTCAGCGACCCGCCGCCGAGCTCGTCGTTGAGCTTGACGGCGCGCTCGAGCAGCCGTGAGTGCAGGTAGAACACATCGCCGGGGAACGCTTCGCGGCCCGGCGGCCGTCGCAACAGCAGCGACATCTGGCGGTAGGCGTCGGCCTGCTTGGAGAGGTCGTCGTAGAAGCACACGGCATGACGGCCGCTGTAGAGGAAATACTCGCCCATGGCCGCGCCCGCGTAGGGCGCCAGAAACTTAAGGGGCGCCGACGCCGAGGCGGTGGCCGCCACGACGATCGTGTAGTCCATGGCGCCGTATTCCTCGAGCTTGCGCACGACCTGCATCACCGTGGAAGCCTTCTGGCCGATGGCCACGTAGATGCAGATCTCGTTCTGGCCCTTCTGGTTGATGATCGTGTCGACGATGAGTGACGTCTTGCCGGTCTGCCGGTCGCCGATGATGAGCTCGCGCTGGCCGCGGCCGATGGGGATCATGGAGTCGATGGCCTTGATGCCGGTCTGCAGCGGCTCCTTCACCGGCTGCCGGTCGACCACGCCCGGGGCCTTGAACTCGACCGGGCGGAAGGCGGTGGTCTCGATGGGGCCCTTGTCGTCGAGCGGCTGTCCCAGTGGGTCGACCACGCGGCCGACCATGGCCTCGCCGACCGGCACCTGCAGCACGCGGCCGGTGCGCTTGACGAGGTCACCTTCCTTGATCAGCGTGTCCTCGCCGAGCAGCACGGCGCCCACATTCTCTTCCTCGAGGTTGAGGGCGAGTCCGGTGACGCCGTGAGGCAGCTCGAGCATCTCCATGGCCAGGCAATTGCGCAGGCCGTAGATGCGGGCGATGCCGTCGCCGACTTCGAGGACGGTCCCGACCTCGTCGACCTCTACTTCTGCATGATAGTTCTCGATCTGCGATTTGAGGACCGCGGCGATCTCTTCGGGGCGCAGCTTCACTGCACGTCACCTCTCAGTTCTGCGGTAGCCAGCCGGCGGCGCAGCTGGCGGATGCGGGCTTGCACGCTGCCGTCGACGATCACGTCGCCGACGCGCAGCACGAGGCCGCCGATGATGCCCGGGTCGAC
>JAPLCM010000193.1 GCA_026392275.1 Actinomycetota bacterium | reverse complement strand
AAACCGACGGTCGGCGACCAGCCCAGGCGCTCGCGCGCCTTGCTTGGGTCGCCGATAAGGCTCTCGACCTCGGTGGGCCGGTAGTAGCGGGGGTCGACGCGCAGCACGACCGCCCCCGGCTGAATCGGCCCCTCGCCGTCTGCCGGCGCGGGGTCGTCGCCGCGCCCGCCTCGGGCGGCGGCGAGACGGCGCAGGTCGACGGTGTCGACGATGCCGGTCTCCTCCGCCGCGCTGCCCTCCCAGCGCAGCTTGACGCCGATTTCAGCGAACGCCCGCTCAACGAACTCGCGCACGCTGTGCTGCTGGCCGGTGGCGATCACGTAGTCGCCGGGTTCGTCCTGCCGCATCATCAGGTACATGGCCCTCACGTAGTCGCGCGCGTGACCCCAGTCGCGCTGCGAATCGAGGTTGCCGAGCCAGAGCTCTTGCTCGAGGCCCAGGGCGATGCGTGCCACGGCGCGCGTGATCTTGCGCGTCACGAAGGTCTCGCCGCGCACGGGGCTCTCGTGATTGAAGAGGATGCCGTTGCTGGCGTGCATGCCGTAGGCTTCGCGGTAGTTCACGGTGATCCAGTAGCCGTACACCTTGGCGGCGCCATACGGGCTGCGCGGGTAGAACGGCGTGGTCTCGCGCTGTGGGACCTCCTGCACCTTGCCGAACATCTCGCTGGTGGAGGCCTGGTAGAAACGCACCGTGTCGCCGAGACCCAGGATACGCATGGCCTCCAGCAGACGCAGGGTCCCGAGGGCGTCGGAGTTGGCCGTGTACTCGGGGGTCTCGAAGCTCACCTGGACATGACTCTGCGCGGCCAGGTTGTAGAGCTCGTCGGGCTGCGTCTCCTGCACGATGCGGATGAGGTTGGTGGCATCGGTGAGGTCGCCGTAGTGCATATGGAAGCGACCGCCGGGCAGGTGTGGGTCCTGGTAGAGATGGTCGACGCGCTCGGTGTTGAAAGAGCTGGCGCGTCGCTTGATGCCGTGCACGGTGTAGCCCTGGTCGAGCAGGAGCTCGGCCAGATAGGCGCCGTCCTGCCCGGTGATGCCTGTGATCAGCGCCGTCTTGCCCATGTGCCCTCCGTTCGCAGCGCCGGCCGAAGGCTCAAGCGCGATTCTCCAGAAACCACTCGTAGGCTCGGCCGATGCCTTCTTCGAGGCTCACGGTCGGCGCCCACCCGAGGGCGCGCAAGCGGCTCACGTCCATGAGCTTGCGCGGCGTGCCGTCCGGCTTGGACGGATCCCACTCGACGCGGCCTTCGTAGCCGACGATGCGCTGCACGAGGGCGGCGAGCTCACGGATCGTGAGGTCCTCGCCGCAGCCCACATTGAGCATGCCGTCGGGGACGTCGGCAGCGTGCACGTGCTCGAGGCAGTGCACGATCGCGTGGCCGACGTCGTCGACGTACAGGAACTCGCGGCGCGGCGCGCCGCTGCCCCAGAGGCGCACGGGCCGGGCCGGCAGGCGCTCGCCGGCCCCTCCCCCGTCCTCGGCGGCGGCGTGGGCGGAGGCGGAGCCGCCGGCCTTGCCCTCATGGAAGCGGCGGATGAGCGCCGGCAGCACGTGGCTGGTGCGCAGGTCGTAGTTGTCGCCGGGGCCGTAGAGATTTGTCGGCATCAGCGAGAGGTAGTCGGTGCCGTGCTCGCGGTTGAGGCTGCGGCACAGCTCGATGCCGGCGATCTTGGCGATGGCGTACGGCCGGTTGGTCTCTTCGAGAGGCCCCGTGAGCAGGTACTCTTCGCGCAGGGGCTGCGGCGCCTCGCGCGGGTAGATGCAGGAGCTGCCAAGAAAGATGAGTTTGCGCACCCCTGCGGCGTAGGCCTCGCCGATGACGTTGGCCTCGATCTGCAGGTTCTGGAAGATGAACTCCCAGGGCTGCTCCCAGTTGGCGAGGATGCCGCCCACCTTGGCCGCGGCGACGATGACCGCCGCCGGCTTCTCGGCGGCGAAGAAGCGCCGCGTGGCGTGCTGATCGGTAAGGTCGAGCTCGGCGAGGTCGCGGACCACGAGGTTCTCGTAGCCGGCGCCGTGCAACGCGCGCAGGATCGCGCTGCCGACGAGGCCGGTGTGCCCGGCGAGGTAGATGCGCGTGGACTTCTGGAGGGATGTCTTCACGCGCCGGATTGTATCAGCCGAGGACATCTGCCTCTCCGATGGCTTTGGCCCGCTCGTGAGCGACGGCGCAGAAGTACTCGATCCACGCGTCAATCTCGCCGGCCTCGGGAGCTGCATGCGCCGGGCACCACAGGCACAGGTTGATGATGCCGCAGCGGCGGCACTTCTCGAGGAACTCCGCGTTGCGCGAGCGCAGCTCACGCACGCGAGGGACGACCTCGTTCCACGCTTCGGCCAGGGTGCCGCTGCGCAGGGCGTAGGTAGCGTTCTCGTGGTCGGGCGCGATGAGCTAGTCGCAGCCGCGCCGGAGCGCGCCACAGCGCCCATGTCGGCGGCCTCGCCGGCGATGCGCTCGATCTCGGCGAGCGTCAGCTCGCGCGCCTGCGCCTCAGTGTCGCCGGCCGGCAGGTCGATGGAGCAGTGCCGGCAGTGGTTGATGCAGCGCGTCGTGATCTCGAGGTCGAACGAGATCGGCCGGCGACTACGAATCGAAAAGCAGTTCGCAGATCACACCTGGAAGATCAAGAGAGCTGAGCTGCGCACGCTGAAATACGGTGAAGCTCCATGAAGCCCGCAGGCATAACGCGACAACGAACGTCCGCCACCGAGATGTTGCTGCTCCGCGACCGCTTGGGACTGCGGAGATCGAAGAAGACCGCGAAGAGGGACCCGGAGAAGAAGGAACTCTTTCTGGAGCTGGCCCTGAAGAAGATCGAGAAGGCCTAACGCGACAACTTCATTCAGATAGGATTTCGGAGACGCCGCGTCCGCTTTCCCGTCGCGTGGCGGGCTTTCCGCACTTCGTCGAAAGGGTCGGCCCAAGCCAGATCCCACTTCATGAAGACGCGCGGGATGACGTTCAGGGTGACGAGCCGTCCGCTTTGCCCATTTCTCCCCTTACGGCCCGGCGAGCCCCCAGGACCCCATGGTCACGCCTGATGTCGGCGGGACGGCATCGATGTGCCCGGCGGGCAGGGCAGAACCGCGCTCCCACAGAGATCGCCCTGCGGTGGAACGTGTGATCGGCCTGTGGGCGGAGTGGGTGTCGGGGTCGTGACGCGCGCGGGCGCGCGGGCCAAGCGGCGGCGTCAGCCGCCGATCGACAGCGTCGGCATGGTGAGCACGAACAGCACGGCGAGCGTGGCGACCACAAGGAGCGCGAGCCCCAGAGCGGCCAGCAGCACGAGGATGCCGGTGTC
>JAPLCM010000314.1 GCA_026392275.1 Actinomycetota bacterium | reverse complement strand
TATGGGGTGGCTTGACGGAATCCCGCGTGAACAGATCGACTGGGGACCGACCATCGACGGGGCGGCCTGTCGCGACGGATGCCGCGTCTGCCTCGACTTCTGCAAGCAGGGCGTGTACGGCCTGGTCGACGGCAGAGTGCTCGTGGCGGAGCGCACAGCCTGCGTTGTCGGCGGCTCGCATTGTGCGAGCCTCTGCGAGGCCGGCGCCATCGCCTTCCCGTCTCTTGACGACCTGCGCAAGGCCCATCCGCGCCCGTGAGCGACGGCGACGATGACCTGAGCAGGGTCTACGTCGAGCCCATCAGCGCCTGCAACCTGAACCGCACGACCTGCTGCGGGCAGGTCACGACCAGCTCGTGGTGAGCATCGCCGCCGCCTCCGCCGAGGCATTCGGCACCGTGTGCTGTGCCTGAGGCCGGCGGCGCCGCGCTGGCGCGGCCGGGCCGGCCGCCTCAGTTGCTCGCGCCGAGCTCGCGCTCGAGCTCCTCCTTGGCATCGAGCATCTGGGTCTTGAACTCCATCGGCCGGCGGATCTGCTTCAGGTTGTTGATGCCCGCTCCGGCGGCGGCCGTCAGCACGATGATGTCGCCGTAGTTGAGCATGCGCCCGAGGATCGACTGCTTGAGCACGATGTCGGTGAGCTTCTCCAGCGAGGAGTCGGCGACGCGCTTGCTGAGGACGCCCGTCGATTCGATGACGCGCCGGTTGGTGAGCACGTACACGTTCATGCGCCACGACAGGAAGCCCCAGGCGATGCGCACGGCGGGGACGAGAAAGATGAGCAGCAGCCACCACACCCAGCCGGCGCCCTCGAACAACCAGACCCTGAGGACGATGACGAGGGCCAGCACAGCTGCGGCGAACAGGATCCACTTGATCATCTCGGCGACGAAGAACACCCAGTGGTGGCGCTCGGTGTAGAGGATCTTCTCGTTGGCTCCGAGTTGCTGCATGACGTAGTCGACGCTCACGGGCCCTCCCTCGCGGTCGTGTCGGCAGCAACCTACCACGAAGGCAGGGCGGCGTAACGTCGAGCCGCCGGGCTCGAGGCCGGGAAGGCGGGCGGCGGGGGTGAGGGTCAGGCCGGCCGGCGCGCGGGGGCGGCGACGGTGACGGTCGGGCCGGCCGGCGCGCGTGGGGCGGCGGGAGGCGGTGGGCAGGCCCGCCCGCCGCCTCGTCGTATACTTGGGGACGAAAGCGACGGCCACCCAAGGGGGTCCACGCGTGACGCTTCGCTCCTCCCACACCCATCCATGCTCGCGCAGAAGGCCCGGCCGCATGCTCCTCGTTGCCGGGCTCACCGTTCTCGTCGGCCTCGCGATGGCGGCGGCGCGCCCGCCGGCGTCCGCCGCCGCCGGCTCGGCCTCCATCACCGCGTATCGCGGCCTCGGCGCCTGGGTCGACATGTACGACCCCTCGGGTTGGAACGACCCGGCCGCGGCCGTCAAAGACATGGCCGCGCACGGCGTGCGCACGCTGTACATCGAGACGGCCAATTACCACAATCCGGCCACGACGCCCCTGTTCAAGCCGGCCGCCATGGCCGTGTTCATCAAGGAGTGTCACGCCCGAAAGATGAGGATCGTGGCGTGGTATCTGCCGAGCTTCAAGGATCCCGCCAAGGACAAGGACAAGGACTACCAGCGGAGTATGGCAGCCATCGACTTCCGCACGTCCGACGGCCAGGAGTTCGACTCGTTCGCCGTCGACATCGAGGACAGCACCGTCAAGCCGGCGAGCACGCGCAGCGCCCGTCTCAAGACCCTGTCAGAGAGGCTCCGCAAGGCCGTGGGCAAGGGCTATCCGCTCGGCGGCATCATCCCGTCGCCGGCTGGCATGAAGATCAACTCGACGTACTGGCCTGACTTCCCCTACAAGGACGTCGCGGCCGCGTACGACGTCATCGTACCGATGGGCTACTACACCTATCACGGCGACGGCTACGCGCACGCCTACAACGAGACCCGCGAGAACGTGAGCATCATCCGCGAGCAGACCGCGCGCCCCACGATCCCCATCCACGTGATCGCCGGCGATGCGTCGAAGTCGTCGGGCAGCGAGACCCTGGGCTACGTGCGCGCCCTGCGCGAGACCGGGTGCCTCGGCGGCAGCATGTACGACTGGGCGACCACCAGCGCCGCCAACTGGCAGGCGCTGAAGAACGTGCGTTTCAACAAGATCCAGAAGCCGGCGCTCCCCAGGGACTTTCCCTACGCGCCCCCGCTGGGCAACTGCCCCGGCGACTCCACGCATCTCAAGGAGGTCTTCTACCAGGCGCCGAAGCAGAGTGGCCAGCGGATCCTGCACTTCCGCCTCTGGGACGTGCAGACCGATGAGGTCAGGCTGCTCGTGAACTGGCAGGACGGCGGCGCGCTCGACCGCGGTCTCAAGGGCAGATGGAGCGGTGTGCAGTCCATCGCCATCCCCGGGAGCATGCTCAACGCCAAGGGTCGCAACGTGATCGGCTTCGTGGCCCGCGGCGATGCTCCGGACTGGCAGCGCTGGGGCGTGCGCGATGTCACCCTCGTCAAACCGTGAGGAGAGTCACGCCATGGAGATGAAGATCTCGTTCCCCGGCAACCTCAAGGTGGATGCCGCCTACAAGGGATTCACCATCGTGACCGACCAGCCGGTGAGCGGCGGCGGGGACGGCTCCGCGCCGGCGCCCTTCGACCTGTTTCTGGCATCCCTGGGGACGTGCGCCGGCATCTTCATGCTCGCCTTCATGAAGCAGCGCGGCATCGACCCGGCCGGCAGCGGCATAGCCATGACCACGGAGGCCGATCCGCAGAAGGGCATGATCGGGCGCATCACCTTCGACCTGCGACTGCCCGAGGGTTTCCCCGAGAAGTACGAGCAGGCGATCGTGCGAGCCGTCGACCAGTGCGCCGTGAGACGCCACATCCAGGACCCGCCGGAGTTTGCGGTCACGACCACGCGGGGTCTGCCGGGCTGAGTCTGCCCGGGCGCGGCGCCCTCCGCCACTCGCCCTGCGTCTGCTACCATCTGCGGTATGGACGCCGGACCGCTCGTCATCGGCCTCGACATCGCCGCCAGCCGCCCCTGCGTGGCGGTGGCCGTGCGCTGCGGGCGCACGCTCGAGGTCGTGGAGTGGCGCGAGGCCGACGAGCGCGAGCCCGGCGACCGGGGGCGGCTGCTCGACTGGGTCGCCGGCCTGCGGCCGGCGGTCATCGGCATCGACGCCCCGCAGCGCCCCAAGCGGGCGCTCCCCGGCGGCGCCGCTCACTCGCGCACCTGCGACGCCGAGCTGCTGCACCGGCGCATCTCGGTGTATCAGGTCCCCACGCGGGCGCAGGCTGAGGCCAAGGCCCGGCGCTACGCCTGGATGTACGCCGGCTGGGCGTACTTCAAGGAGCTGGGCCGGGTGGGCTACGAGCCGCCGGCGCCCGGAGCGCTGCCCGGCGAGCTCGGCCAGGCGCCGGCGGTGCTCGAGGTGTATCCGCACGCCGGCTTCGTGACGCTGCTCGGAGGCACGCCGCCGCCCAAGAGCACGCGCGCCGGGCTGCGCCTGCGCGTGCTCACCCTGCGGCGTCTCGGCCTGCAGTGGGATGACTACTACGACCACGACTCGCTCGACGCTCTTATGGCGGCGTTCACGGCCTGGCGTTTCGTCCAGGGCCGCGCGACGCCCCTCGGCGACGGGCGCGACGGCTCCATCTGGCTGCCCGTGACGGCGCACGAGCTGCGCAGCACGTACGCGCCGCTCAGCATCCCGGCCGCCAGGGCCGCGCTGGCCGGTCTGGGCGTGCGCTGATGGCCGCCGCCCGCCTTCTGGCCCGCCGCGAGGCGGCACGGTAGGCTACGTCATGGCCGCCGACCATCCACAGCCGTCCGATCTGGTGCGCCCGGGCGAGCCTCCCCTGCCCGCCTTCTGGATCGGGCCTCGCTGGAAGCGTGGCCTGCCGGCTCTCGTCCGTGACGTCGTCGTGCGCGGCGGCCGCGACGGGCTCACGACGAGCGCGGCGTCGCTGGCCTATTACGTCATGCTCGTGGCGTTCCCGGCGGCGGTGGCCGTCGCCGCCGCCGCCAATCTGCTCGGCCAGCGCGGCGGTCTCGAGGCCGCCAAAGCGGCGCGTCTCGACGGCGAGGGCACCGGCGCCCTGCTCGATGCCGCTCAGCAGGGCGGCCGGGCCGCCGCAGCCGGCACGCCGGGCTGGATCGCCATCGCGACCGGCTTCGCGTTCGCCATCTATGGTCTGAGCAGGTATGTGGGCGGCTTCACCGTCGCCGCTGCGACGATACGCGGCGTCGCCCAGCCGGACGACTTTCTGCGCCGCTTGCCGCGCCAACTCCTGATCGGTCTCGTGATCCTCGTGCTCATGGTGCTCATGGTGGTCGTGTTCGGGGTGAGCTCCAACTTCACGCGGCTTCTCGGCGACAGTCTCGACCTCGGCGACGTCACGACGACGCTGTCGTCGGTGATCGCGTGGACCCTGTTCCTCCTCTGCGGCACGCTCATCCTGGCGGTGCTCTACGCGTCCACGCCGGGGTCGTCGCGGCCCCTCACGCGGATCGTGTCATGGGGCAGCTTCATCGGCAGCCTGTCGGCCCTCCTTGTCTCCGTCGGCTTCTCCCTGTGGGTGCGCTACTTCGCCGACTACGGGCGCGTGTACGGCTTCCTCGGGAGCATCGTCATGGTGCTCACCTGGCTGTGGCTGGTGAACCTGGCGCTGCTCTGCGGCCTGGAGCTCGACGAGTGCCTGCGCCGACGTCGGGCGGACCGGCCGGCCGGCGAAGGCCGGCCGGCAGGGGAAGATGTGGCCGGATGAGGCTGCTGGTCGTGGAGGACGAGGAGACGCCGGCGCGGACGCTGCAGCGCGGTCTCGAGCGCGAGGGCTACGCGGTCGATGTGAGCGGGGACGGCGCGCAGGCGCTCATCAGGCTCGGGTCAATCACGAAGACCACGACCTGGCCGTGCTCGACGTCATGCTTCCCGGGGTGGGCATGAACCGGGAGCAGCTCGACCACGCGTTCGAGCGCTTCTATCGCGCCGACGGCGCCCGCAGCAGAGCCGCCGGCGGGAGAGGTCTCGGTCTGCCTGTCGGCTTGTGGTTGATCGAGGCGCGTGGCGGTACGCTGCGCCTCGCGAGCACTCCCGGCAAGGGCGCCGCGGCCACCGTCCTGCTGCCGCTCTCGGCGCATTCGGAGTAGGGTTGCGCCGTCTCTGAGATACACCCCCCAGGTTCAGAGCAGGTGGTCGATGCGTCTCTTGGCGGCCTCAGCCCGGCCGACCTCATGGGCAAGGCGGAGCGTGAGAACTTCCCGGTAGCGTCGTGGTTCCTGCCCAGGGCGACGCGCCGCCATCTGCTGGCGATCTACGGCTTTGCCCGCCTTGCCGACGATCTCGGCGACGAGGCTGCCGGGGATCGCCTGCAACACCTCGATGCGCTCCAGTCGGAGCTGGAGCGGGCGTTCGCCGGCACGGCTCGCCATCCCATCCTCGCGGATCTCTCCACGACGATCCGCGACTGCCACCTGCCCCCGGAGCCCTTCCTGGCGCTCATCGAAGCCAACCGCATGGACCAGCGTGTGAGCCGCTACGCCACGTTTGCCGACCTGCGGGCGTACTGCCGGCTTTCGGCGGAACCTGTGGGGCGCCTGGTGCTCATGGTGACCGGGAGCTTCACGCCTGCGAGGGCGGCGTGGTCCGACGACGTCTGCAGCGGGCTCCAGCTGGTGGAGCACTGGCAGGACGTCGCGGAGGACGCGGCGCGAGACCGCATCTACCTGCCCGCGGAGGACCTTGCGCGCTTCGGAGTCGAGGAGGCGCAGATCCTGCGCGGCGCGAACGCTCCGGGTCTCGTGCGCCTCATGACCTTCGAGGTCGCACGAGCGCGCGGCCTGCTGGCGGCCGGGGCGCCGCTGGCGGGTTCGCTCCGGGGCCGGATGAGGCTTGCCATCGCCGGGTTCGCCGGCGGCGGCTCGGCCGCTCTGGACGCCATCGAGGCCGCGGGCTACGATGTCGTCCGACACCGGACCCGGCCGAGCAGGCGCCACATACTCTGGCGGTCCCTCGGCATCGTGGCGGAGGCAGTCAGACACAGAGCCGGGGGGGCGACCGGATGAACACCGAGGACGCGTTCAAGCACTGCGAGCGGATCGCTCGAGCGAAGGCCAAGAACTTCGCTTACGGTGTTCGCCTGCTGCCGCTACCCAAGCGTCAGGCCCTTTCGGCTGTCTACGCCCTTGCCCGCCGCATCGACGACGTCGGAGACGGCTCGCTCCCTGCGCCGGCCAGGCTCGAGGAGCTGGAACGTATCCGCGCGCAGGTCAGGACGCTATGCGTTCCGACCGGCGGCGCCCCGAGTCCCGACCCGGTTATGTACGCGCTGCGCGCGGTCGCCGCGCGCTACCCGCTTCTGCTCGGCGCCTTCGACGAGCTCATCGACGGCTGCGAGCTGGACTGCACGCGCACCACCATTCAGACCTACGACGAGCTCGTGCAGTACTGCCGACTCGTCGCCGGCAGCATCGGCAGGCTTGCGGTCTCGATCTTCGGGGTCCGGGACATGGCGGTCGCGGCGCCACTGGCCGACGCTCTGGGGATCGCCTTGCAGATGACCAACATCTTGCGAGACATCGTCGAGGACCGCGAGAAGCTGGGTCGCGTGTACATCCCTCGCCAGGAGATCGTGGGCTTCGGGTGCCGCGACGATCTGACCGGCGACCGCGACAGGCTGGCCCTCCTGATCTCGTATGAGGCGCGTCGTGCGCGCTCGTGGTACGAGCAGGGGCTCACTCTGCTGCCCCTCCTCGACTACAGGAGCCGGGCCTGCGTCGCCACCATGGCGGGCATCTACCGCCGCCTGCTCGGGCGCATCGAAGCCGAGCCCGAGCTTCCGCTTCTGGGTCGCATCTCGCTGCCCGGGTGGGAGAAGGCGTGGCTCGCGTCCCGAGCGCTGGCCGGCCTGCCCGCGTGATCGCCGGGTCGCAGCCCAGCCGCGGCGATCCCGGGAGCCGCGCATGAGGGGGCGCGACGCCGCGGCACCCGATGTGGTCGTCGTCGGAGGCGGACTCGCCGGCATTTCCGCGGCTCTCTCCGCCGCCGACGCCGGCGCTCGGGTGGTGCTCCTCGAGAAGCGGTCGCGCCTGGGGGGAGCCGCGGCGTCGGTCTTCCGGCGGGGCCGGTGGCACGACAACGGCCAGCACGTCTTCTTGCGCTGCTGCTCGGCCTATCGCTCGCTGATCGCACGGCTCGGCGGGGAGCAGCACCTCTTTTTGCAGGAACGCCTCGAGGTCCCGGTCTTGCGGCCGGGCCGGCCCCCGCAGTGGATCCGGCGGAGCTCCTTGCCCGCCCCCCTGCATCTGGCGGAGGCGATCGCCCGCTACGGGCACCTCTGCGCCGTCGAGAGGCTCCGCGTGGGTGCGGCGGCGTGGGCCTTGCGCGGCCTCGACGGCGACGACTGTTCGCTGGACCAGAGGACCTTCGCCTCGTGGCTGCACGAGCATGGGCAGTCGGACCGGGCGGTCGACTGCCTGTGGGACCTCATCGCGCTGCCCACGCTCAACGTTCGAGCTCCAGAGGCCTCGCTGCTCGCTGCGGCCCGCACCTTCCGGATGGGCCTGCTGCGCGATGCGACGGCCGCCGACATCGGCTGGGCCACAGTCCCCTTGTCGCGCCTGCACAACGACCTGGCCCGCGACGCACTGGCCGCCGCAGGGGTATCCGCGCGTCTCCGCTGCCGCGTCGCGGCGGTCGACGGGACGAGCGGCGACGCGGTCCGCCTGCTGCTCGACGACGGCAGCAGGCTCGAGGCCGGCGCCGCCATCGTCGCCGTACCTCACTACGCAGTCCCCGGGCTGCTGCCTGCTGCGCCCCCGGAGTTCGCCGACGGCCTGCGTCGCCTGGGCGTCTCGCCGATCGTGAACCTGCACCTGCACTACGACCGTTCCGTGACGCCCTTCGCCGTGGCTGCGTGCCTGGGAACGACGGCGCAGTGGGTGTTCGACCGCTCAGCCATGGTGGGGTCGGAGCCGGGGCGCTCTCTGGTGGTGTCTCTGTCGGCCGCCGACGATTGCCTGCGCCTGGCGGCTGCGCCTCTGCTGGATCGGGTCACACGCGACCTGCAGCGGGTGTTTCCGGCGGCGCGGGGAGCGGCGCTCCTTGAGGCCCATGTCACCCGCGCCCCCCGGGCTACGTTTCGCGCCGCGGTGGGCAGCGATGCTCACCGGGCGGGAAGCCGGTCGCCGGTCCCCGGTGTCTTCCTCGCTGGGGCGTGGACAGCCACTGGCTGGCCGGCCACAATGGAGGGCGCCGTTCTGAGCGGCAGAGCGGCGGCGCAGGCCTTGGCGGAAGGACAGGAGGGCGTCTGTTGACGCGGCCATGAACCGTCTTGAGCCACCGCCCTCGATCCTCGCACGCGCCAAGGTGCTCGTCGACGCGAGCCTGCGCGAGGCGGTCGACTCACTTCACCCGGGCGTCCGGCACATGATCCGGTATCACATGGGCTGGGTCGACGCGGCCGGGAAGCCCGACGCCAGGGGAGGCAAAGCCGTGCGCCCGGCGTTCGCGGTGCTGTCGGCGGAAGCCGCGGGGGCCGACGCCTCGGTGGCGGTACCCGGCGCGGTGGCGATCGAGCTGGTGCACAACTTCTCCTTACTGCACGACGACATCATGGACGAGGATCGTGAACGGCGGCACCGGACCACGGTGTGGGCTCTCTATGGCGTGCCGGCGGGCATCATCGCCGGCGATGCGCTGATGATCCTCGCCTTCAACGTGCTGCAGCGGCGCTCGGGACCGGCCGGTGCGGAGGCCTCCCGCCGGCTCCTGCTCGACACCGGCGGCATGATCGCCGGTCAAGTGGAGGACCTGGCTTTCGAAGACCGGCCGCATGCCATCTGGGACGAGTGCGTGGCCATGGAGGAGCACAAGACCGCCGCGCTCTTCTCGTGCTCGGCCTGCATGGGCGCGATACTGGCCGAAGCGCCTCGCGCGATCGTCGATGGCCTGGCCGGTTTTGGGATGCACGTCGGCCTGGCTTTTCAGGCTGTCGACGACCTCCTGGGCATATGGGGCAGCCCCGAGTTGACGGGGAAGCCTACCTCGAGCGACCTCAGGCAGAGCAAGAAGAGCCTGCCGATCTGCGGCGCGCTAGAAGGCGGCGGGCCCGGCCGCGACGAGCTCGCGACCCTCCTCGCCGACTTCCGTCTACGCGGGCCCCGCGAGGCTGAGCTCGCCCGCGCCGTGCACCTCGTCGAGTCGGGCGGCGGGCGCGAGCGCACGGAGACGTACGCGAGCGATCATCTTCGCGACGCGCTCGAGATCCTGGGCGGCCTGCCCATCACTCCGGCGGCGCACGACGCGTTTGCGGACCTGGCGAGGTTTCTAGGTCGGCGTGACCACTAGTCCGTCATCTGCCGACGCGGCCGCGCCGCGCTCTGCTGGTGCCACCGGGCAGACTTCCGCCGGCCTTCGTGGCCGGGCGCCGCAGGCCGCCGCCCGCGGCCGTGACGCGCTCCTTGCGCTCCAGGACCCCACCGGCTGGTGGAAGGGCGAGCTCGAGACCAACGTCAGCATGGACGCCGAGGACCTTCTCTTCCGCGAGTTCATCGGCATCCGCCGCGACGACCAGACCGCCCGCTCGGCCGCCTGGATCCGGGCAAAGCAGTGCGCGGACGGCAGCTGGGCCAACTTCCACAAAGGTCCCCCAGATCTCTCGACGAGTGTGGAGGCGTACGTCGCCTTGCGCCTCGCGGGCGACCCTCCCGAGGCCGAGCACATGCTCCGCGCCGCCGGCATGGTCCGCGACTTGGGCGGCGTCGAGGAGGCCCGCGTGTTCACCCACATCTGGCTGGCCTTCTTCGGACTGTGGCCGTGGGACGATACCCCGGCGGTCCCGGCAGAGCTCAACCTGCTGCCGCCTTGGTTCCCTTTCAACCCGTACGACTTCGCCTGCTGGGCGCGCCAGACTATCGTGGCCCTGTCGATCGTGGCGGCGCATCGGCCCGTGCGCCCCGTGTCGTTCGCCATCGACGAGCTTCGTGTGCATCGCTCGGTGAAGCCTCGGCCTCGCCTCCGTTCGGCAGCCGGTAGTCTCGCTCTGCTCGACGCCGTGCTGCGGTGGCTCGAGAAGGTCCCCGTGAAGCCTCTGCGGCGCCTTGCCCTTCGCCGGGCGGTCTCGTGGGTGCTCGCGCGCCAGGAGGCCGACGGTGGCTGGGGTGGTATCCAGCCACCATGGGTGTACTCCCTCATGGCCCTGCATCTGGAGGGTTACGGCAACGACCATCCGGTCATGGCGGCCGGCATCCGCGGCCTGGACGGCTTCATGGTGGAGAAGTGCGAGATGCGCTGTCTGGAGGCCTGCCAGTCCCCGGTGTGGGATACGGCTCTCGCCGTTCTGGCGCTGACCGACGCGGGGCTCGCCCCCGACCACCCCGCGCTCGTTCGGGCGGGGCGGTGGATGCTGCAGAAAGAGATCACCACCAAAGGCGACTGGGCGGTCCGCCGGCCGCACCTGCGTCCGGGCGGCTGGGCGTTCGAGTTCGCCAACGACACCTACCCAGATATCGACGACACCGCTATCGTGGCGATGTCGCTGCGCCGGCTGGTCGGTCCGGACGGCGGCCGAGCGGCGGCCGCTCCGGGCGCCGGGCACCGGCTGTCCGGCGCTGACCGCGAGCGCATGCTGGCGGCGGTGCGCAGAGGCGTCGAGTGGGTGGTGGGCATGCGCTGCCGCGACGGTGGCTGGGGGGCGTTCGACGCCGACAACACGCGCGAGCTGTGCGCAGCCCTGCCCTTCTTCGACTTCGGGGCGGTCATCGACCCGCCCAGCGCCGACGTGACTGCGCATGTGGTGGAGATGCTCGCAGAGGCCCCCGGCGCGCATCGTGAGGTGATGACCCGGGGGCTCCACTGGCTCCTGCGCGCCCAGGAGGACGACGGCTCGTGGTTCGGACGCTGGGGAGCGAACCATGTGTACGGCACGGGCGCCGTCGTACCGGCACTCGTGAAAGCGGGCGTACCGCCGCAGGCGCCCCCCATCCTGAGGGCGCTCGCATGGCTCAAAGACCATCAGAACCCCGACGGCGGCTGGGGCGAAGACCTGCGCTCGTACACGGACGACAGCTGGCGAGGTCGCGGCGAGTCTACGCCGTCGCAGACGGCCTGGGCGGTGTTCGCGTTCGTGGCCGCCGGCGACCGGGGGGAGGCCGCCGAGCGCGGTATCCGCTTCCTCGTCGAAACCCAACTCGCCGACGGCACCTGGGACGAGCCCCACTTCACCGCCACCGGTTTCCCCGGCGACTTCTACATCAACTATCACCTGTACCGCATGGTCTTCCCCTTGATGGCGCTCGGCAGGTGGGCCGGGGAAGAGTCGTGAAACGCCGGCGGCGTCACGGTCGATGGTCGGCGGCGCTCCCGCTTCATCGCAGCTTCAGGTTCGAGGGGTAGGCTGACTGCGACGCGTGGAAGGTACGACGGCCGAGCGCCGACTTCGACCCGCGCGCGGATCAAGGCGACCGGCGCCCCTCTCCGCCGATCGTCCTCCGCGCAGCGTGCCCTTCTTGCCCCTCGGGTCGCGCGAGAGGCGGAGCGGGCTGCGCAGCTCGCCCCGCCTTTCCACGTCTTCTACATGACGATCTTGTTGAGTGGGAACTCCACGATGCCCTCGGCTCCGGCCTCTTTGAGGCGGGGGATGATGCGCCGCACCACGCTCTCCTCGAGGATCGTGTTGACCGCCAGCCAGCCTTCGTCGCTGAGGTGCGAGATGGTGGGGTTGCGGAGGGCGGGCAGCACGGTCAGGACAGCGTCCAGGTCCTCCACTCTGACGTTGAGCATGAGCCCGACCCTGTCGAGGGCGGCGATAGCGCCTTGGAGAAGGAGAACGATGTCCTCGATCTTGCGGCGCTTCTCCGCGTCCTGCCAGGCGTCGACGTTGGCGATGAACTGCGTGGTGGACTCCAGCACGGTCTCGACGACGCGCAGCTTGTTGGCGCGCAGCGACGAGCCTGTCTCGGTGACCTCGACGATGGCGTCGGCGAGCTCGGGCAGCTTGGCCTCGGTGGCGCCCCAGCTGAACTCGATGCGGGCGCTCACGCCGCGCTCCGCCAGCCAGCGCCTGGTGACGCCGACGAGCTCGGTGGCCACGATCCTGCCCTCGAGGTCGGCCACCGTCTCGATGGCGGAGGCCTGCGGCACGGCCAGCACCCAGCGCACCTTGCCGAAGCTCTGCCTGGCGTAGACGAGGTCGCACACCGTGTGCACGGTGGCCTCGTTCTCGACCACCCAGTCGTATCCGGTGAGGCCGCAGTCGAGGGCGCCGTCCTCCACGTAGCGCGCCATCTCCTGGGCGCGCAGCAGCATGCACTCGATCTCGGGGTCGTCGATGGAGGGATAGTAGGAGCGCGGCGCTACGGTGATGAGATAGCCCGCGCGGCGCATCATCTCGAGCGTCGCCGCTTCGAGGCTTCCTTTGGGCAGACCCATCTTGAGCTTCATGTGCGGCTCCCGGCAGCGGTGGTGGTCGGCGGCTGCGCCTGGCGGCGCGGGGGAGAGTGTAGCGCATCGCCGGGCCGCGCGATCGTCTCGCGGGCGCCCGGCCGTCGCCTGCGAACGCGGCTTCGCGGCCGGCTTCGCGTTCAGTGAGTAGGCGCGGCAGGGCTCTCCGGCCCCGCGCCTTCCGCTGTAGCGCCATCTGCCCCCGGGTCGTCCGGCTCCGCGCCAGGTGACGCGTCCTCAGGCTCCTCGCGTGCCGCCTTGCGCGCCCGCTTGGCCGCGTACCTGGGCGCGTCGGCGACGCGCAGGAACTCATCGAACGTGCCGGGCGCCGCTGCGTCGAGGGCCGCGGGCGGAAGAAGGCTGAGCCTGCGCCAGGCCTCAGGCCGGCAGGGCCGGCCTCAGGCCGGGGCGACGCCGAGCAGTTCGCCGACCACGTCGCCGACGTCGTTGGTGATCGGCGGCCGTCCCTTGGTGCGCAGAGGCTCGGCGATGGCGTCGGCGCCGAGCACAGCCGTGAGGGCGGTGACCATGGCCGTGTCCGAGGCGCGGTCGGCACCGTCGACGACCTTGACGGCGAGGCCGCGCCCATCGGGCAGCGACACGCATCTGAGGCCCTCGGCGCCGCACTTGCTGGTGGCGCCGGGGATGGTCTGCATGACGAGCGTGTCGAGCCAGCCTGGCCCTTTGACCAGCGTGGGGTGGGCGCGCATCGCGGCACTGATCTGGGGCACAAGGTCGGGCATGAGTGCGAAGGTCGCGGCGGCAGTGGTGACCGGTGTGGCGTAGCAGACGACGCCGCAGCCGTCGACGGCCGTGGGGATCCGCCGCGGGTCGAGGTCGACGCAGGCAGCGAACATCTGCAGCGCCGCCTCTTGGGCGGGGTGGCCGGGTTGCTGGTACGTCGGCAGGTCCCAGCCGTGACGCACGCTCGCGGCCAGGAAGCCTGTGTGGTTGCCGGAGCATTCATGCCGCGCTTTGAGCTTGCCGTCGCAGCGCAGATCGGCCTCCGAGAGCCCGAGGTCGGCGAGCATGCTGCGCACGAGGCCGGCCTGGAAGTCCAGACCGTCGTGCGAGGCGCTCATGATGGCGAGCTGCTCGGCGCCCCAGCCGAAGTACTCCACGGTGCCGTCGGCGAGCCAGGCCTGCGCCTGGAACGGCTTGGCGGAGGAGCGCCAGAAGGTGACCATGCCGGGGTCGCCCCAGCGCTCGACGATGTCGCCGTCGGGGCCGGCCAGCGCGGCCACCGCGTGGTGCACGCTCTCCACGATCCCGCCGCGTCGCGCCTGGATGATGATCTCGGGATGCTGCTTCACGGTCATCGCCGCGCGAGTATACCGCGAGCCGGAGGGCGCGGCACCTCGGCGGCCGCGGCGCCCCGCCCCGGCGCTGCGGCCGGCACGCGGGGGGTTCGCGCCCGCCGGCGGGGCGCGGTAGCATGCGGCCATGCAGTACCGCACCTTCGGCAGCCTCGACTTCAAGCCCTCGGCGCTGGGCTTCGGCGCCATGCGCCTGCCGGTGCTCGCCGGCGCCGACGGCAAGCCGGATTTCAAGCGTATCGACTATCCGCAGGCCACGGCGATGCTGCGTCGGGCGATCGACCGCGGTGTGAACTACGTCGACACCGCCTGGATGTACCACGAGGAGACCTGCGAGGGCTGGCTGGCCGAAGCGCTCAAGGACGGCTACCGCGAGAAGGTCAAGGTCGCCACCAAGATGCCCGTCTGGGACGTCAAGAAGCCGGGTGACTTCGAGCGCATCCTCGCCACGCAGCTGGAGCGCCTGCAGACCGACTGTATCGAGTTCTACCTGCTTCACAGCCTCGATGCCGCGCATTGGGAGTGTGTCGTGGAACAGGGTCAGCTTGAAGCCGCCGAGAAAGCGCTCGCCGACGGTCGCATCGCCCACCTCGGCTTCAGCTATCACGGGACCCACGACCTGTTCGAGGACATCCTCGCGGCCACCGATCTCTGGGAGTTCTGCCAGATCCAGCTCAACTACATGGACGAGGACTACTCGGCCGGCCGCCGCGGGCTGGAGCTTGCGGCCGGCCAGGACCTGGGCGTGATCGTCATGGAGCCCATCCGCGGCGGCATGCTGGCGCGCAACCTGCCGCCGGCGGTCGAGGCGCTGTGGGCCGAGGCCCGGGTGCGTCGCACTCCTGCCGAATGGGCGCTGCAGTGGGTCTGGAGCATCCCCGAGGTGTCGTTCGTGCTCAGCGGCATGAGCACGATGCGGCACGTCGAGGAGGATCTGGAGTACGCGGAGCGCTCTCGACCCGGGCTGCTCGCCGCCGAAGAGCTCGCGCTAGTCGCGCGGGTGCGCGACCTCTATCGCGAGCTCGGCCCCATCCCGTGTACGGCCTGCCGTTACTGCATGCCGTGCCCTCAGGGCGTAGCCATCCCCAGCGTGCTCGAGCTCTACAACGATGCGCACATGTACGGCGACGCGTCGCGGCAGCGTTTCTACTACACGTGGCTCGACGAAGCGGAGCGCGCCGACAAGTGCACCGCCTGCGGGGAGTGTGAGAGCAAGTGCCCGCAGGGCATCGCCGTAAGCGGCTGGATGGAGAAGGCGCAGGCGTTTCTGGCCGGCTGAGGCCGAAGGAGCCGTCCGCTTCCCCGCCCCGCCCCTCGCTACGCCCCGCTGCTCCCCGGGTATGCTCCCCCGAGGCAGTCCCTCCACCGGCCGGGGGAGCCCGGGTGCACCTGCGAGTCCTGCTCGTCCAAGACAGCCCCGACGACGTCGAGTTCATGCCTGGCGCCTGCGCGAAGCGGGCGTTCGAAGCGCGGGGGCAGCGCTTCGAGACCGCCGCTGCGCCGGGCGAAGCGCTCGACGCCCTGCGCCTCGCGGCCCTCATCCACGACGTCGGCAAGATCGCCGTGCCCGGCGAGATCCTCTCCAAGCCGGGGCGCCTCAGCGAGGTCGAGTTCGACCTCATCAAGCAGCACCCCGCCGCCGGCTTCGACATCCTCGCGGCCATCGACTTCGGGCTCCCAGTCGCCGAGATGGTGCTGCAGCACCACGAACGCCTCGACGGCTCGGGCTACCCGCAGGGGCTGGCCGGAAAGGACGTCCTCCCGGAGGCCCGCATCCTCGCCGTCGCCGACGTCGTCGAGGCGATGAGCTCACACCGCCCTTACCGCGCCGCCCTCGGCATGGAAGCGCCGCTCGCCGAGGTCCGCGCCCACGCCGGCGAGAAGTACGACGCCGACGTGGTCGCTTCGTGCGTGCGCCTCGTCGAGGAGCAGGGCTTCGCGTTCACGCCGTGAGGTGAGGGGCGGACGGCGGGCGGTTGGCTGGCGCCACCGCCCGCGGCGATCGGCCTCAGCCGCTACTTTGGGCGCGCTCCGTAGATGTGGATGTGGCTGAGCACGCGCTTGGCCGGCCCCGACTCCCAGACGACGGTGTGCCCGCTGATCGCCGGGAAGAGGCACGTGAGGTTCTTCTGCGCGATCTTGACGACGTTCGTGCCGTGCATGATGTCGCGCACGTAGATCGCGGCGCCGGCCTTGTAGTCGATGGCGAACGAGCCGCCCTTGCCGCCGCCGTCCCAGGTGACGAGCTCGCCGTCGATGCGTGGCCGTGAGCCCTCGGCGACGAAGGTGCGCCTGTCGGTGGCGAGGTTCTTGAGCATCACGCGCCCGCCGGCCTCCCACCACACGACGCGGTTGGCGCTGATGTCGGGGCTCCATTCGAACTTGCTCGTCTGCGCCACGCGGAACGGCGCTCCCGCGGGCAGGTTACGGCCGCTGATGTCGCCGCTGGACGACGTGTACACCGCCGTGTACACCGTCTCGGCGCCGTCTGTGCGGCGGCTGACGCCGAGGCTGCTCAGCACCGTGCTCGTGGCTATGCGGTACGTCTTCGCGGCGGTGAGGTCCCGGGCCTTGATGGTGTAGGGGCCCGCGGCATCGTCGGCCTCGATCCAGACGACCCACTGGTCGACGATCTCGGGGAACCACTTGAGCGTGCCGCTGCGCACGACGACGAAGTTGCGTTTCGTGCTGATATTGCGGCCGTAGATGTCGCCGCCGTCGTGGTTGCGCTGGTCGACCCACACCGCGACGTACTCCGTGCGGCTGCCCACCAGCGTGGCGGCCACGCTCGGGTTGTCCTGCTGGGACTTGTTCGTGCACACGGCGAAGGCGTTTCTGGAGCTGAGGTCGCGGCC
Organism: Actinomycetota bacterium; assembly: GCA_026392275.1. Taxonomy (GTDB): domain Bacteria; phylum Actinomycetota; class Thermoleophilia; order UBA2241; family UBA2241; genus CAIXSE01. Next base: position 18,544 of record JAPLCM010000314.1, on the reverse strand, counting down.
GTAGATGTCGAGGTTACCGTTGCGGTTGTCGGTCCACACCACCACGTTGCCGGCGATGTCGGGGCCTGCCTGACCGCCCATCTCGATGCTCACGGGGAAGACGGCGGGGGCAGCGTGGGCGGCGGCCGGCGCCGCCAGCGCCGCCGCCCATGCTGCCGTCAGCACCACGCAGACGGCGCACACGGCCGACGTCCGGCTCCGGGAACGCGACGAAGCTCTGCTCATGATCGCCCCTCCTTGTCGACGCTCTCTGGCCTCATCGTACCCGATGCGCCGCGGCATTCCCCCGTCGCGGCTCGTCTCCCTCAGGCGATGAGCCGACGCAGCGCCGCCTTTACGGCGGCCGCACCGCCGGCGAAACCGGCAAGGCGAGCGCCCGAGCCTTCGTCCATGTACAGATCGCGGCGCAGCTCGATCATCACGGCGTGGACGCGCCGTTCGCTGCCCAGGTACGGCAGAGGCACCAGGGCGCCGGCGAACGGGCGATCGAAGGCGATGCCCGCCACGGCCTTGCCCGGGCCCTCTTGCGTCGCCTCATCCGCCGTGAAGGCCGGGTCTGGAGCGCCGCCGTCCGGCCAGCGGCCGAGCATCTCCGCACAGGCCTCCGCAGCGCGCTCGCGCAGCCACTGCGGGGTGTGCATGCCGGCGTGCGAGAAGGGCGCGTGCGGCGGCAGCGTCGCGTCGGTGCCGATGCAGACGGCGGGCCGATGGATCACGCTCCAGCGGTCGGCGCTCACCTTGAACTCGTAGGGGAGCGGCCGGCTGGGGAAGCTGTGGCAGTCGACGATGAGGCAGCGCCCGTGTGCGTCCAGCGCCGCCGCCGTGGCGGCCTCGAGAACCGCGTGATGAGGGCGGTAGTAGCGCGCCAGGAGCGCTTCGCGTTCGCGCGCCGCCTCAGCCTTGTCGCGCAGGGGGGCGCCGTGCGAGGTCTTCGTGTACACGGCGCCCATCCCCACGGCTTCCATCCGCTCCGCCTCGGGGTCTGCGAAGCGTTCGGGGTCTGTGACCAGGCGGCTGACCGGGAAGCGTACGGTGACGGCCTCGTCCGCCGGCAAGTCGAAGAGCTCAGCGGTGTGCCAGTCTGTCATGAGCCGCAGCTCGTCGGCGAGGTCCTTGTCGTCGAGGAGGAACTGCAGGCGTACGTCGGCCGGCACCTCGGACGAGCTGTGCGGCACGTGCAGGATGGCAGCGGGCACGGTCATGAGGTCAGCGTATCACTGCAAGCCCACCGTGGTCTCGGCGGCCGACAAGCCGCGGCGGCAGCTACGCCGTCGTCTCGCCGCGAGCGACGCTCATGTAGGCGTCGTGCACCTCGTCGTCCGAGCCGGCGGTGAAGAACGGTTCAAGCTCGCGGAACAGGTAGGTGAGGTCGGGCTGGTCCGCGCAGACTGCCTGCAGCGTCGTGCCCTCGCGCGCCGCGGCCGCGGCCGCGGCCGCATGCGCTTGCTGCATGGCGATCACGGCGTCGGCGAGGGTGTACCAGGCGGCCGCGTACTCCGGCGAATACTCGGGCTCGGCGGCCTCGCCGCCCGCTTCGCCGCCCGGATGGTCGGCCGCCCGATCGGCGGCCTCGTCGACCGGCCTGCTCGTCGGCGTCGGCGTGACCTTGGCGAGCTCGACCTCCGAGAAGCGCAGGTAGTTGAGATGCGCGCCGCGCACGGCGAGCGCCGCCGTCTTGAGCCCGGCGAGAGCTTCGCTCGCGCCGGGCGTCGCCGGCGCCGGAGGCGCATACGGCGACGGTCGCGCCGGGGCCGCCGCCGCGAGGCTCGACGGCCCGCCGGGCCAGGGCTGCACCGGCTCGGCGCCTGCGTACTCTGCCGGCGCGGCGCTGCGGCGTACAACGACGGTCCGCGCTGCGAGATCGCCGAGGCGCTTGTTCTTGGCGTTGGCGAGGCACGAGATGCCCGCAGGGATGTACCAGAAGAGCACCTCGGGCAGGCGCACGAGGTTGCGGACCACGACGGCGACGCCCGAAGGCCTCGTGCCGTCGTCCATGGTGACGCGCATGCGAAAGACGAGCTTGCCGACGCTGGCCGCCGTGAGCGCCTCGAGGACCGTGTAGTACACGAAGATGAGCCCGTATGTGAGCGCGTACATCCAGACCGGCGCGGTGCGCTGCAGGTCGATGCCGCCGCTGAACGCCGGGTCACTGAGATCGAACGCGCCGGCGGCGGCCAGCACCGCGAAGATCACCACCAGAAGGAAGAAGAGCACTACGGTGTCGACGGCGATCGCGGCGCAGCGCCAGCCGAGGCCGGCGTATTGCACCTGCTCGCGCGCACGCACCTGTTCCACGGGGCTCTCCTCTGGCGCCGCGGGCCGGGCGCCGCGGATGCGCGTCGATTGTATACGGGAAAGCGCGTCGCCATGCCCGGCTCCGCCCGCCGGGCTCATCGGGCAGGGCGCAGACGGCCGCTGAACGGCGTGGGCATCACCCCGCGGGTGAAGGTATGTCATGCCGCAGTCGATGGAAGGGGAACCGCAACAACATTTCACAGGAGGACGTCCATGGATAGCGTGACCGCAGTACCGACGCGCAGGGCCGGCAGCATCGCGATGGCGATGATGGTGTTCGCGCTGCTCGTCGTCATGCTGGCCGCCGCCGTGCCGGCGAGGGCGGCGACAGCCAAGGTCAGGTCGGGCAGCTCACAGATGCTGGTCGATCAGACCATGGTGACGGAGTTGCAGAGCAAGCACACCTCTATCAACGCCATCGCTCCGATGACGTACAAGCCGCTGTGGACCAAGTCAGGCATGCTGCGCTGGTGGTTCCGTGCCCCGATGGTCAGCGGCGGCACGTACAACTGCGTCACCAAGACAGGGATGTTCTACCATAATGGCTCGATGCGCTGGATCGAGGCCTCTGGCGCCACGCACCTCCAGTTCCAGATGGAGGGGATCCGCATCCTGGCGCTGGCCAAGAACAGCTACCAGATGTCGGTGACCTACCAGAAGACGGCCGGCGTCTATGAGCGCATCACGTTCGCGCAGGCGACCAACACGCCGGGCTTCACCAAGAACGGCAAGGCCATCAAGATCGGCGGCATCCAGTTCAAGCTGACTGACGCCGGTGAAGCCGCTCTCAAGACCGCCCTGCATGAGACCGACTTCTCCAGGACACCAGTCCTCTTCGACACCGACATGATGTTCACTCTGAAGTGAGGGTCTGACTCTCCCCGAGGGGGGCGGCGGCGGGCGCGAGAGCGCCCGCCGCCGCCCTTTCTCTTTCAGCCTGCGAGAACTGCCTCGAGGTCGGCCTCCAGGGGCGGCAGGTCGCCGCGCACCGTCTCCCAGAGGATCGCGGGGTCCACACCGAAGTACTCGTGCACGACGACGTTGCGCATGCCGCGCAGCGTGCGCCACGGCACCGCGGGGTGCGCATCGAGGATCGGCTCGGGGATCCAGCGGATGGATTCGCCCATGGTCATGAGATTCCGGACCACGGCGTCCATCGTGCGCGCGTCGGTCACGAACTGGTCGCGCGTCATGCCGTCGGTGTAGCGCGCGATCGCGCGCAGGGCGGCGAGGATATCGCGCACGCGAAAGCGCCAGTCGCGGAAGCGCAGCTTGGCCTGGCGCTCCTCGTAGCCTGGCGGGCGCCGGCCGGCGGGGTCAGAACGCACGGACTGCCTCCGCGAGGATCTCGTCGCGCATCTCCGGGCGCAGGGCGGCCGGCGTCGCGAGATCGATGCGCGTGCCCATCACGTCGGCGAGAAAGTCGAGCAGGCGCACGAAGGTGAACAGGCCCACGCGCGCCTGCGGCTGGAACTCGACGAGCACGTCGACGTCGCTGTGCAAGGTGGCCTGGTCGCGGGCCGTGGAGCCGAACACCGCGATGTGCCGCACGTCGTAGGTGCGCAGCTTCTCGCGGTTGCGGTCGAGGCGGCGGAGGGCTTCGCGGCGCGTCATCCCAGGGACCCGCCGCGGGCCCTGCGCAGCCGGCCCAGAAACCCCTTGCCGAGAAAACTGTCGTCGCCGAGCGCGCACAGGCGCGCGAACAGCGGGACCGTCACCGTGAAGGCGAGCACGTCGGCCGGCAGATCGCCGCGCATGGCGATGTCGGTGCCGCCGATCACGGCCTGCGGCTCGTCGAGGTCGCGGAACGGCACGACGAGCTCCGAGCAGCCCGACCCGAACGGCACCGTCACCGGGTCGGGCTCACCCCAGGAGTGATGGTGGTAGGCGCCGTGCTGGAGCACGCTGAGCTGGTCGGGGTTCACCCAGAAGGTGACCGTCCTGAGGTAGGCCGCGAGCGCCGGCTTGAGCGGCCCGACGAGCACGTGTCCGTGTTCGGGCCGGTACGTGGGCGCGTTGTCGACCCAGCCGGTCATGAGCTCGCGCGAAGCGCGCAGACCCTCGTCGCGCCACAAGAAGTCGATGAAATCGCCGCGCTCACGGGTCTGCACGCCGAAGAAGGCGCGGCCGCAGCCGCCGCAGCCGAAGTTGCCCGCGGTCAGATGGAGCGTCTCGCCCTTGAGCCAGCAACGGTAGAAGTGGAACACGCAGGGGCCGCGACCGCGCCCCGGCCTGGGCGCCACGAGCGGGGCGAACGCGTCCGGGTCGGGGGCATCGTAGAAGCCGAGCAGCGGCCGGTCCAGGGCCAGCTCGGCGAGCAGACGAGACGGGTCGGGCTGAGGCGACTGCGCTGGCATGGGTCCTCCCCGTTGACGATGACGGTGACGGTGACGTGTGAGGATTGTACGCGCGGACAGCCTGCGAGAGCGAGGCCGGGCGGTAGGCGCCACGCGGGCCGTGCGCTCAGGGCAGGAGGTGGAGGACGAGGGCTGCCGGCTGGCCGTACAGGTGCGGCGGCGCGCTCGCGCCGCCCCAGTCGATGCACAGGGTGAGGCCGGCGCCGAAGGCGATCACGGCCGCCACGGCGACGACGAGAAGGACCAGAGCCATCTGTCTGCGATGAGCGTGCATGCCTTCAGTATCCCCAGACTCACGCCTGTGGTGCCGGCGCGCGCCCGCGCCCACGCTCGCGCGCCCAAAACGATAGAATAGTGCATGTGCGCACCTTCCGCCTCTCGAAATCCCGTCTCACCGCCGGCCTGCAATGCGGCAAGCGCCTTTGGCTCGCCATCCATCGCCCCGAGCTCGAGGTCTACAGCGCCGACACGCAGCGCCGCTTCGCCGCCGGCAACAGCGTCGGCGAGATGGCCCGCGAGCTCTACGGCGCCGGCGCGCTCATCGACGGTGGGCGCAATCTGAGCCAGGCCCTGCGCGACACCGAGGCCGCCCTGGCCGCGCCGGGCGACGTCACGCTGTACGAGGCCACCTTCCGCTACAGCGGCGTCCTCATCCGCGCCGATATCCTGGAGCGGCGCGACGGGCGCTACCGCATGGTAGAGGTCAAGTCGGCCACGCGTCTCAAGGAGTATCACCTGCAGGACGTGGCCATCCAGGCGTGGGTGACAGAAGGCGCCGGCGTGCCGCTCGACGTGCTCGGTGTGGCCGTCATCGACACCGACTTCGTCTACCCCGGCGGCGGCGACTACCGCGGCCTGCTGCGCGAGATAGCTGTCGCCGACCAGGCGCGCCCCCTGATGGCCCACATCCCCGGTTGGGTGCGCGGCTTCAACGAGCTGCTCGCCGGGCCGTTGCCGGCCATCAAGACAGGCCCCCAGTGCAGGCGCCCCTTCGAGTGCCCGTTCATCCCGTTCTGCGAGGAGCAGGAGGGCAGACTCCCCTGCGCCCGCGGCGACGAGCTCGACCTCGCCGGGGCCTGCACGCCCGCCGCGCCCATCGACGTGACGGCGGGCGCCGTCGACCCGGCGGCCCCCGGCTTTCTTGCCACGTTGCCCTACCCCAGGTACTACCTCGACTTCGAGACGGTGCAGTTCGCCGTGCCGCCGTGGGCCGGCACGAAGCCCTTCCAGCAGCTCGTCTTCCAGTGGTCGTGCCACGTGGAGCGCGGGCACGGCGAGCTGGAGCATGTCGAGTTCCTCGACCTCAGCGGCAAGCCGCCCATGCGCGCCGCCGCCGAGGCTCTGCTGGCGGCGCTCGGTGACGAAGGCCCCATCTTCGTCTACCACGACTTCGAGAAGTGGCGTCTCACGGAGATGGCGGGCATGTTCCCCGACCTCGCGCCGCGTCTCGAAGCGGTCATGGGGCGCCTCGTCGACCTGCTGCGCCTCACCCGCGATCACTACCGTCACCCGGCGCTGAGCGGCTCGTACTCGCTCAAGACCGTGCTCCCGACCATCGACCCCGATCTCGACCACGCACTGCTCGCCGAAGTACAGGACGGCCTTTCGGCGCAGGCCGCCTTCCACGAAGCCACGGCGCCCGACACGCCGGCGGACCGCCGTGAGGCCGTCCGCCGTTCCCTGCTCGAGTACTGCGCTCTCGACACGCTGGCGCTGGTACGCGTCGCCCAGCGTCTGGGTAGTGGCTGAGAGGAGCCCTGTGGACCATCGCACCGAGATCGAGATGGACGGCCAAGCCGTCACGACGCTCGCCGATATCGTGCCCGCGCGCGGCCCGCTGGAGGTGTTGTTCATCGGCAAGACGCCCTCGCCGGCCAGTGTGGAGGCCGGTCACTATTTCCAGGGGCGCATGGGCAAGGGGCTCTGGAAGCGCCTCGACGACGTGGGCCTGCTGCACGCTGCGCAGGGAGAGTTCCCCGACGACCTCCTGCTCGCCCACGGCTTCGGGATGACCGACGTGTGCAAGGTGCCGCGACCCTTCGGCGAGGAGCCCAGCGAAGCCGAGTACACGTCCGGGTGGGAGCGCGTCAACGGGATCATCACGCGCACGCGCCCGCGCATCCTCACGTTTGTGTACAAGGGCGCTCTCGACAAGGTCCTGCAGTACTCCTTCGGCTGGGAGCATAAGAGCGGCTACGGCTTCAACGACGACCTCATGCGCACCTTCGGGCGGCGCGTGTTCGCGTTTCCTCTTCCCGGCGTGTCCTGCACCCTGCGCGAGTCGCAGCGGCATCTGGCAGACCTCGCGGGGTCCCTCAACGTCGTGTAGGCGCGCCGGGCCACGCGCGCCACGTCCCGTCATCATCCAGGAGGATACCGACCCGATGAAAGTAGTCGCCTTCAACGGCAGCTCGCGAAAAGACGGCAACACCGCCATCCTGCTGCGTCGCGTGCTCGCCGAGCTCGAGGCCGAGGGTATCGAGACCGAGCTCGTGCAGCTCGCCGGCAAGCGCTTCGCCGGCTGCACTGCCTGCCTCAAGTGCGCCGAGACCCTGGACGATCGCTGCTCTGGGGTCAAGGACGACGGCCTCAACGAGTGCATCGAGAAGATGCTTGCCGCCGACGGCATCCTCATCGGCTCGCCGACGTACTACGCCAACTGCACGGCCACCACGCAGGCCCTGATGGAACGCGCGGGGTACGCGACGCGCAAGAACGGCAACCCGCTGGCGCGTAAGGTGGGCGCCGCCGTGGTCGCCGTCAGGCGCGGCGGCGCGATCCACGCGTTCGACAGCATCAACCATTGGTTCCAGATCAACGAGATGATCCTCATCGGCTCGAGCTACTGGAACATCGGCATCGGCCGCGACGTCGGCGACGTGGCGAACGACCAGGAGGGCCTCTCGACCATGACCAACCTGGGCCGGACGATGGCCTGGGCTCTCAAGAAGCTCACCGCCTGAGCGCCGCACGGCGGCGGCACGGATCTTGCCCTACGTAACCGGGCCCGGCGGTCCTTCGACCACCGGGCCCCTTGCACGCGTCCCCTGCCGGCGGACGGCTGCGGCCGTCACGTCTTGCCGTGTTTGATCTCGCCGATCCGGGTCGCGGGGTGGTGCATTGTCTTGTTGTTCCAGCTCGTGGGCGGGGATTTCGTCTTCGCGGTCGCCGGCCAGCCGCTCTGTTCATGCGGGTGCTCGTGACGCTTTGGGCTCGGCACTGTGGCGCGGTCGCCGTAGTCCGGTCTCATGCCGTACCTCCCGTGACGAACGTCTACTGAACTGATACCCGTCGCCGTGCCCAAGGAACCGTTGGGCCGCGTGGCGCGAGGCGCGAGGCGCGATGGTGGCCGGGTGGGCGGCGGGTCCGCAGGGCCCCGTCGCCGCCCGCTGCGTCTCAGTTGCCGCTCTTGGGAAGGTAGGGGACCAGCCAGCTGACGAAGGCCGCCTCACTGCGCGTCTGCATGTAGAAGGTGCCGGGGCCGGTGAGCGTCACGACGAAGCCCTCGCCGCTGAGGAACAGGGACTTCATGCCTCCGACCTTGTGCACCTCGATCGGCAGGCTCTCCGGCCAGGCCACGAGGTGGCCCGAGTCGACCGTATACTGCTGGCCGGCCTGCAGGTCCACGCGGCGCAGGGCGCCGTAGGTGGCGACGATCGCTTTGCCCTGCCCGCTGCACTTCACGACGAAGAAGGAAGAGGCCCCGAAGGCGCCCTTGAGCCCGCCCCATTTGGTGTCGAGCTCGATGGTCGCCTCGGAGGCGACAAAGCCGTCGCGATGGAACAGCCAGGTCTGGCCCTGCAGGTCCACGTAGGTCATGTCGCCGGGGAGGGACGCGGCCAGCAGGATCTCGCCGCCGGACGGCGGGGCGGTGAACATGTTCATGAAGAAGGATTCGCCCGAGAGCGACCGCTTGAGACCCTTGAGGATGCCGCCCTGGGTCGTGGTCTCGATCTGTGTGCCCGTTGTCATGCTGATCATGGCGCCGCTCTCGGCGCGCAGCTTCTCCCCACCGGCCAGGCGGGCGACGGCGACCGTGAAGGCCGGACCGTTCTGGAACTCGACGTCCATATGCATCTCCCGTTTCGTTGCTGAAGTCCGCTCTGTCGTACCCATTCGTCGGCCGCCTTACCCGTTGACTTGAGTCGGGCCACCGGCGACGCCGGCCGGTGGCGGGCGCCCGCCTCCGGCCCGAGAAGCGCGGCGGCGCGCGCCCTGCGCCGGCCGGGGTTTGTCGGCGGCGGGCGGAGTGGCATACTCTGGCGTGGCGCACGTGCGCCGGCCGAGCCACTTCGAGCGGGAGCGCATCATGGCCAAGCAGTTCTTTGGAGGCTTCTTCGCCACCCTGACCTTCGCGATCGCCGTCGGGGCAGCGCTGTTCGGCATCTTCACCCTGGTGAGCTACATCGTTGGGCCCGTCGGCGGGTGAGTGCGCGCGGCGCGGCGGCGGCCGGCAGCGTCGGCGCCGCCGTCTCGCACCACCGGGAGGTCGCGTACGCCTTGATGAACGTTGTGCAGACGCCCATGCTGTTCCCCGGCGGCAGCTTCCTGCCGCCGCTCACGTAGCCGACCATCGCGGTGCGTGCGTCCACCATCGACGACGCGAGCCTGAGGCCTGTGGGCTTTGACGTCGTTACCCTGTTCACCGCCGACGGTGCTTTCGTTGTGGCGGCGGGGTGCTTCGTTCGCCGGAGTGACGAAAGGAAGGCCCTGGGTTGGCCCGTTTCGTAGAACGCACGAAGCACGACTGGTGGTCGACCACCTGGAAGCTCGCGATCTTCGTCGCGATCATTGTGTTCGCGCTGGTCGTCATCTACCCGTGGCGAGGGTTCCTGCCCACGTTCCTGCTCATTCTGGCGGGGCTGTGGGTGTTCGTGGGTCTCGTGTCCCGCAGGTCCGGGTACCGCTGCGACAAGTGCGGCCGCGCCTTCCAGGTGCCGACGACGGTCAACTTCTTCACCGCGTCCGCGGTGGGCAAGAACCCGGACGGCACCTACTACAGCTACAAGACCCTCACCTGCCCTCACTGCCACAAGACCAGCAAGGCGCGCGTCATCAAGCGGGTCGACGTGCAGGCCGCCAAAGGGAGCGGCAGGCTGCTGAAGTAGACGGTCGTGATGCGCCGGCAGCGGCCTGGCTGGCTAGATCCCGAGCAGGCCGCCGAGTTCGGTGAGGGCACGGCGGGCAGCGGCCTCGTCGACTGCGTAAAAACTCCACTTGCCGCGCTTCGTCTCGCGCACGAGGCCGGCTTCGCGGAGCACCTTGAGGTGGTACGACACCTTGGACTGCGCCAGGTCGTACAGGCCCTGTAGTTCGCAGACGCAGACGCCCTGAGGCTCCGCCACGCCGGCGCTGGAAGCGCCCGGCCCGCGACAGCACTGGGCGGCCGTCATCTGCGCCAGCATGCGCAGACGGATGGGGTCGGAGAGCGCTTTGGCGGCGCGCGCCAGGCGGGCGGCCTCGTGCGCCTCGAGGGCAGCGCTCGCCGGGAGAGGCGCAACGCCGGCGGGCAAGGGGCAGCGGGGAGTCTCCGGTCGCTGCCCCGGGGCCACCATCTGGTCGCGCGTGTGCTCGGGCATGGGCCTTCTCCTCGACGGGGTCGATCGGCGCGTCAAGGATAGCCCCCGCCGCGGATCGTTGCCACGGATCTTGATCCGAGGTCGACGGCCCCGCGCTCAGGTGTCGCCGACGAGCCGTCGCAGGTAGTGCTCCACGACAGCCGGGATCTCCTCGGGGGCGGCTTCGACGACCTCCAGTTGCGGCAGGCTGTCGACGAATGCGCCCCGGTAGTTCTTCTGCGTGAGCCGCTGGTCGAGCACGACCACGACGCCCGTGTCGGTCTCGGTGCGGATGAGGCGGCCGAAGCCCTGTCGGAACTTGAGCACCGCCTCGGGCAGATAGAACGTGTCGAACCAGCGTTCGCCGGCCTCGTCGCAGGCGCGCCGCCGGGCGTGAAACAGTGGGTCCTGGCGCGGGAAGGGCAGCTTGGCGATCACGAGGCAGGTGAGCGTGTCGCCGGGGAAGTCCTGCCCGGTCCAGAGCGTGTCGACGCCGAGCAGGATCGTTGCGGGATGCGTGCGGAACTCATCGGCCAGGGCGGCCGCGCTGCCGTGCAGGCCCTGGGCCAGCACGAGAACGCCGTCGTCTTCCACATGCGCGCCGACCGCGGCGGCCACCAGGTTCATATCGCGTTTGTTGGTGAACAGCGCCAGGGTGCGGCCGCCGGTCACGGCGGCGAGGCGCTTGAGGCGTTCGCCGTGGCGCTCGGCGAGCGCATCGGGCCGCCAGACGCCGCCGGGATCGTGCTCGAGCACAAGCACCGCCTGGCGGCTGAAGTCGAAGGGCGAGGGGAAGACGCGCTCGACCACGTCGACGTCCGCGTCCAGGCCGGTCATGCCGCGAAAGTACGCGAACGAGCCGGAGACCGTCAGGGTGGCGCTGGTGAGGACGGCGCTGCGCAGGCGGTCCCAGAGCGCCTCGCGCACCTGGCGCGCAGGCGTGAGTGGCGTGCGCGTGAGCGTCCAGCGCGCGGGGCGCGGGGCGCCGCCGTCGACGCCGCCGCCAACGCGCCGGGCGGCCTCGATCTCGCCCCAGACGACGGCGTCCGCGCCGCCGCTCTCGGGGAGTTCGCCGAGCAGAGCGCCGTAGCGTGCGGCGTCGTCGGCGAGAGCCACCACTGCGGCGTGTTCGCGGTGTTCGTCGGGCAGGGCCTCGACGGCCGGCGCCACGCCGGCGGCCAGAGCCGCGAGGCCCTCGGTGAGCAGGCCCGTGGCGACCGCGAACGGATCCCAGGCCGGGTGCTCGCGAAGGCCCGGCGTGATCCACACCGTCTGGTTGTACTCTGCGTCCGCCGCGCTCCGCCGGCCGCCGCCGCGCTCACCCGGCTCGGCGTCCTCGTCGCGGGCCGCGACGCCGAGATCGGCGAGTGTCTCGCCGACGGCGCGCACCAGGTCGGGGAGGAGCTCGGCCGCCCGGGCGCACGAATCGGCGGCCGCCGCGAGGGCGCGCGCCTCGCCGGGCTCGGCGCGCCGAGCCGCCGCCCGCAGTCTCAGCGGCAGCGGCCGCTGCCGGCGCCGGCCGCGCAGATCGGCGAGCAGCAGGTCGATGGTCAGCGCGTCGATGGCTTCGCTGAACGCCTCGGTGGCTTCGTGATACAGCAGGTGGGCCTCATCGATGACGACATCCTCGAACGGAGGGAGCGCCCCGGGGGCCGTGAGCAGCAGGGCGTGGTTTACGCACAACAGGTGCGCCGCCTCTGCGCGAGTGCGCGCGAGCCGCCAGTGACAGCCGCGCCGGGAGGGGCAGTGCCGGCCCAGGCAGGTGGCCCGCGACGAACGCAGTTCGCGGGTCAACTCGGCCAGGGCGGGCAGCTCCCGCGAGGCGCGGTACGGCAGCGCGGAGAGGTCGACCTCGCCGCGGCGCGCCCTGCCCACGAGGTACGCGAGCGCCAGCGATCGGTCGCGGTCCGGCAGTGCCTCGCTCTCGGCGGCCACTGCCTCGTCGAGCCGCCGCCGGCAGACGTAGTTCTCGCGGCCCATGAGCAGCGCCCAGCGCCAGCCCGGCGGCAGCGCCTGCGCGACGATGGGCAGCTCATGCGCGGCCAGCTGGCGCTGCAGGGCTTTCGTCTTGGTGCTCACGACGATGCGGCGGCCGGCGGCGGCGCCGGCGAAGGCTGCCGGCAGGAGGTAGGCGAGGCTCTTGCCCATACCGGTGCCGGCTTCGAAGAGGCCCACGCCGCCGCCCGCGAAGATGTCGGCGGCGGCGGCGGCGAGCTGCCCCTGGCCGGGGCGACGGCGAAAGCCGGGGAGCCGCGCGGCCAGGCCCGGCGCGGCGCGTGCGGACGCGCCGTCCACGCCTTGCTCTTCGCCGCCCTCTGCGTCGACCCCCAGCTCGGCGCGCCAGCCGCCGGCGTCGACCGGCAGAACGGCAAGCGCGCCGCCGCTTCTGGGCTCGTCGGCGACCACGGGTGGGGGCGCCACGTCGGGCGTCGCCTCGAACCTGTCGAGCAGGTCGAGCGGCGCCCAGCGGACGGCCGTCAGCAGACCGCGCTCCTCGGCGCCGAGGCCCGCGGCGCGGGCGCTCAGCCGCTTCAGTACGTCGGCCGCCGACTCCGCATCTGGAAGCGCGCGGTGCGCCTGGCGCTCGATGCCGAACTCGGCGGCCAGGATGGCCAGCGCGTGCCGGTCGAGTTCCGGGTACAGCAACAGAGCCGCCTCGAGGGTGTCGAACCACGCGTTCGGCAGGGGTGACAGGCCTGCTCTGCGGGCGCCGGCTTCCAGATGTTCGCGGTCGAAGCCGACATTGTGGCCGACGAGTATCGCGTCGCCGGCGAACTCGCGCAGGGCAGAGAACGCCGCCGGGAAGGCGGGCGCGCCGCGCACGTCTGCATCGGTGATGCCCACCAGGCGCGTGATGAAGAGGGGGATCGGCACGTCCGGGTCGACGAGCGTCGCGAACCGGTCGCTGACTTCGAGGTCGGGGCCGAGACGGACGGCGCCGATATCGATGATGCGGTCGCGCTCCGCGTCGAGACCGGTGGTCTCGGTGTCGAGTACGACGAGCTGGGGAGGAGCGGCCGCGGGCATGGCGTGAGGATAGCAGAGCGGACGTCGCGGGAAGCGCCGCCGCCGGGCGCTCCGAGAGAGGCCCGCGCGGGCGCCGCCGACGGCGCCGCAGGAGGCGTCAGGCGGCGGGCAGACTCGCGAGCGCGCCGGCAGCCATGGCGGCGATAAGACCGAGGAGCTCGGCCTGGCCCTCGCCGGCGGCGCGCCTCAGGGTGAGGGTGAGGGCAAGCCGGCCCGCTCCGCAGGGCGCCGTCGAGACGATCACGTAGGCGGCGTCGGTCCGGGTGCCGCGGGCGCCGCCGGCGCCGCCGCGCCCGCCCGCGGCACCGGCGCTGATCCCGTTGCAGCCGGCCACGCAGGACACGGCGTCGAGCGCCTGCGCGGCCAGGTCGGCCGTCGCCTGAAGTACTCCGCTCGCCGAGGACTGGCTCACGAGGGCGGCGTGCCCGGCGGCGATCCTCTCGATGGCGTGGCGCAGGGAGAGCACGTCCTCGTCGCTGTTCTTGAGCTGCGCGAACACCTTGGCGTTGCGCATCGCCACGGCGGCCTGCCCGGCGAGGGCGTTCGCGAGGCGCATCTCCTGGCGGCTGAAGCGCCGTTCGCGCTGATGATCGAGCACCTCGAGCAGACCGATGGCCTGGCCCTGGTGGATCATCGGCAGGATGAGCAGGCACTTGTCGCCGTCGCGGCGCATGATCGCGACCTCGGCCGCGTCGGCGTGCAGATCGCTCACGTTCACGGTGATGCTCTCGTGGTCCTCGATGGCCTTGCGGGCCATGGGGAACTGGCTGAGCGTGTAGGTCATGGTGTCGACGCTGCGGTTGCCGAGATCGTCGTACTCGGCCTGCACCGAGACGGTGCGGGTCGCCGGGTCGTACTCGGAGATCACGCACATGTGGGCGTCGAGCAGGGTGGTCATCTGCTTGGCGATCTCTCGGAGCAGCTCGGGGACCTCCAGGCGGCTGGAGACGACGATCGCCGTCTCGACCAGCGTCTCGAGCTCGCGCTCGCGGGCCAGGCGGGCGGCCAGATGATTGCTCCCGCCGATGAGATGGGTGAGCTCGTCGATGTCCTCGAGCTTGATGCGCCGGTGCCCGCCGGCGGTGCGCGTGCAGGGCAAGAAGCCGGAGGCCGTCCAGCGGCGGATGGTGTGCGGCGACACTCCCAGACGGCGCGCGGCAAGCTGTACGCTGCAGTACATGGACAAACCCTACCGGCGCCTGCGGCCTTCATCAACTGCCGCGAGGTTTCTTGGGCGCAGCCGGCGAAGTTTGAGCGGCGTTCTCACGGCGAGGAAGCCCAGCTATCCGGCGATGAACAGCGCGGGACGCACGACGAGCGCGCCGATCTCTTCGCGTTGCTGTCGCGCGCGGCGGCAGATCTCAGGCGGCTGGTCCGGCGGGCGCCATCACGCCGGCGGTGATCGCGACGATGAAGTCGAGAAGCTCCACCTGGCCCTCGCCGGGTGGTTCGCCGAGCGTGACGGCGAGGGTGAGGTCGGTGCGTCCCGAGGGGTCGCGCGACACGACGAGGCTGGCGTTGGCGCCGCGCTCGGCGTTGCCGGATGCGGGGCGGGCGGCGACCCGACCGGCACCGAAGGCGCCGGCGCTCGCGCCGCCCACGCTGGCGACGCAGGAGATGGCGCCGAAGGCTTCGCAGACGGCGCCGGCCACAGCGGTGAGGAGGTCAGGGCCGCGCCCCGCGGCGCTCACCGCCGGCGCGCGTGTGGTGAGATCGACGAGCACGCGACGTAGGCTGGACACGTCCTCGTCGCTGCGGCACCGCTCTGCGAACAGCTTGGCGTTCTTGATCGCCACGGCCGCCTGACCGGCGATGGCGCCGGCCAGGCGGAGCTCCTGCCGTGAGTACGCGCGCGAGCGCTTCTGGTCGACCACCTCGAGGATGCCGATGGTGTCGCCCTGCACGATGAGCGGCACCATCAGAAGACTGCGATCGCCCTCGCGGCGCAGCTCGGCGACCTCGGCCGGGTCGGCGTCGGGGTCGTCGCTGTTCACGACCGCCGCCGTCTGATCCTGCAGCACGGTGCGCGTGAGGGGGAAATCCCTGAGGTCGTACGGGCTGCCGTCGGGGAGGCGCCGCCCCGCGTGGTCGTACTCGGCCAGCGTGACGAGGCTCTGGGCCTCGGTGTCGTACTCCGAGATGGCGCAGAAGTGGCAGTCGAGCAGGCTGGTCATGCGCATCGCGATCTCCACCAGGAGCTCGGTGAGGTCGATCTTGCCGGCGAGCGCGATAGAGGTGTTGATGAGCACGTCGACCTCGCGCTCGCGGGCGAGCTGGGCGGCCAGGTGGTTGCTGTTGCCGATGGCCTTGGCGAGGTCGTCGATGTCGTGGTCGTCGATGCGACGGTGGCCGCCGGCGGTGCGCGTGCACGGCAGAAAACCGGTCGCGGTCCAGCGGCGGATCGTGACCGGCGACACGCCGAACCGCCGCGCGGCTTGCTGGACGCTCAGAAGCATGCGCAGAACCTACCGGCGTCGCGGGGTTCAGTCAACAATGAGCAACTTCAGGGGGCGCTCCCGGAGGCTCGGAGATATGCCCGCACGAGGCGTTCACTTTACTCGAGACAAGAGAGGGCCGGCGGGCGGCAGGGCTGGGTCATCGCGCCGCGGCCCCGGTGCCTGCCGACGCGTGGCGAGCGGTGCAGGGCATGAGGCTCCCTCGGCTGGGCATCGGGCGGCGTCCGCCCGCGGGCCGCGCCTCTCGCTGCGCGTGGCGCAGGCTGCCGGGCTGCGCGGGCGCCCGCGCCTCCGGTACCATGAGGGCGTGTCGACCCCCTTCAAACGGTCCCTGCGGGAGCTCCGCTCGTTCCCCAGCCAGTTCTGGGTACTGACTCTGGGCATCTTCATCTACGTTGCCGCCGCGGCGCTCGCCTTCCCCTTCGAGGGCATCTACCTGCACAGGGAGCTGGGCGTGTCCATGTCGATGATCGGCGTGCTCTTCGGGCTGGTGCCGGTCGCCGTGATGCCTGTGCAGTTCTGGGGCGGGCATCTCACCGACCGTCTCGGTCGCCGCTGGGTCATCCTGTTGTCGGTCAGCATGGGGGTGGTCTGGTTCGTCGGCTTCGCGTTTGTGACCGAGGTGTGGCAGGTCGCGCTGCTGGTCGCCATCGAGAGCTCCCTGGGATGGCCGCTGTTCCAGACAGCGAGCAATGCCATGATCGCCGACCTGCTGTCGCCCGAGAAGCGACAGGAAGCGTTCAGCGTCAGTCGCGTGGCGATGAACCTGGGCGTCGTCGTGGGGCCCGCGGCGGCCGGGCTGGCCCTCGGCTTCGGCGTGACCTTTCGGGAGCTGTTCCTGGCCGCCGCCGCGGGCTGCGCGCTGATGGTGGCGATCATGTCCTTCACCATCCGCGAGAGCCGCCCGGCGAGCGCCACGTCGCCGCAGAAGCACCGCGACGCGCAAGGACGCAGCGGCTATCGCATCGTACTTCACGACCGCGTGTTTCTCGTGTTCTGTCTGGTCGCCGTGCTGCCCGTGTTCTGTATCGGCAACTTCGGCTCGATCTACTCCGTCTACATCACCGAGTACCTCGGCGTGCCCTTCGGGGAGTGGGGGATGCTGCTGGCGCTGAACGCCCTCATCGTCGCCACCGTGCAGTACCCCCTCGTGCGCGCCACACGGTTCAAAAACCGCATGGTCCTGCTGGCCATCGCCAGCGCCGCCCTGGCGGTCGGCATCGGCGGCTCGGCCTTCGCCGGCCCGCTGTGGTCGCTGATCATCCTCATCGTCGTGATGAGCCTCGGCGAGACACTGCTCTCGCCGGTGGCCTCGGCCGAAGTGTCGGACCTCGCCCCCGAGGCCGTGCGCGGCCGCTACATGGGCATGTGGACGATCGCGTGGAGCGGCGGGGCGGCGCTCGGTCCCGCCTTCGGCGGCTGGGCCATGGACACCTTCGGCGGCCGCCAGGCGTTCGCCATCCTGCTGGTGGAGGGCCTGGTGGGCGCCGGCCTGTTCTTGGCGCTGGCGCCGGGCTGGAAGCGGCGCCGCGAGCAAGCGCAGGCGGCGCGGCGTCCGCTTCCCGAAGCAGCCTGACCGGCGGCGGGAGGGGAAGCCCGGCCGCCGGTCAGGCGTCGTGAAAGCGGCCGGCGGCCGGCGCCTCTACAGGTCCAGTGCGCTCTGCAGGTCGCGGGCGTGTTCTTCCTCGACGACGAGGATGTCCTCGAGCGCCCGGCGCAGGCCGTACTCCTGCAGCAGCTCGGCCTGACCGATGCGCTCCCGGTAGCGCGCGATGGCGTCGAGTTCGCCGACGAGGTCCTGCTCGAGCATGGTCTTGGAATCTGGTGAGATGTGGATGTCGGCGACGTTCACGTCTGGCACGCCGCCGAGAAAGTCGATCTGGTCGCTGAGCGTGATGGCGTGCAGGTGCTCCTCGTTGGAGTGCACCGTGAGCTCTGCCGAGATGGCGTCGTACTGCGGGCCGGTGATGACGGACGCGTGCTGGACGTACTGGATCAGCGCCGAGTACTCCTTGGCGAGGTCCTTGTTGAGCTCGTCGATGAGCTCCGCTCTGGTGAGCTCGCGCGGCGCCTTGGGCGCCGCGGCCGCAGGGGCCGGAGCGGTCCTGGGCGCGCTCACGCGGGTCGTCTTCCTGGGGGTCTTCTTGGCGGCTGGCTTTGCCACGCTCGACTCCTTTCGGCGGGTGACCACTGCGGGGCCGGTACGCTGTGCGCCGGCGCTCCGCACAAGGGTACTCCCGAAAAGGCCCGTCTGCACCGCTTCTCAGCCCGGCGCCGTCTCCGCAGCCCCAGGCACGGTGAACTCCTGTTCGCGTTCGTAGGCGTTCTGCGGTCGCACGCGGTCGAAGACGAGGTACAGCACCGGCACCAGTATGAGCGTGAGCATCGTGGAGGTGAACAGGCCGCCGATCACGACGATCGCCAGAGGCGTGGAGAGGTAGCCGCCCTTGCCCATGCCCAGGGCCATGGGCGTGAGCGCCAGGATGGTGGCCACCGCGGTCATGAGGATCGGGCGCAGTCGCCGCCGGCCGCCCTCGACGACCGCGCTGCGCGCGTCCATGCCGCGGCGGCGGAACTGCTCTACGAGGTCGAGCAGCACGATGGCGTTGGTGACGACGATGCCGATGAGCATCAGCAGGCCGACGAGGCTGGGCATGCCCAGCGCCGTGCCGGTGGCCACCAGCGCGAGTACGGCGCCCACCGCGGCGAACGGGATGCTGACCAGCAGGATCAGCGGGTTCAGCAGGCTGCGGAAGGTGGCGACCATGATGAGGTACACGAGCAGGATGGCGATCAGCATGGCGATGCCGAGGGTGCGGAAGACGTCGTTCGTCGCCTCCGTGGCGCCGGC
>JAPLCM010000205.1 GCA_026392275.1 Actinomycetota bacterium | reverse complement strand
ACGCTGAACTCCGGCAGCAGGTAGTGGAACTGAAACACGAAGCCGATGAAGTCATTGCGCAGGGCGGCGCGCTGTTTGCGGTTCGCCGCCGCCGTGTCGTGCCCCTTCAACACCACGCGCCCGGTGGTCGGCGTGTCCAGCAGGCCGATTAGGTTGAGCAGCGTGGACTTGCCCGATCCCGACTGGCCGATGATCGAAGCGAACTCCCCACCCCGCAGGTCGAACGAGACGTCGGTGAGCGCCACCGTCTTCGCTACGGTGCCGTAGGTCTTCCCCAAGCCTTCGGCGTGAAGGAGTACCTCAGCCACCCTGGATCACCTCGATCGGGTCGAGCTTCGAAGTGCGGCGCGAGGGGATCAGCGACGAGGCCACCGCCACCAGCACGCCGACCACGAACGAGATCACGACGAAGCCGATCTGAGGAGTGATCGGAAACAGCGAGGTGGAGTTGCGCCCCAGGAAGGTGAACAGTGCGATGAGCGCCAGCCCGGCGACGACGCCCATGGCGGCTCCGCTGACCCCGAGGATGACCGCCTGCCAGAGGAAGATGCGGCCGGATTGGCGGTCCTTCATGCCCATCGCTTTGAGGATGCCGATCTGGCGCGTCTTCTGCACGGCCGAGATGGCGAGCGTCGAGGCGATTCCCAGCGCTACGGCCACCAGGACGAAGAACTGGATCATGTAGCTCGACGAGCTCTGGCTCTGGAGGGCCGAGAGCAGATCGGCGTTCTGCGCCTGCCACTCTGTCACCTTGAGGCCGCTCAGAGCAGGCTGCGCGCGCAGGCTCTCAGCGACGGCCTCCGAGTCGAAGACGTTACTCACCTGGGCGTCGATGGCCGTGTACTGGTCGGCGCCCAGGCCGAGCACGCCGGCGGCGTAGCCGCCGTCGACGAAGGCCGTCGTGCTGTTGGCCGCCGCCGAGCCGAAATCGAAGACGCCGCTCACGGTGAGCGCGGCGGGCTTGCCGTCGGGGAGCACGAACGACGCGCTGTCACCGGCCTTGAGGCCGTAGGTGTCGGCGAAATCCTTGCCCACCATCACCTGCTGGGCGCCCAGCTGCGCGGTGCCCGACGTGAGGCGCCCGGAGATGTCGTAGATCGTGTCCAGTTGCGCCAGCTGGCCGCCGATGAGCTGCAGCGGCGCGCTCTCGGCGCCCTTCTTGAAGATGGCGGAGAACGAACGCGTGGGCACGGACGTCGTGATCTGCGATTCGTTCTTCATGGCCAGCTGCAGACCGGAGGTGTAGTCGAGCGGGACGCCGGCCGCGGCGGCCTGAACGATCAGCTGCGGGCTGTTGCCGATGGTCTGGTCGACGAGGCTCGTCTGGAGGCTGGTGATGAGCGAGCCGAGAAACACCTGGACGCCGATGCCGATGGCGATGCCGGCGGCGATGAGGACGGACTGCGCGGGGCTCTTGCGCAGAAAGCGAGCGGCGATGCTGAGGCTGAGCACTGCTCAGACGTCCTCGCCGCCCGGCAGCGGGGGCTCTCCCAGCAGGGCCTCGAGATCGAGCAGTTCGCTCGCCGCCCAGGCGTTGGTGTCGTGGGCGAAGGCCGGGCCGCCCACCCACACGTCCACGCCCGGCAGTTCCCGCTTGAAGTGATCCACGTGGCGGCGCAAGGCGACGCGGTGGTAGTGCGTGGAGGAGCTGAGCACGAGGGCGTCCACACCCAGCCTCAGAGCAGCGTCGGCGACCTCATCCACCGGTGTGTCGGCGCCGAGGAAGTAGGTCGTCCAGCCGGCCATGTCGAAGCGGTCGCTGATCATGCGCAGACCCAGGTCGTGTCCCTCCTCTGGAGGGCTGGCCAGGAGGACGCTGCGTCCGGCGGGCGGGACGGCCGCCTTGGCCTTGAGCACCCCCGGGTAGAGGATCTCGACGACGGTGCGCACCGTCGCGCTTGCGAGGTGCTCCTCCCAGATCGCCAGCTTGCCGTGCTGCCACAATGCGCCGGCGTGGGCAAGGAGCGGCGTCAGCACGTCGCGATAGAGTGCCGCGATGCTGATCGCGCCTGAGGTGACGGCCTCGACGGCCGTGCGAACGGCCGCCGGCTTGTCGTGAGAAGCGAGTGCGGCGGCGACCCTATCGATGAGAATCCGCTCCTCAGCCGGCACTGGCTTGCCGCTGTCGCTGTCGTCATGCTTCTCCATGGCGAAGCTTCTACCCGGCGATCCGCCATGGGTAACTTGCGGCGAACCGGCCTCCTCTTCGCCAGCACAAGCCTGTACCCGCTCTGAGGGGGTCGCGCGGGCGCCGCCGGCAAGTCGGTCTTCCCGGGCGCCGAAGCGCGCCGCTGCCGCCGCTGCCGCTGCCGACGCCACCCTGATCACATCGGACGTAAGACCGGTCGGGTCCTAGCGCACCGTGAGCGTGCCGGAGGCGGAATGGTGACAGCGAGAAGCGACTGGCGCGCCCGGCAGGATTCGAACCTGCGACCTGAAGATTAGAAGTCTCCTGCTCTATCCAGCTGAGCTACGGGCGCGAGAGGTGTTCAGCGTACGGCTACCCGGCTTCCGCGGTGGTCGCCGCGACCGGAGGGCGGGCAATGGAGCGGGAGACGGGTCTCGAACCCGCGACCCTCAGCTTGGAAGGCTGATGCTCTACCAACTGAGCTACTCCCGCCCAGAGACATGTGGTGGTCGGGACGGGCGGATTCGAACCGCCGACCCCCTGCTCCCAAAGCAGGTGCGCTACCAGGCTGCGCCACGTCCCGGCGCCGGGCAAGTATACCGCACGCACGTGAAGCTCCGCGCCCCTACTCCTCAATGTAGGGCAGCGTGAGGCGGTCGCCGGGCGAGACGGTGGAGGTCTCAAGGCGATTCACCTCGCGGATCCGGTAGATGGCACGACGCAGATCGACGTCGGAGCCGTACTCGCGGCCGGCGATGCCCCACAGCGTGTCGCCGCTGCTCACGACGTAAGTGTGGCCGGTGTACACGTCGGCGTCGGTGCCGGCGTGGGCAACGCGCACGCCGGCCCACACCGCCACGAAGATCAGCAGGAGGAAGACGACGAATCGCAGCAGGCCGGCGAGGCGGCGCCGGCGAAGCCGTCGCCGGCCGGACCGATTGTTCGGACGCCGGCTACCGCGGCGGCCAGCGCCCGCGCGGAGCTGCGCTGGCCCCGCCGGCGTCGCCCCGTGGACTGCGCGCCCCGCGGTCATCTGGGCACCTCGCGAAGATAGCGCGGCACCACGCCGCTGAGCTCGCTGCCGCACTCGCGGCAGCGCAGCGCGACCCGGCCGCTCCAGATATCGGCGCTCACGACCGCGAGAGACTCGCCTCCGCACCACAGGCAGGGCTCGCCGCGACCGGCGAGCGCGGCCGCGAGCGCCTCGTCGATGGTGTCGGCGAGTGTAGGACAAGGGACTGTGGCGAGAGGCATGGTGCTCATAGCTGGCGAAGCACCCCCACGACTCGACCGACGAGCTGTACCTCGTCGGCGTTGACGATGATCGGCTCGTAGTTCTCGTTCTCGGGCTGCAGGCGCACCCTGCGGCCCTCGCTGAAGAAGCGCTTGGTGGTGGCCTCGTCGCCCACCAGGGCAACGACGATCTCGCCGTTCTGCACCTGGTCTTGCGCATGCACCACGATGAAGTCGCCGCTGTAGATGCCGGCATCGGTCATGGAGTCGCCCTGCACGCGGAGGACGAAATCGTCGTCGTCGCGGCGCAGGAAGGCCGGCACATCGATGAGCTCCTCGATGTTCTCCTCGGCGAGAATGGGCTGGCCGGCGGCGACGCGGCCGACCAGCGGCAGGGGACGCCGCGGGCGCAGGTCTTGCACGACGTCGAGAGCGCGCGGCTTGGTGGGATCGCGCTTGATGAGCCCCAGACGCTCGAGGTTGGCGAGGTGCGCGTGCACCGTAGACGGCGACGAGAGATTGAGCGCCGCGCAGATCTCGCGCACAGTCGGCGGATAGCCGTTGGCGCGCACGCTCTCGCGGATGAACTCGAGGACTTGCTGCTGTCGCGGTGTGAGACCTTGCACCGTTCCTCCTTTGATGGCGAACACGTGTTCGTATGAAGCTTAGGACGAACCCATGTTCGTGTCAAGGGAAATGATAGGAGCGGGGACGGACGGAAAACCGTGCACGCGCGCGGGAGTCACGTTAGTACGACGCGCAGGGCGGCCGGGCGCGGCCAAGCGCGGCCGCCTTACGCGCTCACGACCCCGTGAGCAGATCCAGCACGCGTGCCTCGAGCACCTGCTGCTGGGTGAAGCCCGTCGCCCTCAGCGCCCGGCGGGCGACGTCGACCAAGGCGGCCTCGGGCAGCAGGCCCACGACCTCACTCTCGCGGACCTGTACTCCGCGCGCGGCCGCCTGCCGGGCCACCTCTTCGTAGGCGGTGTGCATCGAGGTGACGCGGTAGTCCACGAGGTTCATGGACACCTGCACGCAGTCGCCCAGCGCCAGGCCCATGGCCTTGACCTTGGGGAAGCCGCCGTCGCGCTCGCGGATGGCGACGGCGATCTCGCGGGCAAGGGCGACATCGTCACTGTCGAGATTGACGTTGTAGGCGATCAACGGCGGGCGAGCGCCGATGGCCACGGCGCCGGCGGTGGGATGCAGGCGCGGAGGCCCTTCGTCCGGCGCTCGCTCCGGGTCGGTGAGAATGGCATCGCGCAAGCCTTCGAACTCACCCCGTCGCACGTCGGCCAGATCCTGATGTTCGGGGCGGCGGGCCGCGTCCTCGTAGAGGTACGCGGGTATGTCGAGCTCCGCGCCGACGCGGGCGGCAAGCCCTCGCGCCAGCTCCACGCAGACCGGCATGTCGTCCTCCTTGACGGGCACAAACGGGATGACGTCCGCGGCGCCGAAGCGCGGGTGTGCGCCGTCGTGGGCAGTGAGATCGATGAGGCGGGCGGCCGCGACGATGCCGCCGAAGGCAGCCTGCGCGGCCGCCTCATCGGGCCCCACGAAGGTGATCACGCAGCGGTTGTGCGTGACGTCGCTCTGACGGTCGAGCACGTGCACCCCGTCAACCGCGGCGATTGCGGCGACGATCTGGTCGATGACCTCGGGCCGCCGGCCCTCGGAGAAGTTAGGCACGCACTCGACGAGCGTCATCGTGAACCTCCGGCTTCGGGGGGAGCGTCTCGGGCGCACACCGCGGTTGGCTCGGGCGCCGACGAGCCGCGACAGACGGAGCCGGCGCGGACCACGACCCGGCCCCCGACGACCACGTCACTCACCAGATTGACGCCGAAGTGATACGGCAACTCGGTGCGGCTCTCGGCGACGAGTACGCTGAAGTCGCAGCGTTTGCCCACCGCAAGGTTGCCCACATCGTCGCGGCGCAGCGCCGCTGCGCCACCGACCGTGGCCGCGTACAACGCCTCGTCCGGCGTGAGTTTCATGCCCTGACAAGCCAGCGAGATCATCAGCTGCAGGTTCTCGCAGTTGCAGCTACCGGGGTTGAAGTCGCTCGCCAGAGCGACGGTGACCCCGGCCTCCAGAAACGCTCGTGCGGGGGCGAAAGGCACGCCCAGCGTGTAGCTGGTGCCCGGCAGCAGTACCGCGACCACGCCGGCGGCCTTCATCGCCGCGATCTCCTCCCCGGTGGCGTGCATCAGATGGTCGGCCGAGGCGCAGCCCAGCTCGGCGGCCAGCATGGAGCC
Source organism: Actinomycetota bacterium (assembly GCA_026392275.1). Classification (GTDB taxonomy): domain Bacteria; phylum Actinomycetota; class Thermoleophilia; order UBA2241; family UBA2241; genus CAIXSE01. The sequence continues at coordinate 2,477 of JAPLCM010000205.1, read as the reverse complement.
GCCGGAGCGCGCCAGCTCGTCGGCGTGGATGCGCAGACCGAGCGCGGCCGCCGCGCCCGCGCTGAGAACGCGCCGCGCCTGCTCGACGGTGAACGCGCCCTCGTCGCAGAAGACGTCGCACCAGCGCGCCAGCGGCGCGCAAGCGGGGATCATCTCGTCGCAGACGAGCCGGACGTAGTCGTCGGCGTGACCAGCGTACTCGGGCGGCACGAGGTGCGCCCCGAGGAAGGTGAGCTCGCGGCGCAGCGCGTGAGGTGTGGCCGCGGCGCGTAGCTGCTTGGCCTCGTCGGCCACGGTGAGGCCGTACCCGCTCTTGACTTCCGCGGTCGTGGTGCCGTGGCGAAGCATGCTGTCGTAGCGCGCGCTTGAGAGACGCGCCAGCTCCTCTTCCGAGGCCCGGCGCGTCGCCGCCACCGTGACGTTGATGCCGCCGCTGCGGGCGAGGATCTCGCCGTAGCTCGATCCGGCGAGCCGCTCGCCGTACTCGGCGGCCCGCGACCCGGCGAACGGTACGTGCGTATGCGCGTCGACAAAGCCGGGCAGCACGCAGTGGCCCTCGGCGTCGGCGTCGATGCCGTCGAGCGCAAGGTCCACGGCCTGCGCCAAGTCCGCCTCGCGCCCGACCCAGACGATGACGCCGTACCTGGCCGCGAGGGCGCCGCCGGCGATGGCGCCGAGGCCCTCGGCCGGCGGTGCGTTCATCGTGACCAGCTCGCTGGCGCCGCGCAGCACGAAGTCCGCCGCAACCGCGGCGCTCGACTCACCTGTGGGGCTCATGAACACCTCCGGGAGGACGCGGCGGGGCCCGCCACGGGACGTTGGGGCATCGGGGCAAGGATATACCCGGGCAGAAGCGTGAGAGGCTCTGCCCTCCTAGCCGTCCCCTGGGCGCGACAGACTCAAGCGCGGGACGGCGCTCGTCGAGAGGGAGAGAAGACTACGTGAGGCTCCCACGGACGCCGTGGGCAAAGCCCCCACTCTCCGGACCCAAGGTGTCGACGTAGCCGCCACCGGACCATGATCCCGCGGCGGCGACCATCCTCTGCGAGTTGCTCTGGGAAAAGGTCGTTGCGGACGAAGGGGACCGGTAGACCCACGACGGGCCGGAGCTGCCTGCGCAGCCCGGCCCGTCGTCGGTCATGCATCGCGGGCGCCACGGCGCCCGCGATGCTGCTATTTCTTGTACGGACCGATGGGCAGGATCACGCGGCCGTAGAGCTCGTTCCAGACCTGCGCGATGGAACCGTACACCGCCGAGAGGCCTACGAAGATGCCTTCCCAGCCGGCTATCTTGGTGATCGTCGCGTTGCCCGTCCATTCGCCGAGGGCGAGCAGCACGAACAGCACGGTCAGGCTGAGGAACACCGTCTGCAGTGAGCGGTTGATGCGCAGCGTGCCGATGAACATCAGCGCGGTGAATACGCCCCACGCGAACAGATAGTAGCCGAGGGCCGTCGCCGTGGCGCCAAGCTCGAGGTCGGCCGAGCCGATCCACTTCGGGAAGGCGAAGATGCCGACGAGAGTCAGCCAGAAGAAGCCGTAGGAGATGAACGCGGTCATGCCGAAGGTACTGTTCTTCTTCCACTCCATGATGCCAGCGATCACTTGGGCGATGCCGCCGTAGAACACGCCCATCGCGAGGATGATGCCGCTCAGGGGGATGAGACCTGCGTTGTGGACGTTCAGGAGCACGGTGGTGAGGCCGAACGCCATGAGCCCGAGCGGGCCTGGGTTGGCGGTGGCATCGCGCAGCGTGGCGGTGATCGTGCCGCGCTCGCCCATCGGGCCCGTGCTCTGGCCCGGTATCGTCAGTTTCTTCTCGTCAGCCATCTATTGCAGCCTCCACTCTCGGTAGACGTATGGGAAGGACGGACGCGCGCGGCCGCGCCCACGGCCGCCGCGTTAACCTGCGCACTTGTATCATGAACCCGGGGCGCCGCCAAGTCCCACGGCGCGCCCTGACGGAGCACCGCGACCCATCCCGCGAGCCACCGCGTCGCAGCTCCTGCTCTCGCGGATGAGGTCGCCCCCAGAGCCAGCGCAGCGTGGGCGTGGACGACTATAATGACCGTCGAAGCACAGCTCGCCCGAAGGAGTCAGACAGTCCCCGTGCTGGAAACACCAGTCCCCATAGCCGATCCGGCGCGCCGGCGCCGCATCGTCCTGGCGGTGGCGCTCATCCTGCTCATCTCGGCGGCGCTGCGCCTGTGGCAGGTGGCCACCCCGGCGGAGTACATGTTCGACGAGGTGTATTACGCCAAGGACGCCAAAGCCATCGTCGACGGTCGCGTGGGCCCGGAGCCGCCGCTGCGCTGGGAGGCCGGCGCCGAGGTGTCGTGGCCACACCCGGAGATGGGCAAGTTCGCCATCGCCGCCGGCATCGTGCTGTTCGGCGACCGCGCCTTCGGCTGGCGCCTCCCCGCCGTCATCGCCGGCCTCGTCACGCTGGCCTGCGTCTATCCGCTTGCGCGCCGCCT
>JAPLCM010000042.1 GCA_026392275.1 Actinomycetota bacterium | reverse complement strand
TCGTGGCTCATCTCGAAGGCGGCGGTGAGGTTGACGGCGACCGTGGCGTCCCACTGGGGCCGGCCGAAGTCGAGGACCGAGGCGAGCGGGCAGATGCCCGCGCTGTTCACCAGAATGTCGAGCGCACCCAACCGCGTGATGCACTCGTCGATGACTTGAGCGGGGGCGCCCGGGGCGGTGATGTCGCTCTTCATGAACTCGTAGCGCACACCTTCGGCCTCGATCATCTGCCTGGTGGAGCCGTCGTCGTCCACGATACTGGGGACGAAGACGCTGGCGCCGCCCTTGGCCAGCGCCAAGGCAAAAGCCTGGCCAAGCCCCGTGTTGCCGCCGGTCACGATGCAGTTCTTGCCCTCGAGAGAGAAGAACTTCATTTCGAAATCCCTGATGTCCATCGCAGCTGTCTCCTTCCACACAAGACCAGCAGTATTTTGCCGGATGTTCTTCGAGTCAAGCGCGAGGGAGAACATCCTGCAGCAGCATCAACATATCGCGGTACTATTCGCCCCGCGAGCGAGCTACAGGGCGTCCGTCACTCAGGCTCCAGCTCGGCGGGGAAGCCCGGGGCGCGCAGGTCGGTGCCGACGGCCTCCTCGAGCATCTTGACGACCATCGGCGACTGCGCGCCGCCACCGTACATGGCCCGCGCGCGGGCGAAGATCTGCTCGGTGAGCCCGGCGAGCTCGAGAGGCACGCCGAACTCACGGCCCATCTGATGGGCGAAGTAGAGGTCCTTGCGGGCCAGGTCCATGGTGAAGTTGATATTGTAGCTGCCGTTCAGGATGAGCTGGCCTTCGGTCTCGTGGACGAAGCTGTTGCCCGAGCTGGCCTTGATCACGTCCCAGGCCAGCTTCAGGTCGAGCCCGCCCTTCTTGGCCAGCATGAGCGCCTCGCCGTCGGCGACCAGGTGGATGAAGGCCAGCATGTTGGTGATCACCTTGATCACCGAGGCCTGGCCGAGCGCGCCGATGTAGAACACCTGCCCGCCCATCGCGTCGAAGGCGGGCCGGTGCTTGTCGAAGACCTCCGGCTTGCCGCCGACGAGCACGGTGATCATGCCGGCGGCGGCGCGGTGCACGCCGCCGGTGACCGGCGCCTCGAGCGTCTCGATGCCCTTCGCGGCGGCGAGCGTTGCGAGGCGCTGCAGCTCATGAGAGTCGTTGGTGCTCATGTCGATCCAGGTACTGCCGGGGGCGAGCGCCTCGAGGACGCCGCCTTCCTCGGCGACCACGGAGGCCACCGCCTCGGGCGAGGGCAGGCACGTGATGATGGTGTCGGACGCGCGCGCCGTCTCGGCGATGGAGCCGGCGCAGGTGGCGCCCGCCTTGCCGAGGTCGACGGAGCAGCTTGCGTCGACGTCGAAGACGGTGAGCGGGAAGCCGGCGTGCAGCAGGCTGCCGGCGAGGTGTCGGCCGAGGGCGCCAAGCCCGATGTAGCCGATCTTGAGCGTCATGGGTCCTCCGTTCGGGATCTTGAGCGTCATGGGTCCTCCGTTCGGGGGCATCGTCGGGTGCGCGCCGCGCCGCTACTCGCGCCGGGCGCGGCGCGCGCCCTCGGCGTCGATCTTGCAGATCGCGGCCAGATCATCGATCTGGCCGTCGTCCAGGTATGGCTCGTTCGCCACGTGGGCTGCGAGCAGGCGCTTGACCTCGGCATTGGCCGTGTCGCTCTCGGTCGTGCCCTCTTCGACCCATTTGTCGTGGGAGAGCCGGTTCGAGACGGTCGGCAACAGGTGCTCGCCGGCGCGGATGCGCCGCGCCGTGTCTTTCACGCCGAGGAAGCCGCCACCGGGCCCGACCTTGGCGATCGAGTCCGCGGCCAGCGTGGCCGCGGAGATCTCGACTTCGCCCTGAAGGCGTCGCACCATGGCTGCGATCTCGTTGTCGACGACAGACTGTGGCAGGTACATGGTGTTGTGCGAGTCGATCAGGCCCCAGCCCGAGACGAGATCGGGGTTCGCGCCGCACACGCTCGCGACCTTGAGCGCCTTCTCGTAGCCGTTCTGCAGCCCGAGGTGCTTGCTGTCTGTTGAGAGTCCGGGGTTCAGCGTGGGTACGCCAAGATAGTG
>JAPLCM010000258.1 GCA_026392275.1 Actinomycetota bacterium | reverse complement strand
TGGTCGCGTTGTCGTCGACGGCGAGGATACGCACGCCGGCAATGTCGACCGGCTCGAGGCGCTCGTCGGTCGCGGCCAGCGCCGCGGGATCCTGCTTCGCAAAACTGGCGGTGAACCAGAACGTCGAGCCGACGCCCGGCTTGCTCTCCACGCCGATCTGGCCGCCCATGAGCTCGACAAGGCGCCGGCAAATGGTCAGGCCGAGGCCGGTGCCGCCGAACCGGCGGGTGGTGGAGGCGTCGGCCTGCGTGAACGCCTCGAACAGCAGGTCAAGCTTCTCCAAGGGGATGCCCATCCCCGTGTCGCGCACCTCGAAGCGCAGCGTCGCCTCAGTCTCCTCCTCGTGCACGAGCCCGACGGACACGGCCACCTCGCCACGGTCGGTGAACTTGATGGCGTTGCCGATCATGTTGGTCAGCACCTGACGAAGGCGCCCCGGGTCGCCGCGCAGGGCCGAGGGAACGTCGGCCTCGACCAACGCCGTGAGCTCCAGTCCCTTGCCCTGGGCGTGTAGCGCCGGCAGGTCGCAGGTGTCCTCCACGGCGCTGCGCAGATCGAAGTCCAGGGTCTCCATCTCTAGCTTCCCGGCCTCGATCTTGGAGAAGTCGAGGATGTCGTTGATGATCGTCAGCAGCGCTTCGGCGCTGTCCTGCACCGTGTGCGCGTAGTCGCGCTGCTCGGCGTCCAGATCCGTGTCGAGCAGCAGCGTCGTCATGCCGAGCACGCCGTTCATCGGCGTGCGGATCTCATGGCTCATGTTGGCGAGGAACTCGCTCTTCGCCGAGTTCGCCGACTCCGCCTCCAGCGCCAGCTGGTTGGCGCGCTGCGCCGCGAGCTCGAGCTCCCGGTTCGCGGCCTCCGTCTGCTCTTTCGCCTGGCGCAGCGATTCCTCTGTCGCCCTGCGGCGGCTGACGTCCCAGGTGACTCCGCTCATGCGCACGGGCCTGCCGTCCGCGTCGCGCGTGACCCTGCCCCGCTCGGCGAGGTAGGCGACGGCGCCGTCTTCGCGCAGGACGCGGAACTCGGCCTCGTACGGGGCGTCCGTCTCAAGACACCTGCCGGTGGCGGTCTCGAGCGCCGCGAGGTCGTCGGGGTGGATCTGCGGATCGAACGACTCCCACGGACCCTGCAGCACTCCCGGCGTCATGCCGTAGAGAGCGACCACGGTCTCGTCCCAGGTGGCCACGTCTGCCGGGATGTCCCAGTCCCACGCGCCGACCGCGGCAGATCTGAGCACGAAATCGAGGCGCTCGCGGCTCTCTCGCAGGGCGGCCTCCGCGCCCTTGCGCTCCGTGACGTCGCGCATCACGCCCTCGACGCCGCGCACGATGCCGGCGGCGTCGCGGTAGTAGTGGCCGTTGGTGGACACGCTGACGAGTCCGTTGTCCACGCTTCTCAGCGTGGCCTCGTAGTCGTCGATCTCCCCACCGCTCGCTTCGAGCGCCTCAAGGAACGCGTCCCTGTCCTCGGGCCGCTGATAGAAGTCCGTGGCCAGGTTGCGCCCGACCACCTGTGACGTGGTCGAGAAGCCGAAGATGCGCGCGAACGACGGGCTGATCATCAGCAGGTCACCGTTCTCATCGGCGCGGTAGAAGCCGTCGTGCATCGTCTCGAGTACCGTGCGATAGTCCCTCGCGCTCTCCCATATCGTGAGGGCGAGGAGGCGCCGGCGCTCCAGGACCACGTAGGCCGAGATGATGCTGAGACTGAGGAGGAGGGTCACAAGGATGGGCGCGGCGCGCGCGAGAGCGAGAGCATGGACCCAGTCGACGGCATCGACGTCCAGCCCCAGCACACCGACGACGCGCCCGTCCTGAAGGTCGCGAATGGGCGCAAAGGCCGAGACGAACGTGCCGAACTCGTCGGTGTACGGCCCGACGGTGAGCTCGTCGCCGGCGAAGACGCCGACGAGCCCCGGGGGCGGTTCCTCATACACGGTGCCGGGCTCCGAGTGGCCGGGATCGTCGAGCGCGATGCCGTCGGCGGTGAAGAGGATGTCGCCGCCCTGCAACGCCATGAGATAGAACCAGCGGATGTCCTTGCTGGCGCCCTCCATGAGGGCCAGCTGCTCGCGAAGCAGCTCGTAGTCGGCAGTACCGACGTCGGCGGGCGTCGCCGTCTGCGACTCGACCGCGCCGGGCACGATGCCGGCGACCGCGAGACCCGCTTGTTCCAGAAGGTCGGCGCGGGCGCCCGCGCTCCAGCGCTCGCCGATCAGCGACGTAGCGGTGAAGCCGGCCACAAGGATCACGACCAGCGACACCAGCATGGTGACCTCGTACGCGGTGCCGCGGCGGTCCACCAGCCCGGGATGCTCCTCCCGCAGCAGAGCTCGGTAGTGCAGCCCCAGACCGACGATGAAGGGCACGGCGAGAGCCACGCACAGAATCTGGACCGGGAAGCCAAGGGCGCTGAGGAAGGACCCCTGGTTGACCCAGGTGGCCGGCGGCAGCGGAGCCTTGAGGGTCACGATGCAGTCGGCCACGACGAAGAGGGCCATGGCCGCGGCCGCCAGGAGCAGCGGGCGGCCGTGCTTGCCGCCCGTCCGCTGGTAGCGCCAGAGGCCGGCGGCGGCCCAGAGACCGCCCGGGAGGCCGAGGAAGTAGCCGGCGGTCGCGTCCAGGCCGCGCACGCCGGCAAGGCCGCCCAGCGCGGCCAGGACGAGCAGCACGATGAGGATCCAGCGGCCGACGCGCCTGCCGCCGATCGCGGCCCAGCAGGTGCGCGCGAACTCGACAAGGAAGGCACACCCCGCGACGAAGAGAGCGGTGCGCAGCACGTCCAGCTCACCGCGATGGCCGCCGGCGAGTGTGAACAGATCGGTCCAGGCACTCAAGCCTAGGAACACGGCGGAGATGCCAAGCCATTTCCAGGGCAGCGACGACGTGACCGTGGCACGGAGACCAAGCAGAGTGATGGCGAGAAGCACGAAGCCGAGCCCATACACGAACAGGATGTAGTCGAGATTCTCGACGAAGAACGCCGTCATCTACCTGGCCTCTTTCCTCCGGGGATCGCCGGACCCCCGCCTCCGAATCGCGCTTGGTGTCTTCTATCGGGACAACAGCAGTCGGACTTGAGCGGTAAGGGGGGCGCTTGGTCCAAAGCAGGAAGCCGCACCGAAGGGAGACGCCGACGTGGTCGCAGACACGCCGCTCATCATCACCGTGGGGCTCACGGGCTCACGGATCAGCAAGCAGCAGACGCCCCACATCCCCATCACTCCGGTTGAGATCGCCGGTCCGGCATCGAGGCGCGGAAGGCCGGCGCCAGCGTCGTGCACGTCCACGTGCGCGACTCCGTCACCGGCCTGGGCACCAAAGACGTCGGCGTCTTCCGCGAGGTCGTCGACCGCCTGCGCGCCGAGACCGACGCCATCCTGTGCCTCACGACCAGCGGCATCCCCGGACGCAACCTGAGCATCGAAGAGCGGCTGGCGCCGCTGGCCCTGCGGCCGGAGATGGCGTCGTTCGACGCCGGCTCGATCAACACCGAGGCCGGCGTCTTTCTCAACGACAGCGACTTGCTGGACGCCGCGGCCACAGCGGCCGGCGAGCACGGCGTCAAGCTCGAGCTCAAGTGCCTCGACACGGGCATGATCGTCACGGCGTTGCGCTCCCACGAGCAGAGGTTGATCCCGGCGCCGCTGCACTCTCAGTTCCTCTTCGGCAGCAGTTCGGGATGCCGGCCACAGCGCGCGCGCCAGCGCCATCGACATGACCTCCGGCGACGCGACCCGCTCGGTGATCGGCATCGGCCGCGCGCAGCCGCAGACGGCGATGATGGCCATGCCGATGGGCGGGCACATGCGCGTGGGCCTCGAGGACAGCATCTCCTTCCGGCGCGGCGCACTGGCGACGGGAAACGCCCAGCTCGTCGCGCGCGTTGTCAGGCTCGCCGCCGAGCTGGGCCGCCCCGTCGCTACGCCGGCCGAGGCGCGACGGTTACTGGGGCTCGCTTGGTCCGAGGTGCGCCCGCGGCGAAACGGCAGCGGCCCGCCGCCGGCCGGGGGCAAAGCGGTATGATGCCATTGTGAACCTCGACCCCGCCTGGTACGACGCCATCGCCACGCGCCGCTCGCGGCGTCGCTACAGCGAGCGCAAAGTCGCCGCAGCGTCGCTCGAGGCGCTGCGCGCCTTCTGCGGCGACTTCCAGCTGGCGCCCGGCGCCCGCGTCGAACTCGTGGAGGGCGACGGCGGCATCTTCACCGGCCTCCTTGACCGCTTCGGCGGCGCCTATGGGCGCGTCGAAGGCGCCCCCTGGACGGCCGCCTTCATCGGGCCGAAGGGCGCCGAGACACAGGTCGGCTACGTGGGCGAAGCCTTCATCCTCGAAGCGACCCGTCTGGGGCTCGGCACCTGCTGGGTCGCCGGGATGTTCGACCGCGGGGCGGCCGCGCGACTGGTCAAGCTGCATCGCCGCGAGCACGTCATGGCCGTCACCCCGGTAGGGCACCCCGTCGAACGCAAGCAGTTCGTGGAGCGCATGATGAGCAAAGCCGTGCGCTCCGCCGCCCGCCGCCAGGTCGAAGACATCGCGCCGGGCCTCACGCGCGGCTGGGGGCAGGCCGGCTCAGGGGGGCCGGCGGGCGCAGCATGGCCGGCCTGGGCGGTCGCCGCGGTGGAGGCTGCGCGCGTGGCGCCGTCGGGCGCCAACATACAGCCCTGGCGTTTCCGTCTTCAAGACGGCGCTCTCGTGATGAGCCGCGCCGAGAAGACCTACTGGACGGCGCCCCTCGACTACGGCATAGCCATGCTGCACGTGGAGCTCGGCGCGGCGCACGAAGGTGTCCGCGGTGCCTGGGAGCACCTCACGGAGCCCGACGTCGCGCGCTTCGTACCGAACGGCGACTGAGCGCACACCACTGCGGCAAGCCTCCGGCGCGCGTTCACCCTCCGCGCGCTGCAGTCGAGCGCTTCACCGGCTTCGGCGAACGCGAACACGAGGCGCTCACCGCCCCCTCCGATGACACCCTGAACGTGACG
>JAPLCM010000040.1 GCA_026392275.1 Actinomycetota bacterium | reverse complement strand
AACCGGCAGAAGGCGCGCGGGTATCGCGAGCGTCGCCGCGCGCAGCCACCTCGCTTGTGAGCGGCGGGGCGCGAAGGCGCTCGCCGGCTTGAGGGGTGAGTGGTGGCTGGTGGGCCGCACAGGGATCGAACCTGTGACCTTGGGATTAAAAGTCCCCTGCTCTACCAACTGAGCTAGCGGCCCGGAAGTGGAAGTGGGATTGTACCATCGTCCCGGAGGCCGCTCCGCCGGCGGTGCGGCAAGTCTCATGCTAGGTAGTAGCCTTAGACTCAAGCTCGGCGAATGGCGGGGGCGGCGCCGCTCCGAACGTGGATCTCTGACCCTCATGCAAAGGCTGAAGAAATCCGGGGCCAAAAGCGCTTGCACTTCGGTCCGCGGTGGGTAGAATGCAGTCACCTCACGTCGCGATGGTTCGCCGGATCGACAGCGGGGCGTTCGGGTGAGAGGCCCGAAGGAGCCGTCCGGCCGCAAGGTCTGGCGGCTCCTTTGTGTTGCCCGGCGAGAAAGGTCCGCTGCACCTGGTCGTCGCGCGGCGGCAGGCTGCCGTCAGGCAGCAGTTCCGCGCGGCCGGCGCGCTCCTTGCCAGGCTCCACGGCGAGGAAGCCGCGCAGGAGGCCCTCGCGGCGGAAGCCCAGCTTCTCCGCGAGGGCCTGAGACGTGGCGTTGCCCGGGTAGGTGAGGATCTCGAGACGCTCGACGTTGACCCCCTCGAAGGCCCAGCGCACGAGGAGGCGCGCCGCCGCCAGGGCTACGCCCAGGCGGCGCGCCTCCCGCTTCACCCAGTAGCCGATCTCGGCGGCCTGCCGCTCCCCGAAGAGGTCCAGGCTGATGCTCCCGAGCAGCTCGCCGGTCTGCGCGTCCGCGATCGCGAGACGTGCCCGGTCGCCGGCGACCAGCCGCCGCCGGCTCTCCACGACGAACTGCTCCGCGTCGGCGAGGCTATACGGGTGGGGCAGGAGATGTATCCAGTGGGCCACGTCCGGGTCGTCGCAGGCTTGCCGGACGGCCGGGATGTCGTCCGGCTCGAAGGGCCGCACGACCACGCGGCCGTCCTCGAGCCGCGGGTCGGGGAGCGGGACGAGCGGCTCCCGGGGATCGCTCGGCGACATCGCGAACAGCACGTCGTCGGCGCGCCGCTCGCGCGCCGTGAGGTAGCCGCGCAACACGCCCTCGCGGCGGAAGCCGGCCGCCTGCGCCACGCGCTGCGAGCCGATGTTGTCAACGTCGGTGGTCAGCTCGAGGCGCTCCAGCTCGAGCTCGTCGAAGGCCCAGTCGCGCACCAGCCGCACGGCCGCGCTCATCACGCCGCGGCCGCGTGCCCAGGGCGCACACCAGTAGCCGATCTCGCCGGCCTGACGCTGGGGAAGGACCTCGAGCGAGATCATCGCCAGGAGCTCGTCGCTGTGCGGGTCGACCACCGACCAGTTGGCCATCAGGTCGGTGGCCCAGAAGTGCTCGTTGTACGCCAGGAACTCGACGAAGTCGTTCTCGTGGTACGGGTAGGGCACGCGGTAGCAGAAACGCTCGATGAGGCCGTCGTTGCAGGCCTTGACGACGGCTGCCTTGTCGGCGGCGCGCAGTTCGCGCAGGCGCACGGCCCCATCGCTCAGGACTGGTGGATGGGCGATGTCGCCAAGATCCTTCAAGGGTGGTCCTCCCCGAAGGCAAGAGGGGCGGGGAGGCGCTTGCGGCCGCCCCGCCCCTCTGCGCGCTCGCGTGTCAGTGCAAGAAGTGCCGTCGGCCGGTGAGCACCATGGCCGCCCGGCCGGCGTCGCAGGTCTCGACCGCCGCCTCATCGCCCCTGGAGCCGCCCGGCTGCATGAACGCCGTGACGCCGTTCTCGAGGGCCAGCTCGACGGCGTCGGGGAATGGGAAGAAGGCGTCGGAGCCGACCACGGCGCCCTTGAGGTCGCTACGGGCTTTTTCGATGGCGATGCGCGTGGCGTCCACGCGGCTCATCTGCCCGGCGCCCACCCCCAGGGTCGCGAGATTCCTTGCCAGGACGATGGCGTTGCTCTTGACGTGCTTCGCGACCCGGAAGGCGAAGATCAGATCGCCCCACTCTTGCTCGCTGGGATGCCGCTGCGTGGCCACCGTCATCTCGTCGCGTTCTTCGACGTCGCCGTCCCTGTCCTGCACGAGGATGCCGCCGATGACGCGCTTGTAGTCGAGCTCGCCGGGGTTCGTCTGCCGGCGCTCCTCGTTGCGCAGGATGCGGATGTCGGCCTTCCGCGTGAGGATCTCCAGCGCCTCGTCGTCGTAGCCCGGGGCGAAGAGCACTTCGACGAACAGCTCTTTGAGACGCTCGGCCAGCGGTGCATCGACGGTGCGGTTGACCGCGATCACGCTGCCGAAGGCGCTCACGGGGTCGCACGCGTAGGCCTTGTCGTAGGCCGCCGCCAAGTTCTCGGCGAGGGCGCAGCCACAGGGGTTGTTGTGCTTGATGAGCGTGACGCACGGCAGCGTGAACTCGTCGCAGATGCCGCGCGCCGCGTTGAGGTCGTACAGGTTGTTGAAGCCGAGCTGCTTGCCGTGCAGTTGAGTCACCTGCGAGAGCAGGTGCTGGCGCAGGCCGACCTCGGCGTAGTAGGCGGCGCGCTGGTGCGGGTTCTCGCCGTATTTGAGCTCGAGGACCTTCTCGTAGTCGCGCATCACGTAGTCGGGGAAGTCACCGTCGGCCTCGCTGAACCAGTTGGCGATCACGAAGTCGTAGTGAGCGGTGCGGTGGAAGGCCTTGGTGGCGAGGTCGCGCAGCGTGTCGATGCTGAGCTCGGCGCCGGACGCGCGCAGCTCGTTGAGGAGCGCGTCGTAGTCGTCGTGGCTGGTGACGACGGCGACGCCGGCGTGGTTCTTGGCGGCGGCGCGGATCATGGAGGGGCCGCCGATGTCGATGTTCTCGATCACGACCTCGTCCTCGACCCCACGCCGGCCCGCGACTTCCTCGAAGGGGTACAGGCTGCAGACGACCATGTCGATGGGCTCGATGCCGTGCTCGGCGATGGTGCTCATGTGCTCGGGCACGTCGCGGCGTGCGAGGATGCCGGCCATCAACTTGGGATGCATTGTCTTGACGCGGCCGTCGAGCATCTCGGGAAAGCCGGTGACCTCTTCGACGAGCGTCACCGGGATGCCCGAGTCTTCGAGCAGCTTGGCGGTGCCGCCGGTGGAGATGACCTGCACGCCCAAGTCGGTGAGGCCTTTGGCGAACGACTCGAGGCCGCTCTTGTTGAACACCGAGATGAGAGCTCTCTGGACCTTCACTTGCACGCTCCTTCAGATGGACGACCCTCGGGGTGACGGCCGGCGCCGCGCGCAGGCTCCCCTCAACGCTAGCCTACAAGAAAGGCACCACGCGGTGAAGAGGCGCCGGAGGCGCGACGGACCGGTGCAGCGCATGTCTCAGCGCGATTCGTCTCGTTCTCGGCGTAGCCGATGCAGCGTCCAGACGATCAGCCCTGGAAGCGCCGAAGCGACGACGATGACGACCAGAGCGACGGCAAGGTAGTCCTGGACCCACTGGGCAGTCCCGAACCAGTAGCCGGCGCCGAGGAAGATGGTCACCCAGAGGGCCGCGGCTATGGCGGCGAAGAAGAGCAGTCGGTGGAATTCCATGCGCGCGACGCCGGCGACGAACGGGGCCAGCGTGCGCACGATGGGCAGGAACCGCGCGAGGACGATGGCCATGCCGCCGTGCCGCTCGTAGAACTCATGTGCCTTCGCGACGTGCTCGGGGCGGATGTGCCTGCGCGGCTTGCTCAGGATCCGGCGGCCGACGAAGCGGCCGATGAGGTAGTTGCACACGTCGCCGAGCAAGGCCGCCGCGAAGAGGAGTGGGGCCAGCACGGCGATCTCGAGAATGTCGGCGCCGGCCAGCGTGCCGCTCGTCAGGAGCAGCGATTCGCCGGGCAGAAAGGGCGCCACGACGAGCCCGGTCTCGGCGAAGATCGTCGCGAAGACGGCCGCGTAGGCCCAGGGACCGAGCTGCACGGCCAGTTCGGCCAGGTGGACGTCCAGGTGAAGGACGTACTCGATCACGCGGTCGAGCGCGCCCGTGGCGCTACTCCTGAAGGGCGGGCGGCGGTGCGGCCGCGCTCGGCGCCGCC
>JAPLCM010000199.1 GCA_026392275.1 Actinomycetota bacterium | reverse complement strand
CGAGACGACGAGGTCCGGGGCGGGGCCGCGCACGATCACGTGCTCCACCATGGCGCGCACCAGCGGGGTGGCCTCGACCAGCCAGCCGGGCGCGCGACTCTCGACCGAGAAGGCGAGCGCGGGACGACCACGAAGCGCCGCCTCGAGGGCGGCGCCGACCGTGCCTGAGTAGGTGACGTCGGCGCCCATGTTGGCGCCGCAGTTGACCCCGGACACGACGAGGTCGGGGGCGGGCTCGCGCACGCCGAGGAGGCCGATGCGTACGCAGTCCGACGGCGTGCCGTCGCAGGCAAGGCCGGGCCACGCCTCTCCGAAGGTCGTCGCCTCCAGGCGCAGTGGACGGTCGATGGTGATGCCGCGCGCGACCGCGCTGGCGTTATGATCGGGGGCGATGGTGGTGATCTCGCCGAGGCCGTCGACGGCGGCGCGCAGCACGGCGAGGCCGGGGGCGTGGATGCCGTCGTCGTTGGTGAGCAGGATCTGAAGGGTCACCGCCCCATTGTAGCCGACACGCCGACGCGGGCTCCACACCGCCGCTCGACCCTCGCGGCCCGGCCCTGCCCCTGTAGTCCGGCCGGTATACACCGCCCGGCCGTGAGCGCTGCAGGAGAAGCATGCACCTCGTCGTAGGAGTCCCAAGGCCAGGCTGCGAAGGAGTCCGGTGACCGACGCGAAGCACGCCCCCCACGAACTGGGCGACCGTCGCCTGACGGTCCGTCGCCTGGCCGCCCTCGCCGCCGCCCTCGGCGTCGTCTCGTGCCTCGTCTTCCTACTCGGCGCCGACTACCTGTGGCCGCTCTTCATCTTCCCGCTCTTCCTCGGCGCCGTGTTCTTCTTCGAGCTCGGCAGCCTCGCCGTCACGTTCTGGCTGGGCAACTTCTTCGTGCTGTACTACAGCTTCCGCGCGCCGGCGACGCCCGGCGTGGTGCGGCAGGCCCTGCTCGGGATGGTGCTCTTCTTCCTCGCGGGCCTGCTCCTGGGCCGGGTGCAGCGCAGGAACCACGAGGTGCAAGCGCTGCTCGCGGCCTCGTCGCTCAGCGACCGTCTCACCGGCCTCTACAACTACGGCACCTTCACCGACTACCTGCACAACGAGGTCACCAAGATCGACCGCTACGGCGGCGAGCTCACGCTCATCATGCTCGACCTCGACCACTTCAAGCAGTTCAACGACCGCCACGGGCACGAAGCCGGCAACAACGTCTTGCGGCGCGTGGGCGCTACGCTGCGCGACGCGGTGCGCGACGCCGACATCGCGGCGCGCTACGGCGGCGAGGAGTTCACGGTGCTCATCCGCGGCGACGAGACGCACGGCTATGAGCTCGCCGAACGTCTGCGGCGCGCCATCGAGGCCACGGCCGTCGAGGTCCGCGGGGGCGGCGAGGTGTTCTGCACGGTGTCGGCGGGCGTGGCCACGTACCCGGGGGGGGCGGCCGACGAGACCGAGCTCGTGGAGCGCGCCGACAACGCCCTCTACGAGTCAAAGCGCCGCGGGCGCAATCGCGTGACGATCCACGCCGGCGTGCACGAACAAGGCAAGCTGCCGACGAGCCTCAGCGCCTGAGGGCGGCAACCCCTGCGGCCCGCCGCCCTCCCCGTCGTCATCCCGCGAACGACACCTCGGGCAGTCGCGTGTCGGGGCGTGCGAACAGCTCGCCGCACGACAGCTCCACTCCGTTGCGACCGAGCAGCCGCTGCTGCTCCGGGGTGCGCACGCCGGTAGCGATGAGCTGCGCGCCGATGCGGTCGCTGAAGCGCACCAGGAGTTGCACCACCTCGACGGGCGTGAGCTCGCCGCCGAGGTTGGCGACCAGCGTCGGGTCGAGGCAGAGGAACTCGGGTCTCGCCTCCGCGATCAGCTCCAGCGCGGTGAACTGGGCGCCGAGACCGGAGAGGCAGAGCTGGAAGCCCATCTCGCGGACATCGGAGAGGGTGCGGAGCGACGACGCGGTGTTCGTACCCAGCTCGTCGGCGTCGATCTCGAACACGACGTGCTGGGGCACCAGCGCCCGGTTGAGCGAGTAGAACTCGCTCACCGCGACCACGGCGGCGTTCGGCAACTCCCCCGCGGCGCAGCCGAGGAACAGCAGGTCGTCCGGTCGCAGACCCGCGGCCGCCGTGACGGTGGCCTCGCGAGCGGCGACACCGTAGGACGCGAGCAGGCTCGAGCGGCGAGCCACGTCGAGGAGCACGTCGGGAAGGCGGAGCGGCGAGTAGAACGGGCCGCGGACGCTGCTGCGATAGCCGATCACGGTCGCGGCCGCCGGCTCGACGACGGGCTCGAAGAGGGGCTCGAGCTCGCCGCCCGCGACGCAGGCGGCGAGTGTCTTCTCGAGCTCCGCGTCGAAGACGGCGGCGCCCTCGCCGGCGGCCTGCATGGCGAGGGCCAGGCCGTTCTGCAGGTTCTGCTCGAAGGTCAGGGCGTCGTCGGCGCTGAGGACGGCGGCGCCCACCGACGGATGCACCCTGTCGTAGACACCGGGGGCGAGGTCGTTGAGCAGCAGCGCCTGCAGGCGTTCGTACACGCGGCGCGTGACGGCGGCGAGGTCGTCGTCGGCGATCACCTGGGCGGACCGCGGCGGCGAGAGAAGCACGATGAACGCGTCGTCGGTGAGCGTGAAGTCGCTCACCACGTCGAGCCGCCGCAAGGTGCTGCCGGCCATACTCTCCAGACTGGCGGCCACGGCGTCGAGGATCTCGGCGACGATGCGCCAGCCGAAGATAGGTTCGAGGCGCCCGTAGCGGTCGAGGCTGATGTAGAGGATCGCGACCTTGCCGCGCTTCTCCAGTTCGAGACGGACGGAATCGGCGACGAGGTTGAGCGACGGCAGCTGGGACGGGCCGTCGCTGACGAGGCTGCGCAGGTTGGTGCGCGCCTTGCGCAGAGAATCGTCGTTCGGTCGCTGCACGCTGCTCACCCCCCGCCGGCGGGTCAGGTCGCCTTCTGCTTCTCCTTGGGCTTGCCGCCGTCCTTGGCCGGTTTGGCGGCCGGCGCCTCGGACGGCTTCTCGCTACTGGAGGATTCGTCCTTCGCGGACGAGGCACCCTCGCCCGACGACTCGCCGGCGTCGGCCGACTCGTCGCGCCCCGCGGCGCGGCGCCCGGAGCCCTTGCCGTAATCGGTCGTGTAGAACCCGGACCCCTTGAAGTGGATGGCCACGGGATGGAGCACCTTGCGCAGCGTGCCGCCGCACTTCTCGCAGGCCACGAGCGAGTCGTCGCTCATCCTCTGAAGGATCTCGAACGAGTCCCCGCACTCGTCACACCGATACTCGTAGATAGGCACGCAGGAGACTCCTTTGCGTGGTGAGGAGGCGCTCAGTCTAGCACAGCGCCCCACCGAGCCTCGGGACGGCGGGCGGCCTATGGGGCGAACGGCGCCAGATGCCCGGCGATGACCTGCGCCGGCTTCCAGGCGCGGATCCGCTGCCAGGAGCGAAGTAGCTCGGCGCCCGCGGGGCCGGAGGGTCGCATGGCGTCGAACTCGTCGCGCCCCGGCCCGATGGTGTCGCCGCACAGCACGACCGGGCCCTCGGCGGTCTCGACGCACAGACTGATGTGGCCGTCGCAGTGCCCAGGCGTGCGCGCCCACGCCACCCCCGATGCAAGCTCGCCCTTCTCGCCGGCCAGCCGCTCCAACGGAAGGAGCTCCAGCAGCCCGCCCACCAGGATCCATGAGGGCGAGAGCGTTTCGAGCTCGTGCACCGCCACCGGCGCCATGAGGTCGGCGCACGCGCCGGCGTGATCGAGATGCGCGTGCGTCAACGCTACGAGGTCGACGTCGCGCGGACCGAGGCCGCGAGCTTCGAGGGCCCTGACGACAGGCTCGTTCTGCAGCGGCAGGCCGGGGTCGACGACGATCGTGCGCGCGCCACGAAGCAGCACCGTGTTGGGAAACGTGGTCATGCCGACGACCGGGCGCTCGTGGCGCAGGCGGCGGTACTTCTCGAAGGCCTCGGGCGAGCGGAACTCGGGCAGAACGTCCGTGCGCCCGTCCTCGACGCTGAACACGAAACGCGCCGTGGGGATGAGGATGTCTACCGTGTACATGACGTGGTGAGAATGGGCCGCGAGACACGCCTCAGTCGGGGGCGCGGCCTTCGTCGTCGTCGCGGGCGTAAAGGAAATCGACCTTGTCCATGTTGAGGAGGATGAAGGGCGCCGTGTCGAGGAGCTCCTTGGTGGCCTTGCTGTAGATGCGTACCTGAGACAGCGTGAGGCGCACGTCGCCAAAGGCGCGGATGTAGTCAGAAGCGCGCCGAGAGCTGGTGCGGCTGCCGACGCCGAAGTGCGCCACGCCGAGGATCTTGAACTCGCCGATGTAGGCCACGATCTCGAGTTCCTTGAAGCCCGCGTCGTACTGCAGACCCTCGCGGGCAGCCGATGCTTTGTCGTCCATGTCTTGCTCCTCCCGCCGGCCCCACGTCAGTCGTGGGCCGGCTCCTGCTCCGCCGCGGCGGAGGTCGGGCCCGCCTGCGAACACGGCGTGCCGGAAAAGGCGCTCAGCGAACCGCGGCGCGGGCGCAGCGAAAGCCGCAGCCGCGCGAGCGCCGCGCGGCGCGACTCGCCGCATCGCGGCGCCAGCACCACGCCCAGCGCCGCGCCCACAGCGCCCCCGTAGATGAGGTCGTTGCGCTTGCCCATCGTCGCCCGACTATACCGAGGCTATCTGGTGAACGCCAGAGACCCGTCCACGAGGTCCACCTTGACCGTATCGCCCTCCTCGAACTGGCCGCGCAGCAAGGCGCTCGACAAGGGGTTCTCGACAAGGCGCTGGATGGCCCGCCTAAGGGGACGCGCACCGTACTCGGCGTCGTAGCCCTGTTCCGCCACGTACTCCTCGGCGGCCTTGCTCACTGCGAGTGTCATCCCTTGGCCCCTGACCAACTCTCGCAGGTTGGCCAGCAGCAGGTCGACGACCCTGGTGAGCTGTTCACGGCTGAGCGGGTCGAAGACGATGACTTCGTCGACCCGGTTGAGGAACTCGGGGCGAAACGTCTTGCGCAGCTCGTCGAGGAGGCGTTTCTCCAGGGCGTCGTGGCCGAGCTCTTCGCCCTCGGCGGCGAAGCCGAGCCGCTGCTTGCTGATCACGCCGCCGCCGACGTTGCTGGTCATGATCACGACGGTGTTCTTGAAATCGACCGTGCGGCCCTTGCCGTCGGTGAGACGGCCGTCGTCGAGGATCTGCAGCAGCGCGTTGAACACGTCCGGGTGCGCCTTCTCGATCTCGTCGAACAGCACGACGCTGTACGGCCGCCGGCGGACCTGCTCGGTGAGCTGGCCGCCGTCGTCGTACCCCACGTAGCCGGGCGGCGCCCCGGTGAGGCGGGACACGGTGTGCTTCTCCCTGTACTCGCTCATGTCCAGACGGATCAAGGCCGCCTCGTCGTCGAAGAGGAGCTCGGCGAGGGCGCGCGCCAGCTCCGTCTTGCCCACGCCTGTGGGGCCGAGGAAGATGAACGAGCCAATGGGCCGCTTGGGATCCTTGAGGCCGGCGCGCGCCCGGCGGACAGCTTCGCTGACCGCCGCCACCGCGCGCTCCTGGCCGATGACGCGGCCGTGGAGGTCGTCCTCCATGGCAAGCAGCTTGTCGGCGTCCGCCTGCATCATGCGCTGCACCGGGATGCCGGTCCACTTGCTCACCAGCGCGGCGATGTCGTCGGCCCCCACGGTGGCGTCCGCGATACCCTTGTCGGAGAGCCAGGCGTCCTTGGCCGTGACGAACGTCGTCTGGATCTTGACGCTCTGGTCCTTGAGCTGCGCGGCGCGTTCGTAGTCCTCCGCCTGCACGGCGGCGGCGCCCTCACGCGTCAGCTCCTGCAGCTTGAGCTCCATGTCGCGCAGGTCGGGGGGCAGCATCGTCGCCTCGATGCGCAGCTTGCTGGCCGCCTCGTCGAGCAGGTCGATGGCCTTGTCGGGCAGGTAGCGGTCGCTGATGTAGCGGTCGCTGAGGTGCGCCGCCTCGCGGATCGCCGCATCGGTGATGCTCACCTTGTGGTGGGCCTCGTACCTGTCGCGCAGGCCCTCGAGAATGGCGACCGTCTCCGCCACCGAGGGCTCGCCCACGAGAATGGGCTGAAAGCGGCGCTCGAGGGCGGCGTCCTTCTCGATGCGGGCGCGATACTCGTCGAGCGTCGTCGCGCCCACGCACTGCAGCTCGCCACGGGCGAGCATGGGCTTCATCATGTTGGAGGCGTCGATGGCGCCTTCGGCGGCGCCGGCGCCGATCACCGTGTGCAGTTCGTCGATGAACAGCACGACGTCTTTGGAGCGCTGGATCTCGTCGAGGGCGCCCTTGAGCCGCTCCTCGAACTCGCCGCGATACTTGGAGCCCGCGACCATGGCGCCGAGGTCGAGGGCCAGCACGCGCCGGCCGCGAAGCAGCTCCGGCACGTCGGCGTTGACGATCTTCTGCGCGAGCCCGTCGGCAATGGCCGTCTTGCCCACGCCGGGCTCGCCGATGAGCACCGGGTTGTTCTTGGTGCGGCGGCTGAGCACCTGGATCACGCGCTTGATCTCCTCGTCGCGGCCGATGACCGGGTCGAGCCTGCCCTCGCGGGCCATGGCCGTCAGGTCGCGGGTGTACTTCTTCAGCATGCTCTCGCCGCTGGCGTTGGCCTCGTGGTCGGTGCCCGTGGCGCGTACCTGCGCGAGCGCGCCGCGCAGGCGCTCCTCGCTCATGCCGACATCGCGCAGGATGGCGCTGCCGGGGCCCTCGCCCTCGAGGAAGATGCCGAGCAGCAGGTGCTCCGTGCCGACGAAGTCGTCGCCGAGCTTCTGCGCCTCCTGCACGGCCAGGTCGACGGCGGCCTTGGCGCGCGGCGTCATGTAGAGCATCTCGTCGGGGCCCGACGGGCCGCTGGTGCCCACGGGCTGGTTCTGCGCCATCTGATCGGCGCGTGTCATCACGGCGCCCTTGTCGATGCCGAGCACGTTGAGGATCTGCTCGACCACGCCGCCGGGCAGACTGAACACGCCGATCAGCAGGTGCTCGGTGCCCAGTACGTTGCCGGGGCCGCGACGCACGACGCCCTGCGCGGTCTCGAGGGCCTCGCGGGCTCGTTCGGAGAACTTGTTCACGTCCATTGAGTGCCTTGCCTTGGGTCAGGTCCGCCGGCGCCGGCGGCCCAGCGGCACGATCTGCGTGTGGTTCACCGGCACCAGCTCGAAGCGGTGAGAGCGCTCGACGCGCTCTATCTCGCGCTGCATGTCAGCGGCGGCCGCCTCGAGCAGCGCCTGCAGGCGCTGGACCTCGGCGGCCATGGCGCTCATCTGCATTTCCATGGCCAGGACGCGCTCCACGCCGGCCAGGTTGAGCCCCAGCTCGGTGAGCTCCTGGATGCGCTGCAGCCGCTCCACGTCATGCTGCGAGTAGCGGCGCGTGTTCTTGGCGGTGCGCTGCGGGCGCAGCAGCCCGCGGCGCTCGTAGAGGCGCAGCGTCTGCGGGTGCATGCCGGCCAGCTCGGCCGCAACCGAGATCATGAAGAGCGCCATGTCGTCGTCCTGCTGTCTCATCGCTCAGCCCCGCCGCCTCAGCCCAGAGCCGCGGCTCGTGGATCGGGCAGGGTGGCGCCGAGCTTCTCGAAGAGCTGCTTCTGCTCCTTGGTGAGCTTGACCGGCACTTGCACCTGCAGCCGCACGTGAAGGTCGCCATGACCACCCTTGAGCCTGGGCGCGCCCTTGCCGCGCACGCGCAGCGTGCGCCCGTCCTGACTGCCCGCCGGCACCTTGAGGGCCACGCGGCCGCCCCCGGGGACGGGGATCCTGACGCTCGTCCCCAGCGCCGCCTCGGAGATCGTCACCGGGACCTCCAGCACGACGTCGTCGCCGCGGCGCTCGAAGAGCTCGTCGGACTCGACGCTGATCTTGACGAAGAGGTCGCCGGCCGGCCCGCCGCGCAGGCCGGCCTCACCCTTGCCCTTGATGCGGATCTTGCTGCCGTCCTTGACCCCTGCCGGGATCTTGACGGCGTACCGCTTGGTCTTGTGCTGCACGCCGCTACCGCTGCAGGCCACGCATGGCTGCTCGATGATGGTGCCTGCGCCGTGACACTGCGGGCAGGTCTGCGGCATGGCGAAGCCACCGAGATTGCGGGCGATCGAGCCGCGGCCCTGACACTGGGGGCAGACCTTGGGGGTCGTGCCGGCCTTTGCGCCGCTGCCGTGGCAGGTGTCGCAGGTGTCGGGCTTGTCGACGGGCACGCGCACGGTGACACCCTTCAGAGAGTCGTCGAACGACAGCGTGACGTTGACCTGCAGGTCGTCGCCGCGCTCGGCCGCCTTACGGCGGCCGCGGCCCCCGGCGGCGCCACCGCCGCCGAACAGGTTGCCGAGGATGTCGCCGAGGTCGCCCATGTCGAACTGGGCGCCGCCCTGGCCGAACATCCCGGGGTCGAAGCCTTGGCCGCCGGCGCCCGGGCGAAAGCCGCCGGCGCCCGGGCCGAAGGCCCCGAGCCGGCTCAGCTCGTCGTAGTGCTTGCGCTTATCGGCGTCGGAGAGCGTTTCGTAGGCCTCGCTGATCTCCTTGAACTTCTCTTCGGCCCGCTTGTCACCAGGGTTCTTGTCGGGGTGATGCTCCCGCGCCAGTTTGCGGAACGCCTTCTTGACGTCATCCTGCGACGCGTTCTTGGGTACTCCGAGCGTCTGATAGAAGTCGCCCATGTCAGCTGGACACGATGACCTTGGCCGGGCGCAGAAGCCTGCCGTGAAGCAGGTAGCCACGCTCCAGCACCTGGAGCACCGTGCCTTCCTCGTAGTCGGGCGAGGCCTGCGTGAGGACCGCCTCGTGCACGTTGGGGTCGAAGACCGTGCCCGCCTCCACCAGGACCTCGTCGAGGCCGTGGCCCTCGAGCGTGGTCCGCAGCTGACCGGCCACGAGCTCCAGGCCGGCGATCAGCTGGCCCTCCTCGTGGCGGGCCGCCGCGTCAAGGGCCCTGCCCATGTTGTCCATGACCGGCAGCAAGGACTCGACGACGACCTCGGCGGCGCGCAGGCGATGCTGCTCCGCGTCGCGCTGCACGCGCTTGCGGTAGTTGTCGAACTCGGCCTGAAGACGCCGCAGGTGATCGAGATACGCGTCGCAGTCGGCGGCGAGCTTGGCCAGCTCACCGTCCATCTCCGCAGTGTCGACGGCCGCCGGGGCCTCGGCGCCGCTCTCTTCGACCACCGCCTTGGAGCGCGCGGCGCGCCGCTTGCCGTCGTCTTTCGTGTGCTTCCTGTCCGTCATGTGCGTCATGTACTCCTGTCTGGTTCAGCCTGCCCACACCCACGCGTGGCGACCGGGCCCGCCTGGGCTGCGACATCCGGGCCGGTACCCCGCCCCGGTGGCAATCCGACCGCGGCGGGGCACTCACGAGCGCCCCGCCGCGGTCGGACGGCATCACTTCTCGGTCTTGCCGGCCGCGATAGTCTTCTTGACCTGGACCTCGATACGCTGCGGCTTCTGCTCCGGGACCTTCGGCACCGTGAGCGTGAGGATGCCGTCCTCGTAGGAGGCCGCGATCTCGTCGGCTTTCACGCCTTGCGGCAGAGCAAGGCTGCGCTGGAAGCTCCCGAAGCGCCGCTCGACGCGGTAGTACCGCTCCTCGTCGACGTTCTCTTCGAACTTGCGCTCGCCTTTGATGGTGAGCACGTTGTCCTCGACCTCGATCTGGATGTCGCCGGGGTCCATGCCGGCGAGCTCGGCCTTCAGGACGACGGCCTCGGGGGTATCGAAGACGTCGACCGCCGGCAACCAGCTCTCCTGACGGTTGTTCCAGACCTGGTCGACCAGCCGGTTGAACTGGTTCTGGACCTGGGTCATCTCGCGGAACGGATCCCATCTGATGATCGCCATGACTGGCACCTCCTCTGGTGCTGGTGTGGCGGCGGGCGGCGCCGGCGTCTTGCCGCCGCCCGCCGATATGTCCTGGGTCCTTACTTGCTCTCGTCTTCGTCGATGACCTCGAAATCGCCCTCTTCGACGTTCTCGTCGGCGGTCGACTCGCCCTCGCTGCCGCCGCTCGCGCTCTGCTGCTGCTGGGCCCGCTGGTACACGGCCTCGGCCAGCTTGTGCGAGGCCTGCATGAGGGTGTCGGTCTTGGCCTTGATGAGCTCCTCGTCGTCGCCTTCGAGGGCGGTCTTGACCTCTGCCCCGGCGGCCTCGATCTCGGCCCTGGTGGCCGCGTCGACCTTGTCGCCCATGTCGCGCAGCGATTTCTCGGTGCTGTAGACGAGGTTCTCGGCGTTGTTCTTGACGTCGGCCAGATCGCGCGCCTTCTTGTCCTCGTCGGCGTGCGACTCGGCGTCCTTCATCATGCGCTCGATGTCCTGCTCGCTGAGGCCGCTGCTGGCGGTGATGGTGATCTTCTGCTCGTTGCCAGTGCCGAGGTCCTTGGCGCTCACGTGCACGATGCCGTTGGCGTCGATGTCGAAGGCGACCTCGATCTGCGGGATGCCGCGCGGCGCCGTGGGGATGCCGACCAGCTGGAACTTGCCCAGCGTCTTGTTGTACCGGGCCATCTCGCGCTCGCCCTGGAGCACGTGGATCTCAACGCTCGTCTGGTTGTCGTCGGCGGTGCTGAAGATCTCGCTCTTCTTGGTCGGGATCGTGGTGTTGCGCTCGATGAGCTTGGTGAACACGTTGCCCTTGGTCTCGATGCCCAGACTCAGCGGCGTGACGTCGAGGAGCAACACGTCTTTGACCTCGCCGGCCAGCACGCCGCCCTGGATGGCCGCGCCTACAGCCACCACCTCGTCGGGGTTCACGCCTTTGTGCGGCTCCTTGCCGATGAGCTGCTTGACCTTCTCCTGCACGGCCGGCACGCGCGTCATGCCGCCTACGAGGATGACGTGGTGGATGTCGCTCTTGCCGAGGCCGGCGTCCTTGATGGCGCTGTTCACCGGGTTCACGACCCGCTCGAGAAGCGCCTGCGTGAGCTCGTCGAACTTCGCCCGCGTGAGCGTGAGGTCGAGGTGCTTGGGGCCGTTCTCGTCGGCCGAGATGAAGGGCAGGTTGATGTTGCTGGTCTGCGTGGTGCTCAGTTCGATCTTGGCTTTCTCCGCGGCTTCGTACAGACGCTGCAGGGCCATCTTGTCCTTGCTCAGATCGATACCCTGGCTCTGGAGGAACTCGGCCACCATCCAGTCGACGACCGCCTTGTCGAAGTTGTCGCCGCCGAGGTGCGTGTCGCCGTTGGTGGAGCGCACCTCGAAGACGCCGTCCCCGAGGTCGAGGATGGAGACGTCGAAGGTGCCGCCGCCGAGGTCGAACACGAGGATCGTCTGGTCGTGCTCCTTGTCGAGGCCGTAGGCCAGCGCCGCGGCGGTCGGCTCGTTGATGATGCGCTTGACCTCGAGGCCGGCGATCTTGCCGGCGTCCTTGGTGGCCTGGCGCTGGGAGTCGTTGAAGTAGGCGGGCACCGTGATCACCGCCTGGGTGACGGTTTCACCGAGGTACTTGCCGGCGTCGTCGGCCAGCTTGCGCAGCACCTGGGCACTCACCTCTTCGGGGGCGAACTGCTTGTTCAGCACCGGGCACTTCACCTTGACATTGGCGCCCGCCTTCTCGACGCCATAGCTCACTTCCTTCGATTCCTCGGTCACCTCATCGACCCGGCGGCCGATGAAGCGCTTCACCGAGTAGAAGGTGTTCTCCGGGTTCATCACCGCCTGGCGCTTGGCGATCTGGCCCACCAGCTGATCCTGGTTCTTGGTGTAGGCCACCACCGATGGTGTGGTGCGGAACCCTTCGGCGTTGGCGATCACGGTGGGCTTGCCGCCCTCCATCACCGCCACGCAGCTGTTCGTCGTGCCCAGGTCAATACCGACAACCTTGCCCATGGGTTCTCACCTCCTTTGAATGGAATGTTCTGTCCCATGCATCTTCAGCAGTGGGGGCCACCGCAGG
>JAPLCM010000253.1 GCA_026392275.1 Actinomycetota bacterium | reverse complement strand
GAGCGCGCCGTCGCGCAGCAGGTAGGCGCGGCTGTCGCCGATGTGGACGAAGTGACCGGTATCGCCCTGGATCACGACAGCCGTGAGCGTGGTGCCCATGCCCGAGTGGTCGCTGTCTTCGTGGGCGCGCTGAAAGACGGCCGCGTTGGCTTGCTCGGCAGCCGCCAGCAGCGGCCGGCCGGCGGCGACGCCGGCGGCCAGTGTCTCGGCGGCGAGCCCGCTGGCGACCTCGCCCGCCTGAGCGCCGCCCATGCCGTCGCAGACCGCGAACAGGGGCGGGGCCACGACGAAGGTGTCCTCGTTGGTCTTGCGATGCAGGCCGATGTCGCTGAGGGCGCCGGGGCGGGCGACGAGAGTCACCGGAACGTCACTCCTCGTAACGGAAGACGGTCTCGCCGACGCGCACCCGGCTGTCGAGCTTGAGCTGCGCCTCACCGCTCACCTGTTTCTCGTTCACGAACGTACCGTTCGTGCTGCCCAGATCCTCAACGTAGTAGAAGGAACCGCGCGGCACGAAGCGCGCGTGCGTGCTCGAGACGAAATGCTCGTCGAGGACGATGTCGCTGGACGAGGCGCGGCCCACGGTGATCCAGCCGCTCAGGGGAAACACGACGCCGGCCGGCATGATGGGGCTACGCTCGACGATGATGCGCGGATCGATCTGACCGGTGAAGTCGAGCTTCTCGCCGGCCATCGTACGCTCGGTGAGGCGTTCGTCGCGGCGGGCCTCTCGCTCCGCCGGCGAGAACACGGCGACCGGCCGCGAACCCGCCGGCAGCGCGACGTCCGGAGCCGCTGCAGCGGCGGTCGGCGCGCGCACCGTGGCCACGGCTGTCTTCACGACCTGCCAGATGAACAGGTAGAGCAGGGCGAGGATCCCGATCTTGAGGACGAGCAGGACGATGTCGATCATGGGCGTCTCCCGCGGCCCGCGCGGCCGCTCAACGCGGCTGCCGCCTTCACCTGGGGGCCGGCATCACGGCAGCCTCTCGAACACAAGCTCCGTGGTGCCCAGTTCGATGCGGTCGCCGTGCTGCAGCACGGCCTGCTTGATTTCGCGGCGGTTCACGCGCATGCCGTTGGTGGATCCGAGATCGAGCGCCATGAAACCGTCGTCCTGGCGGCGGATCTCGGCGTGCTGGCGCGAGACATTGGGGTCGGTGAGCACGATGTCGCAGCGTCGGCTGCGCCCGATCACGGTCACGGCCTCGCGGAGCTCCCACTCGCCCTGCTGTCCGCGCAGAGACGCGCGCGGGGCGCCGACACGCGCCACAGGCGACGCGGCCGCGGGCGCCTGCTCCTGGTAGAGAAGAGTCTGGTCGAGAAACGAACCCGCGGCGGCTACCGGCGGTGGTACGAACGCCGGTGGCTGTGCCGCCGGCGGCGTGAACGCCGGTGGCTGTGCAGCCGGCGGCGCGTACGCCGGCGGCGGTTCTGCCGGCGGCGGCGAGAACGCCGCGCCCGGTACCTCGGCCGGTGCGCTGACGGTGCGCGTGGCGATGCCGAACTCGCCGACGCGCAGATCGTCGTCGCGGTGCAGGTCGAGGCGTGGCGGCGCCACGAGGGTCCAGCCCTCGCGACGCGCGAAAGCGACGATGTAGTTGGCGAGCTCCACCTTGAGAGACTCCGACAAGGATGAGAGATGCCCGTAGTCGGCTTCGCCGAGGTAGATGTCGTACTCGTTGGGCACGTACACGTTGGAGACGCCGACGGTCTTGTGATCGCCCATCTCTTTGGCGAGCTTGTGCGCCAACTCGACCGGCTGCACGCCGGCCTTGAAGGCGCGCCCGAACCCGCCCTCGACGAGGCCTTCCAGTTTGTTCTCAGCCTTCCTGAAGATGCCCATCGTCGCGTTCCTCCGGCGCGTCACCGGTCGTCAAGACCAATGGCAACAGTATCACGCCGGCCGCAAGCGCTACATTCCAGAGCAGCGGCGCGAGCTGGACAGGGTAGCCCCAGACGGCGATCGGCACGACCCTGTACGCCGCGAACGTGGCTGCGAACGCCAGCGCCCAGACCCACAGGCGCAGCTCGAGGCGGCGGCGCGAGAGGGCGAAGCCGAGAGCCACGGCGAGGCCTGCCCAGACGAGCATCTGGAGCACACCCGCGGGCGCCAGAGCCGCGCCGATGATGCGCGTCGCCGCGGCGAACGGGTCGCCGGCGGCGGCGGCCTGGCCGGCGAGGCGCAGGCGCGGCTGGAAGAGGGTGAACGGCCCGCGCGGAACGCGCAGGAGCAGCAGGTAGACGAACATGCCGGCGCCGGCCCAGGCGGCGGCCAGCGGGCCGCGCACGCGGCCCAGCAGGGCCGCCCCCGCGGGCGCCAGAAGCGTGAGATACACGGGGGTGAGCACCAGCGCCAGCGTGGGCCAGAGAGCGACGATGGGCCTCGTGCGGGTGAGCAAGAAGAGGGCGACGGCGAAGGCCAGGTAGGCCGCTCCCAGGCTCAGCGATACGTTGAAGACGGGAAACGCCAGCACGCCGAGCAAGAAGGCGAGCCCGCCCTGCGGCACCACCGCCCACACCGCCGTGCAGAGTGCGACCAGGGGGAGCGTCCAGCTCTGGGGATACGCCGGCAGCGTGCCGAGCACGATGCCGCCGGTGAGCGCCGCGAGGCCGGCGCCGGTGACGCGCTCGGCGATGAAGCCGGCGCGCGTCAGCGGGCGCACCAGCCTCTGGGCGCGCCGCAGCCGCAGCGTGCGCAAGCGCCCGCTGCGGAGCAACTCGTCGAGGGCTTCACTGACCTCGGAGGCCGTAGGCCGCTCGCCCGGCCGCAGCGCGCAGGCGTCGTCGATGAGCCCGACCAGGTCCTGCGGCAGGTCGGGCCGAAGCGTTCCCAGCGACGGCAGCCGGCCGGCGGCCACGTTGGACAGCGTCTCGGCCGGCGTCTGCCCGCGTAGCGGGTGCTGGCCGGTCAGCAGCTCGTACAGCACCATGCCGGCCGAGTACACGTCGCTGGGCGGCCCCACGCGGCGCCCGGCCGCCTGCTCCGGCGACATGTAGGCGACCGTGCCGATGACGTCGCCGTCGCCGGTGAGCGTGTCGGCGTCCATGAGGCGGGCGATCCCGAAGTCCATCACCTTGACGTGACCGGCGGAGTCGAGCATCACGTTCTGCGGTTTGACGTCGCGGTGGATGATGCCCTGACTGTGCGCGAACGCGAGTGCCTCGAGCAGCTCCACGCCGAGCGCCGCGACGTCACCGTCGCCGAGCGCGCCGCCCAGCTTGTCCAGCGATTCGCCGTCCACGAGCTCCCACACGAGGATGCTGCTCTCGCCGTCGCCGAACCAGTCGTACAGCGCCACGATGTTGGGGTGAGAAAGAGCCGCGGCGGCCTCGACCTCACGTACGACGCGCGCCGACATGCCGCGCCCGTCGGCGACGATCTTGAGCGCCACGGCCTGATCGAGGGTGACGTCGAACGCCTCGTAGACGACCGCAAAGCCGCCGCTGCCGATCTTGCCGACCAGCTGATAGCGGTCGCGCCAGTCGGTGTAGATGGGTGTCATGCTGTGCGCCGCGACGGACATGGGGGTGGGTGATCCTTCGTTTGGCAAGGTATTCGGTATGGTACAATCCGAACCCTGTACGAGCTGTTGGGCGAGTGGCGGAATTGGCAGACGCGCTAGGTTCAGGGTCTAGTGCACTTACGTGCGTGCGGGTTCAAGTCCCGCCTCGCCCACCAACCGCCTGACGAACGGGGGTCCGCGGAGTGGATTTCTTCGACGACGACGCGACCAGCCAGGCCCCCAAACGCGACCAGCACGTGTCGCCGTCGAAGTCGCGCCGCCGTTCCAATCCTCGCCGCACCCGCCTTCAGCGCATCCTCATCCTCGCCGCGATCCTGTTCGTCATCGTGTTCGCCATGGCCTGGTGGGCGCGCAGCTGTCAGCACAACCGCAAGGTCGCGTCCTACCGCACCTACTTCGAGGGCGTCTCGGTCGCGATCAGCGACTCCGCCGCGCTCGGCAAGCAGCTCGACCAGCTGGTCGCCAAACCCACCAAGTTCTCGCGCAAGGAGTTCACCGCCAAGCTCGCCGAGCTCAGCGCGAAGCAGAACGAGATCGCTGTGCGCGCCGACCGCCTGGAACCACCCGCGACCCTTACCGCCGAACAGGCCGTCTTCGCCGAAGGCATGAGGGTCCGCGCCGACGGCTACAAGCTGTTCGAGACGACCTTGCTCGGCATGCTCGGCAAGAACAAGGCCGACCCCGCCAAGCTCGCGGCGCTCGCGGGCTACTTCAGCGGCCCCGACGCGTACTACACGAGTCGCGTGTACATCCCGGCGCGCAACACCCTCAGCGAGCAGGGCGTCACCGACGTGCTCGTGCCCACGTCGACCTTCTACCTCACCGCCAGGACCTTCGACACGGCGGGCCTCCAACAGCTGCTCACCAATGTGGGCAGCTCCACCAAGCTCGCCGGCAGGCACGGCGTCGCCCTTGTGAGTGTGGTCGCCCAGCCGGGCGATATCGCGCTCACCGAAGCCGGTACGGTGAACATCCCCGCCTCGGCCGGTCTGGCGTTCGACATCGAGGTCGAGAACCAGGGCGACGCCACCGAGAAGAACGTCGCCGTCACGGCCGAGCTCAAGCTGCCCGGCGGGAGCGCGCTTGAGCAGTCCGGGGCCATCGCGACGATCACCGCCGGGCAGAAGCAGATCGTCACCATCCAGGGGTTCGCCGTCCCGCCCGAGGCGCTCAGCAAGGTCTCCACGCTCGTCGTCACGGCGGGCCCGGTGCCCGGAGAGCGGGTGAAGACCAACAACACCGGGCAGTTCAAGATCCGCCTGCAACTCCAGTAGGCCCCGATGCAGACGTTTCGCGACATCGCACCCTACGTGGCGCTGGCTTCGGCCGCTCTCACTCTGGCTCTGTTCGTCCTGGTCATCGTCCTGTGGAGGTCCGTGCGCCGCGTGCGGCGCGCACAGCTCGTGGTCATGGGCCACCATGAGCAGCGCGATATCGTGGCGCACGTGGGGAGCCTCGACTCTCAGGTGCGCAACCTGCGCGAAGCGGTCGAGCTCCTCACCGACGAGCTCGACGAGCAGAAGCGGCACCTGGACCGCGCCCTCACCAACCGCGCCATCGTGCGCTACGACGCCTTCCGCGACGCCGGCGGCGAACAGAGCGCCTCGTTCGCCCTGCTCGACAACCACCGCTCGGGGGTCGTGTTCAGCGCCATCGCGGCGCGCGACTTCGCGCGCATCTACGTCAAGCACCTGCGCGACGGGGTCGCCGACCGCGACCTCTCGCCGGAAGAGCAGCGGGCGGTGGCCGCCGCCGTGCCCCGGCCGCTGGCGCCCGGCGACGACGGCCCGCGCGCCGCGCGGGCGCCCCGCCTCGCCGACGAGCCGCGGCCGCCCGCCGGCGGCCCGCCTCCGGACGACGACGAACGCAGGGCCTTCGACGCGCTGGCGGAGCTCGGTGACCCACCGCCGGAGCCGGCGCCGGACGCCGAGCCCTTCACCTGGGACGCCGGCGGTGACCGCCCGGCCGGCCCCGAGCCGTCCTCGGGCGCCTGACGCACTCAGGCTTCACGGGCCCACCACGCAAGGAGACAAGAGTGGTTCACGACAGCGATCGGGTCGCGTTCCTGGGGCCAGAGGGCACGTTCACCGAAGAGGCACTGCTGGCCGACCCGCCGGCGGGCGCGTTCGCCCCGTTCCCGTATCCCTCGATCCAGGAAGTGATGCAAGCCGTCGCCGGCGGAGAGGCCGAGCTCGCGATCGTGCCCATCGAGAACTCCCTCGAAGGCTCCGTGACCCGGACCCTCGACCTTCTCGCCTTCGGCTACGATGAGCTGACGATCGTGCGCGAAGTCACCCACGCCATCCGTCATCAGCTCATCGCCCGCGCCGAGCTGCGCCTCGACGAGGTCACCAAGGTGATCAGCATCCCCATCGCCTACGGGCAGTGCCGCCGCTTCATCCAGGAGCACCTCGCCACAGTGGAGCACGAGGCCACCGATTCAACCGCCGAGGCCGTGCGCCGCGTGAGCCGCGTCGACCGCCCCTGGGTGGCCATCGGCACGCGTCTCTCGGCCGACCTGTATGAGTGCACCGTGCTCCGCGACGACATCGAGGATTCGCTCGAGAACCGCACGCGCTTCGTGTACCTCGCCCCCGCCCCGGCGCCCCAGGATCTGGACGGCCGCTACAAGACCAGCATCGTGTGCGGCATCGGCGCCGACCAGCCGGGGGCACTGCTGCTCATCCTCAGCGAGTTCGCGCACCGCTACGTCAACCTCACCAAGATCGAGTCGCGGCCCTCCAAGAAGGGCCTCGGCGACTACGTCTTCTTCATCGACATGGAGGGCCGCCGCGCCGACCCGCCCATCGCGGACGCGCTCAAGTGCCTCGCCTGCAAGCTGCCGTGGGTGAAGGTGCTGGGCTCCTACCCCGCCTGAGCCGATGGCAGAGCCGCCTGTAGCACCTGTGGCCGCTCGCGCCGGGCGCTCGTTCTTTGTGCGGCGCGACGACGCCATGGCCCTGTTCGAGGTCTTCCTGGTGGCGGCCGTCGGCACGATCCTGCTCGTGCGCGCGCTCCTGGCCGCTACCGGGTGGCCCCAGCTCGGCGGCGGCAAGATCCACTTCGCCCACCTGCTCTGGGGCGGCCTCGGCATGCTCATCGCGATCATCCTGTTTCTCGCTCTGCAAGGCAGGCTGTGGCGCGGCCTCGGCACCCTCGCCGCGGGCATCGGTTTCGGTCTCTTCCTCGACGAGCTGGGTAAGTTCATCACGTCGGACAACGACTACTTCTTCCAGCCCGTCATCGCCATCATCTACGTGATCTTCATGGCGCTCTTCTTCCTCTTCCGCTGGCTGGGCAGCGTCAAGCACCTCTCCCCCCAGATGGCGCTCGTCAACGCCTTCGACTACGCCAAGGAGGCGGTCCTGCGCGACATGGACGAGAGCGAGCGCGTCAAGGCGCTGGGCCTGCTGAGCCACGCCGACCAGGCAGACCCGGTGGTCGTCTCGCTGGGCGACATGCTGCGCGCAATCGACGTGCCCGCGCAGCCGCGCACGTCGCCGCTCGCGAGGGTCAAGGCGCGGCTTGCGAACACGTATGCCGCTCTCGTCGGCCGCCGCTGGTTCAGACGGCTGATCGTGGGCTGGTTCGTGCTCCTCAGCCTCCTCGGGCTGCTCGGCGCGCTGCTGCTGGTGAGCGATCCCTCGGCGCTGACGTTCGCGGACGCCGGCGCCTCCGTCTCGGCGCTCGTCAGCGGCGCTCTCGTCGTCGTCGGCATCCTCCGCGGCAGGCACTCTCGACTCACGGCGTACCGCTGGTTCGAGCGCGCCCTGCTCGTGAGCATCCTGGTCGGCGAGTTCTTCCAGTTCTACGCGCAGCAGCTCGGCGCGCTCTTCGGACTGCTGGTCCTGCTCCTCACGTTCATCACCATCCGCTATATGATCGGCGAAGAGCTGAAGAAGCAGGCCCAGGAACTCGCCGCCTGACCGAGCCGGAGGTCCCTATGGAACGCGTGAAGTGTTCGCTGCGAGCCATGAGCGCCGCCGACCGCGGCATGCTCGTGCTGCTCGCCGAAGAGACCCTGCATCCGCTGGCCGAGGGCTCCGGCCACCCCGAGCGCTACAACGCCGCGGAGCTGCTCGAGCTGCTGGAGCGCGCCGACGTCTTCGTCGCCGAGGCGCAGGGCGAGATGGCCGGCTTCGTCGCCGTGGAGGCCGAGGACGACACCCTGGCCCTGCGCTGCGTGTGCGTGAGCCCCGCCTTCGAGGCCCGCGGCGTGGCCAATCAGCTCGTCGCCTGGGCGGAGGGCGTGGCCATCGACCGCCGCCTGCGCCGGCTCACGGCCTTCGTGCCCGCCGGCGACAATCCCTCGCTGCGCCTGTACCGCGGCCACGACTTCGCGCCCGCCGCGTCCCCCGAGCGGCCGGAGATGGTGCTCCTCGAGAAACGCCTGCCCGCGATCGAGAGCTGAGAGCGCGGGCGGAGCGGGCGGCGGCCCTTCCGGCCGCCGCCCGCTCCGCCGTCACGAGTCAGTGATAGACGTACAGCTGCTCGCCGACCCACGAGTGGTCGTACACCCAGGCGGCGGCCCACATGGGCTCGCGGATGCAGCCGTGGCTGGCCGGATACGACGGCACCGGCACGTACCCGTGGATGGCGAAGTTGCCGACGAAGCCCATCGTGCGGAACAGGATCCCGCCGTACCCCGAGGTGGTATACGGGTGCTTCTGCTGGATGTGGAAGCTGCCCTCAGGCGTGTTGCCGGTGGCCCCGGTGGACACCGCGATGAGGCCGTAGACCGCCCCGTTCTTGACCACCATGAGGATCTGCCGGCCCTTGTCCACCTCGAGGTGGACGGCCGGCCCCGCGTGACGCGGCTTGATGGGCTGGGCGCCATCGAGCTTCAGCCAGTCGTCGCCGCCGAACACGTAGGTGCGCGGCAGGCGATACGCCTTCTGGAACGCCATCACGGCGTCGGCGCACTGTGAGTTGAAGGTCGTGCCGACGGAGGGCACGCGGATCTTGAGGCGCGAGAGTGCCGTGAGCAGCCCGCGCACGCGCGGCCCGGACGAACCGGTGGCGATCCTCGCCGGCTTGGCGCGCACTGACGACTCGACGGTGCGCGCCGCGAGGCCGTCGGCGGCCGGCAACGTCAGCGTCACGACGAACTTCTCGATGCCGCGCAGCGGCACGTCCAGCACGGCCCTGCCGCCACGCGTGGCGGCCTTGACCGTGGCGATGCGGGACCCGCGGTGCACGACGACGGCGCTGATGGCGCCGCCGTAGGTGGACGGCTGGACCTTGACCACGTAGCGGAGGCTGAGGAAGGGGATCGGCGTGCCGTGCGTGACGGTCACCTTGGGCTTGACCACGAGATGTCGCGTCTCGCTGCGGGTATCGTCGGCGAGCAGGCGCGCGACGACGTCGCCGCCGCGCCGCGGCGTGAAGGCGACGCTGTAGGCGCCGGACGCGTCGGTGAGCGCCGTGGCCACGTCGGCGCCGGCGAACTCGACGGCGACGTCCTGACCGGCCACGGCAGGCGTGACCACACCGGACACGGTGACCGTCTCGCCGAACACGACCGTCGCGGGCGCGACCTCGCAGGTGACGGTCGTCGCCGGCGGCGGGGAGGCGGCCGGAGGCGCCGGCGAGCCGCCCGCGGCGGCGGAGGTCGCCGGCTCCGGCGACGACGCCGCGGCGGTGACCGCGAGCAGCAACGTCGCGCACAGCGCGACAAGGAGGGCTACGGCCGGCAGACCGCGGCGGTAACTGGAACGAAGGGTGCTCGGGCGCATCGGCTGCTCCTGCTCTCGCGGGGGGCGCGTGGCTGATCGTGCGGCGAGCGTAGCATGGAGCGCGCGCGGGGGTCGAGCCGGTGCGATACCATGAGCGCGGCCAACACGACCGCGAGGAGTCACGATGCTCGACGTGAAGATGGTGCGCGCCAACCCCGACGAGGTCCGCCGGGCGCTCGCACGGCGCGGCGCTTCCACATCGTCGCTCGACGAGTTCCTCGCCCTCGAGGAGGAGCGCCGCCGGCTGCTCACCGACGTCGAGAGCATGCGGGCGGCGCGCAAGCGCACCAGCGACGAGATCGCCGTCGTCAAGAAGGCCGGCGGCGACGCCGCGCAGGCGATCGCCGCCATGCGCACCCTGGGCGATACGATCAAGGAGCGCGAGGCGTCGCTGGCCGAGGTCGAGGAGCGGCTGCGGGCGATGCTCCTCGAGATCCCCAACCTGGTGCTCGACGGCGTCCCCGACGGCGGCGAAGCGGACGCAGTCGTGCTGCGGCACGTCGGCACGCCCCGCGAGTTCGACTTCGCGGTCAAGGACCACCTCGATCTGGGCCTCGCCCTCGACATGATCGACATGGAGCGCGGCGCCAAGGTGAGCGGCTCGCGCTTCGCCTACCTCAAGGGCGACCTGGTGCTGCTGCAGTTCGCCCTCGTGCGGTACGGCCTCGACATCATCGGCGCGAAGGGCTTCCGCCCGGTGATCCCTCCGGTGCTTGTCCGCGAGGACGCCATGTACGGCACCGGCTTCTTCCCCACCGACCGCGCCCAGGTCTACCAGACCGTCGACGGCGACTGCCTGGTAGGCACCAGCGAGGTACCGCTGGCGGCCATGCACATGCAGGAGTTCCTCGAGGCCGAGAAGCTGCCGCTGCGCTACGCCGGCTACTCGAGCTGCTTCCGCCGCGAGGCCGGGGCCGCCGGGCGAGACACGCGCGGCATCCTGCGCGTGCATCAGTTCGACAAGGTCGAGATGTTCACGTTCTGCCTGCCGGAGCAGGCCGCCTTCGAGCACGAGCTCATCCTCTCGGCGGAGGAGGAGATTCTGCAGGGGCTGAGCATCCCCTATCGCGTGGTGAACATCGCCGCCGGCGACCTCGGCGCGCCGGCAGCGCAGAAGTTCGACTGCGAGGCCTGGATGCCGGGGCAGCAGCAGTACCGCGAGGTCACGAGCTGCTCCAACTGCACCGACTACCAGGCGCGCCGCCTGGACTGCCGCTACCGCACCGAGAAGGGCCCGCGCTTCGTGCACACGCTGAACGGCACGGCGATCGCCGTCGGCCGCACGCTGATCGCCATCATGGAGAATCACCAGCGCGCCGACGGCTCCATCGCCGTGCCCAAGGTGCTCCAGCCCCTGATGGGCAAGGACGTCCTCGGGGGCTGACAGCCGGTGGGCCTGCGGCCGCCGGCCCCGCGCCGCTCACTCGACGGGCTCGGCCTCGCCGAACGACGGCTCCTCGCCGTTCTCGCGCCACGGGATCACGAAGCAGCGCACCTCCGCGTCGGTGAACGTGTTCTCGAGCAGCGCCTTGACGCGCCGCAGATCGCGGGCGAGCAGCTCCTGCTGGTCGAACCCCAGGCCCCCGAGGCTCTGCTCGTAGGCCGAGCAATCCTGGTGCGAGACGAGGTAGATGGTGCGCATGCCGTGCAGGTCGAGCTGCACGCGCACCCAGTCGAGGGCGATGCGCCGCTCCGTGCCCGGCCGCGTGAACACCAGCGGCCCGCCGGGCACGAGAAGGCGGTCGGCGTCGGTCTCGCCCTCCTTGTCCTGGAGAGCGGCGAGGGCGAGGGCGACGCGGCCGTCGGCGCAGGCGATGAAGAGCGCGGTCATGGCGAGGGAGTATGCCAGATGGCGGGCGCCGAGACTAGCCGTGCCACGTGGAATGGTGCGCCAGGCGCCGGAGGTACAGGGCGCCCGAGCCCAGGCACTGACGCCCGCCGCGCCCTCTTGCTACACTTACGCGGCGCGGAGGGGTGGCGGAGCGGTTCATCGCACCGGTCTTGAAAACCGGCAACGGCGCAAGTCGTTCGTGGGTTCGAATCCCACCCCCTCCGCCATTTTGCAGGGATTTTGTGCCGTTTGAGCCGCTCTCAGAGCACCCCACGATAGGCCCTCTACCCCACTTTGGTGCCGGTTTGGTGCCATTTCTTTTCAGCGTCGACGCCGGGAAGCAACGCCCATGGCTGCCTTCAGCACGCCGTCCAGTTTCTCCGCTGCCTCATCCTGCATGTCCGGCATGACGTGGGAATAAGTGTCCAGAGTGATGTTGATCGTGGAGTGCCCGAGACGCTCCGAGACCACCTTGGGGTGGATGCCCTGGCGCAAGAGCAGGGTCGCGTGCGTGTGACGAAGGTCATGAAAGCGCACGTTCTGTCCCCGCCCGTTGACCACGTAGCGCCACTGAGCCGAGAAGCGGTTGGGGGTCCACGGGCTGCCATCGTCCTCGCAGAGCACGAGATCGTTGCCCTGGTAGGCTGGCCCCTTCTGAAGGCGCAAGGCAGCCTGCCGCTTCTTCTCCTTCTTCAGAGCCGTTACAGTCGCCGTCATGAGCGAGATGGAACGTTCACCCCTCCCCGTCTTCGGGCTCTTGAAGAGCAACCCGTTGCTGGTCTGCTGAAGGTTCTGCCTCACTGCCAGCTTGCCAGCCTTGAGATCGACGTCCTGCCAGCGAAGCCCGAGGAGCTCGCCGCGCCTCATGCCCGTACCGATGGCGAGCAGGGCGGGAAGATGGAAGCGCGTGCCCTCAAGTGAGCGCAGCAGCTCGGCCGCGCCCTTCTCGTCGAGTGCCTGGATCTCCTTGTGCACCGCTCGCGGAGGCTTCACCGCATCGGCGGGGTTCACGGCCAGCATCTGCCATCTCACGGCCTGTTTCAGTGCCTCACGCAGGACGCGGTGATGGTGTGTCACGGTCTGCGCCGAGAGCCCCTTCTTGAGGTCCTGAGGCACATCCTGCACCTTGCTGTGCACGCGCTCTTCCTTGCGCTTGCGGCGCACTCGACCGTCAATCAGTGCCTCCGCGTAGTAGGCGGAGATGTGCATCGGCCTGAGCTTGGACAGCTTGTGCCTGCCCAACGCTGGGATGAGGTGCTGCCGCACGATTGCCTCATACCGCTCGTAGGTGCGCTCACCAACGTTCGGCTTGGCGTAGTTGGCGAGCCAGTGCTCGAGGTACTGCTTGACCGTCATCCTGACCTGGTCTACGTAGGTACCAGTGGCTAGCTGGCGCAGAAGCCGAGTCATCTCCTCTTGAGCCGGGCGCTTGGTCCCGTGAAATGTGACGACGCTGCGAAGCCTCTTGCCGTCGGCGTCTTCCCCTAGTTCGAGGATGATCTTCCACACGTTCTTGCCGCGCTGCTCAAGATGTCCCTTCATCACCGGACCCCCTCGTCCAATCCTCCGCCTGATCAATGATCTCCCGCTGGCGCGGCGACAGCCGCGCTCTTGGCGCATCTGACTGTCGCTCCCCCAGGGCGTCCTCCTGGAGAATGAACAAGGTCATGCCAGACAGGTTGCAGTTCTCCCCCCGCGCTGTGCTCCTGGCGTCCTCCAGGCTGCGTCCAGTCACTCTGAAGTAGGCGTTGCGTGCGTCCTTCGCGAATGCTCGCGCCTGCGCGTCGTCGTCGTGTTTGTCGCGCCAGTCGTCGTGACCCCCCGCGACTGCCGCCTCGTTCCACTCGCTCCGCAAGTCCTTCCACTTGTTCTCGCGGGCTACGCGCTCGGCACAGAAGACCGCCAGTGCCAGAGCCTTCTCGCTCATCTGCTTGTCGCGACCTCGCATGAAGCTCTGGCGGCCCGCCTCGTAGAAGCTGGCCACTTCCTTGCCCGGCATCCTCGGATCGACTCTCAGGCGGATTCTGCGGAGGGCAGGGATCCAGGAGACGTCGGCCTCCATGGAGGCACGAAGCAGCGGCTGTGGCTCGTCCGTCAGCAGAAACGCGACGGCCTGCTCCAGGCTCCAAGGGACCCATGACGTGAGCCACGTGGCCACGAGCTTGAGGAAGTAGATGGCTCCGGCTTCCCCCGTGCGTACGTAGTCGACCGCGCCGCCGTCGGTCGGATTGAAGTACGTGAGGGTCTCAGTCGGGTAGGCCAGCTGCGGCGGGTCAACCTCCCCAGACCGAATGCGACGTGCCTGGTCTTCAAGCCAATCGGCGTAGCTGTCGTTGTCCCACGAGACGGGCCAGGGCGTGGTTGCCTTCGGAAACGCATCGGCCATCTCGGCGATAGTGGCGACGCCAGCACTCGATACATCGCCGTCAGGCGAGAGGGAGGCAAGGAGGCCCATCTCCGCAAGCTCTGTGAGATCGCCAACGGGCACGCGCACACACATCGGCAGATGCTTCGAAGGGCTTGGCGGCTCGTGTCCGTGCATCCAGTCCCTCACCTCTGACGGGGACAGACACTGCCCACCGAGTGCCTTCCCCCGAAACCATTCGACCGGCTCCGACCGGCGGGCATCGATGGCCGCGATCTCCGCGAGCGTCTCGAGGCGCCTGTCGGCCGCGATAGTCCGCCCAATACCTCCCCTTTGGCGACGCCCACGCCCCCCTGGGCTGTCGTCGTAGATCTCTTCCTTCAAACGATACCTGTCGGCGAGAGTGTCAAGGCGTCCCTGGTCCTTCCTGACGAGCTCCAACAACCAACGATCGTTCAGCGCGAAGTCTCTCCATACGCGTGC
The DNA here is from genome assembly GCA_026392275.1 of Actinomycetota bacterium. Lineage (GTDB taxonomy): Bacteria > Actinomycetota > Thermoleophilia > UBA2241 > UBA2241 > CAIXSE01. Next base: position 2,190 of record JAPLCM010000253.1, on the reverse strand, counting down.
TTCGGCATGGTGGCCGAGGCTCTGCTCGAGCAGTGCTTTCACGTCATCGAACTCCGCCAATGTGCACCTCCAAAGAGTGCTGAACCCGTCTCACATATCATTGTAGGGCAAGAGCACGCCCAAGCACAAGCAGGGAGGACCCGTGAAGAAGAAGATGACTCAAAGGCGAGAGCAGCTCGAGTGGAGCCGCTGGGAACTAGCCATCCAGTCGCACACCCACCCCGCCCGTATCGGGGCCATCGAAAACGGGCGTGTGGTGCCCTATCCCGTCGAGCTGGAGCGTATCGCCAAAGCCCTCGGGGTCGCTGATCCGCGCAGCCTGCTCGATGAGGTATCAGCCGATGGATGACGTCAGAGGCTGGGCACACAGGATTCCATCCGGCGATGAGCGCCCGGCGATGGCGGGCCAGACGCTTACTCCAGCACAGCTTATGGAGCGGCTCCAAGTGTCGGAGAACGTCATCTACTGGGAGCTTAAGCACGGCTGTCTCAAGGACATCGCCTTCCGCGTGGGCCGGCAGTGGCGGGTGGGCGCAGACGCCCTTGAGCGGCTGCTGGCCGGAAAACTCGACTGACGGATACCGATGACGCCATGAAATACGACTACACCGATGACATCAAAGCCGCGATCAACCCCCTCTCGTCTGAGCTCGTCGTGACGAAGCCCGAGCGGGATGCGGAGGCCGCACTAGGGTCCAATGGCGACGGCGCAGAGACGGCCCTGGTATCTATCCCCCGCGATGACACTGCAACCGTGCAACCGGAGCCTGTGACAGTGACGCCGCCGTCAATCGCCACGTCCCTTGACATCCTTGACGACTTCGCGAGCGTCCTGCACGCCCGTGGAGTCGTCGGCGAACATCGCTTCGCCAAGGTCACGTACCTATGCCTTACGAGTCGCGTGCTCGGGCGACCCATTTCGCTCGCCGCCAAGGGTCCGTCAAGCGCCGGCAAGAGCTTCGTGGTGCAGGAGGTGGTCAAGTTCTTCCCACCCTCCGCCTACTACGCGCTCAGCTCCATGAGCGAACACGCGCTCGCTTACTCGCAGGAGCCTCTCTCGCACCGCTTTCTGATTCTCTATGAGGCCGCCGGGCTCGAAAGCGACTTCGCCAGCTACCTCCTGCGCAGCCTGCTGAGTGAGGGGCACATACGGTACGAGACCGTGGACAAGAAGAAAGGCGAGGGGCTGGTCTCCCGCCTGATCGAGCGCGAGGGACCGACCGGTCTCATAGTCACCACAACGCAGGTTAGCTTGCATCCTGAGAACGAGACCCGCCTGCTGTCCGTGCCCGCGAACGACACGCCGCAGCAGACAGCAGCCATCATCCGCATGTTGGCGTGCGAAGACGGACACGCGGGCGACGACGACCTTGAGGAATGGCGCACTTTGCAGACGTGGGTCGCCGCCCAGGACAACCGCGTCACGGTCCCGTTTGCGCTCCGGCTCGCCGACCTGGTACCCCCGGTGGCGGTCCGGTTGCGTCGCGACTTCGCGACCGTGCTCAACCTCACCAAGGCGCACGCCATCCTGCACCAGGAGACGCGCCAGCGCGATGCCTCCGGCCGCATCGTCGCCACCGTCGCCGACTACGGCATCGTTCGCGGGCTGGTGGCCGACCTGGTGGCCGATGAAGTCGGTGCCACGGTGCCCGCCACCGTCGTCGACACGGTGGCCGCCGTCGTCGCGCTTGTTGAGAAGAACGAGGCAGGGGTGACGTACACGCAGCTCGGCGAACGCCTCAAGCTCGACAAGTCGTCAGCGAGCCGCCGCGCCCAGGTCGCTGTGGATCGCGGCTACCTCCACAATTTGGAAGACAGGAAAGGCCGGCCGGCTCGGCTGGTGATCGGCGAGCCACTGCCCGGCGAAGTCACCATCCTGCCCACCGTCGAAACGCTGACCGGTTGCATGGTTGCGCGTGTATCCGGGGGGATAGGTACACGCGTCGCTCATTCCGTGTCCGACGACCACGTTGATGATGACCCCGCCATCCCGGTCGTCGCTGCCGACCTCTTCGGTCGTGCAGTCGCAGTCGTGGTGTCGACCGGCGCGGCGTCAGAGCACCTCATCGTCACACGATGCGACTGCGGCCAAGACGAGGCGGTGGCCACACTGGCGGAACTGGAGAAGGCCGGAGTGGTCGCCCCGGCCAACGGCGGCAAGTCGCGCACCGTGCTCATCCACGAAGGTGA
>JAPLCM010000111.1 GCA_026392275.1 Actinomycetota bacterium | reverse complement strand
GGCGTCGAACTCTTCGCCGATGACGCCGCCATGCTCGCGGCGCTCGGTGAGCGCATGCCGGGCACGCGCGTAGCGCGCGACGCCGGCGCGGAGCCCTCCGGGCCGCCGCCTCCGAAGACGTAGGGACAACGCCGCCGGTGCCTCCCGCCGGCCGCGCCTCCTTGCGACAGCCGGGCGGAAGGGACCGCAAGCTCTTCCGCCCGGCGTTCTCCCCATCACCGCGGGGTGTCCCGCGAGCCACTCCGTCTCCTCTGTGTCAGTCCCCACGCCTTACACAGCCTTGACGCGCGGCCGGTCGTCTCCTGACTCCGCCCCTGCAGACTGCCCTTCGAAGGCGGTCCAAGGAGGGCATCGTGACAGGCAGACCATCGACGGCTCGCATCCGCGAGCGGCTTGATAGCATGAGAGGCTCCGGCGCGTCCGCGCCGGAGCGACTGCGGCACGGGTCCTCTGCGAGCCCCGCGCTGTGGAGGCGCATGGACGGCACCATCCTCATCGTCGAAGACGACCGCAACATCGGCAACCTGGTGCGCACCTACCTGGAGCGTGACGGCTACCGGGTGGTGTGGGTGCGGAGCGGCGAGGATGGGCTGGTAGAACTCGAGCGGCACACGCTCAGCCTCGTGGTGCTCGACGTGGGGCTCCCCGGCATCGACGGCTTCGAAGTCTGCCACCGGATCCGCGCCCGCACCGAGACGCCGGTGATCATGCTCACGGCCCGTGACGAGGAGGTCGACCGCGTGCTCGGCCTCGAGCTCGGCGCCGACGACTACGTGCCCAAGCCGTTCAGCCCGCGCGAGCTCGTGGCGCGGGTCAAGGCGGTGCTGCGGCGCACGCAGCCCAAGCCGCCGGCCGAACTGCTGACGCTCGGAGATGTGGAGCTGAAGCGCGGCGCCCGCGAAGCTTCGCGCGCGGGCGCCGCGCTCGACCTCACGATGAAGGAGTTCGACCTGCTCGCCTGCTTCATGGAGCACGCCGGTCTCGCGCTCTCGCGCGAGCAGCTGCTCGAGCAGGTCTGGGGCCTGGAGTTCCCCGGCGGCACGCGCACCGTCGACCAGCACGTGGCGCAGCTGCGCGCCAAACTCGGCGACGCGCTCACCGTCGAGACGCTGCGCGGCATCGGTTACAAGCTGGTGCGGCCGTGAGCGCCGTGCCGGGTGCGACGGAGCCGACCGGCAAGACCGCGATCGTGACCGAGCCACGTCGATGGGCGGCGACGTTCACCGTCGCCGCGATCGTCGCCGCGATCGCCTGCGCCGTCCCTGTGTCCGCGGCCTTTCTGCTCATGAGCGCTCGCGCCGGCGGCTTCTTCTTCGGCTACGGCGCGTATGCCGACCTCATCGTCGCTGGGTCGCTGCTCTTCGCCCTGGCCGGGCTCGCCGCCGCGGTCATCATCGCCATCGTCGCCACGCGCTCACGGTCCCACGCGTCCAGTGCGGCGGGTCAGGCTCCAGTGCACGAGCGTTCGCACCGCGCCGGGCTGCTGTGGATCGCCGCCGCAGTGGCGGCCTTCTCGGCCGTTGTGTTCGTCCTTATCTGGGGCACGGCATTCGGCCAGACCGAGTCCGACCTGATCCTCTACGCCGTGGAAGTCGCGGCCCTGGTCGGCCTCGTCGTCGCGGCGGTGCTCGCCGTGCGCGCAATCTGGCCGGGCCGTCCCACCTCACTGCGTACCCGCGCCTTCTTCGTGATCGCCGTCGCGGTACTCATCCCGTCCTTCTGTCTCGCGCTGCTCGGCGTCTGGGCCTACTACCGCAGCTGGGACACGGCGACGTCGTTGTACTCCGGTCAGGCGAGCTACCAGGCGTCCGAGATCGCGTCCGAGATCGCGTCCGTCCAGAAGCAGCGCGCCCGGTTCGGGCCGAACGAGCGCGCCCGCCTCGCCGCCGCGATTGCGGCGGCGTACGGCGCGCAGGGCCACTTCGAGGGAGCGCAGCTGGCCACGCTCTCGCAGCTTCGCGAGACGCGGACGCTGCCTGTCTGGGCGCTCAGGAGCCTCGCGCGCCATGGGTACGCGATTGGCGGCCAGCACGTGCAGCCCGGCTCGCCCGACGCCGACACAGTGGCTTGGCGCGTCGGCCCTCAGACGGTGAGGTACTACGTCCCCCAATGGACCGGAGGCGCCTTCTTCTCGGCGCCGACGCCGGTCGACCGGCTGTTGTGGATCGCGGTGCTCGGCGTCGCCCTGATCGTGGCGGTCGGGCTGCTCGGCGCCTGGCTCCTCACGCGCGGGGTCGTGCGCCCCGTGCGGCGGCTGGCAGAGGCCAGCGGCCGGCTCGCCGAAGGCGAGGCCGGCGTCACCGTGAGGCCGGAGGGCCCGCGTGAGCTGCGCGAACTGGCGACGTCCTTCAACGATATGAACACCAGGCTGACGAAGGCCCAGGAGACCGAGCAAGCGTTCCTGCTCTCGGTCAGTCACGAGCTCAAGACGCCGCTGACCTCGATCCGCGGCTACGCCGAGGGCATCGGCGACGGCACCGTCAAACCACCCGAGGGCGCCGAGGTGATCGGCGCCGAGTCGAGCCGTCTGGAGCGCTTGGTCGGCGACCTCCTCGACTCGGGGCGCATGCGCAAGAGCGCCTTCACCGTGCGCCGGGAGGAGGTCGACTTGGCGGCGCTGGCGCAGGACGTCGCGCGCCGTTACGAAGGCACGGCGCGCGACGCGGGCCTGACGCTGCTTAGGAACACCGACGCCGGCGGCTCGGCCGTCGCCGACAACGACCGGCTGCTCCAGGTGGTCAGTAATCTCGTTGAGAACGCGATCCGCTGCACGCCGGCGCCGGGAACGGTGACGATCACCACACAGCCCGGCGTGGTTTCCATCGCGGACACCGGGCGCGGCCTGACGAGCGACGACCTGCCGCGCGCCTTCGAGCGCTTCTACCTGTACAGCCGCTACGGGACCGACCGTCCGGTCGGCACCGGGCTTGGGCTGGCGATCGTGAAGGATCTCACCGAGGCGATGGGCGGCACGGTGAGCGTGTCCAGCGCCGTCGGTGTGGGCACGGCGTTCACGGTGGTGCTTCCGCAGGACGTCATGCTCTCCACGGTGGCACTTCCGCGGGACGACGAGTCGCCCACAGTCGCACTGCCGCAGGACGATGCGTCGTGATCAAGGGCGCCGCCGCATCTATCGCTCTCGCGCCGTGCGGCGTCGTCGCTCCGTGTTCGTGGCGTTCATCGTCGTGGCGCTCGCCGGCGCGGTGCTCGCGGCAGGGCAGAGCGGGGGTCGCGGTCGCGAGCGTGTGACCTACGACCGCGGCGCGGCCGCGGCCTACGCCGACGCGTGGGCGCTGGGCAACAATCCGCGCTACTGGTCGTCGCCCGACAACGACTGCGCCAACTTCGTCTCACAGTGCCTGGCGGCCGGCGGGCTGCGCCCGCTGGATGCCTCCGGCGGGGAATGGCGCGCCAACGGCACCGAGTTCCCCACCATTGCCTGGGTGAACTGCATCGCGCAGAAGCGGAGTCTGTCCGCCCGCACGGAGGCCCATTCGCGCTCCATCGCGCGGAGCACACGCGCGCTATCTCGAGGGTGGGCAGCCGGCGACGTTGTCTATCTTGGCAACACCGTCGCCGGCAAGCCTGAGTGGCAGCACGTGATCATCTGCGTGGGTAAGAACGGTGGCCACTGGGTCTACGACAGCCACACCACGGCGCACCTGCAGAAGCCTATCGACGTGTGGTATCCCGAGCATTTCTCGCTGATCAGCTACTGCCACATCGCCGACGTCGTGAGCTACGCGGAAGGCGAATGAGGCAGACCGCATGACGATGGGCGGGGAGTCTGTCGGCTCCCCGCCCATCGCGCCCTGGCTCGCTGAGGGTGCGTCGCTACCCGAGCATCTTCCGCAGTTCGGCGGCGTAGGCGCGGTCCTGCTGAGCGCTCTTGTCGAAGGCGCGCGCTTTGCCGGCCAGGATCGCTTCGCACTGCGTGAGGAAATCCTCGTGGTACCGCGCTGTGTCCATCTCGGCCTGGATGAGCTGCTCGGCCGCGGCCGGCCAGCTGGTGGCCGGTTCGGCGTCGAGCGTGCCCAGGTAGTTCTTGGCGTCGAGCGAGCGCACCGCCTCAAGAACACCCTCGCTCACCTGTTGCCGGCTCACCGTGAGCTTCTGGACGCGGTCGTCGTGGGTGCAGACGACCTCCTCGAGCTTGTCGCGCCAGGTCTGGTCGGGGGCCAACACGCCGGCCGCCGCGGCGAAATCGGCGCAGGCTTGCTCGGCCTCGAGGGCGAAGCGGAAGGCTGACCCGTACGCGGCGATCTCTGGGAATCGATGAGCCACTGCATCTCCTTTTTCTCGACTGCCAAGGAGGTTCTACCCACGCTCGCCCGGGTCGAGACGCGAACGGGGGAGGAAGTCAGGTGACCCTGCCTTCCTCCCCATTGCTCAGGGAAGCCAGTGTCGCTCGCCTCAGCGGTTGACGGTGCCCTCCCAGGTGCTGACGAACTTCTGCTTCTTGTCGGCCTCGGTGAACCAGCGCGTGGTGACGCACTTGGTCTCGGTGAAGAACTGGAAGCCGTCCTTGCCGAAGACGTGGTTGTCGCCGAAGAACGAGTCTTTGTGGCCGGCGAACGGGAAGAAGCTCACCGGCACCGGGATGCCGACGTTGATGCCGACCATGCCGGCATGTGTGCGGCGCGCGAACTCGCGCGAGTAGTAGCCGCTCTCGGTGAAGACGCACGAGCCGTTGGCGTAGGGGTTGTGGTTCATGAGCGCAAGGCCCTCTTCGAAGTCGTCGACACGCTTGATGAAGCACACGGGGCCGAACGCCTCTTCCTGGCCGCAGGTCATCTCGGGCGTGACGTTGTCGAAGATGGTCGCGCCGACGAAGTGCCCACCCTCAAAGCCGGGGACGACGACGTCGCGGCCGTCGAGGATCAGCTCGGCGCCCTCTTCGACGCCCTTGTTGATCCAGCGGGTCACGGACGCCTTGTGCGCCTCGCTGACGACCGGGCCCAACTCCCTCCGTCTGGGGGTCGTAGGCGGCGCCGATGCGGCGCTCCTGGGCGAACTGCTTCATGTAGCCGACGAACTCGTCGGCGATGGCGTTCTCGACGACGCACACGGGCAGCGCCATGCAGCGCATGCCGGCGCAACCGAAGGTAGAGTTGATGATGCCGCGGGCGGCGCGCTCGAGCGAGGCGTCGCGCAGCACGAGGCCGTGGTTTTTGGCCTGGGTCTGAGCCTGGACGCGCTTGCCGTGCGAGGCGGCTATGGAGTAGATGTGCTTGCCGACCGGCGTGGTGCCGACGAAGCTGACGCCTCGGACGGCGGGGTGCTTGAGCAGGACTTCGGCCTGCTCCTTCTCCGCCGTCACCATGTTGACGACGCCCCTGGGCAGGCCGGCCTCATAGAGCATGTCGAGCAGCATGTGGCTGGTCAGCGGAACGGGGTTGGCGGCCTTGAGCACGAGGGTGTTGCCGCAGGCGATGCAGATGGGCAGCATCCAGCCGAAGGGGATCATGGCCGGGAAGTTGAAGGGGGCGATGCCGGCGAAGACGCCGAGCGGCTCGCGGTAGCTGACCGTGTCGTGCCCGGTGGACACGTTCATCAGGCTCTCGCCCTTGAGCAGCATCGGGGCGCCGACGGCAATGTCGATGGCCTCGATGATCTTGACGACCTCGCCGCGAGCCTCGTCGAGGTTCTTGCCGAGTTCGGTAGAGACGCAGCTGGCGATCTCGTCCATCTTCGCGAGCAACATCGGGCGCCACGTGAAGAGCACCTCGGTGCGCTTCTGGACCGGCATGCTGGCCCAGGGGCCGAAGGCGGCGTGGGCCGACTCGATGGCCTCGGTGACCTCGGCCTCGGTGCACATCGGGGTCTCGGCGATGACTTCGCCGGTGTTGGAGTCGGTGATCGGGAGGAAGGTGGTGCTCTTGGACTGTTTCCACTCCCCGTCGACCATGTAGCCGAGTCTCTTGACGTCCGCCATCTTCGTTCCTCTCGTTGCTCTGTCGGGGTTGCTTGGCTTGGCCGGAAGGAGTCTAATCAATCGCATGATTAAACTCAACTTCAATACCTGCCCGTGGCAGCCGCTCGACCTCGACGATCGGCAAGCGACGGAGCAGGCGACTGGCGGTATCGCGAGGAGGAGGTCACCGACGTGTCCTTGAGTCCTGTCGGAGGCGAGGCGACCGCGAGATCGTCCTCCGCCGTGACGGCCGTGGCCTCCAAGGGCCGCGCCACCACCACCCCGCTTAGCCGCGACCCCCGGCAGGACATGTCGGCCCCTGCGGTCAAGATCCTCGCGGCCGCGCAGCGCGTGCTCGTCGCCAAGGGCTTCGCCGGCCTGACGCTGCGGGCGATCGCCCGGGAATCCGGAGAGAATTCCGCGATGGTGCAGTACTACTTTGGGAACAAGGAAGGCCTCGTCAGGGCGATGATCGACTCGGTCTTCCGCGACGATCAGGACGCCGCCGCCGCCGTCATGAGCACCGTAACGAGCGCTGACCGGCTGCCCAGGTTCGTGGACGGCCTTCGCACGATAAGCTCCTCGCGGTCGTTCCGCGTCTTCTTCGACGTCCTGCCCTACGCCCTTCGCAACGAAGGGCTGAGGAGCCGCATGGCTCGGGCCTATGATTGGTATCGTCAGATCAAGCTCGACTGGCTGAGGGCGAGAGATCAGGCGTCGCCGTCCGAGCAGCCGGCCTTGCTCGGCCTTGCCGAGCTCATGACCGCAGTGGTGGATGGGCTGGCCATCCAGGAAGCCATCGACGATGGGTTCGACATGCGGCGGCCCTATGCCGTTCTGGAGTTCATGCTCCGGCGCTCACTCCCGGACCTGCTCGACGCGGGCGCTCTCGGAGGTCCGTCCTCGAAGTGAACGCGCGGTCGTGTGGGGGTCGTTCTCCCGCCGCGCGACGAGAGATCAGCTGTATTTCACCCGTGGGTCGAGCCAGGTGTAGGCGAGGTCGACGACGAAATTGCTGACGGTGACGAGCATGGCCGCGAACAGCACCGTCCCCATGATGAGCGGCAGGTCCTGGGTCTGGATGGCATTCCATGCCTGCCAGCCCATGCCGGGGATGCTGAACACCACCTCGATCACGAGCACGCCGCCAAGGAACCAGCCCACGTCCATGCCGAGCAGGGTAACGATGGGACTCCAGGCGTTGCGCATGATGTGGCGCCACACGACGGTGCGCTCGGGCAGGCCTATGGCGCGCGCCGCCTTGACGTAGTCGGCGTCGAGGATGTCGAGCATGCTGCTGCGCAGCAGGCGCGAGTACCAGGCGGCGCCGCCGAGCCCGACCGCGAGACCGGGCAGGATCCCGTACAGAGGCGCCGTCCAGCCCTCGTACCCGCCCAGCGGGAAGATCGGGATCTTGTAGGCGAACAAGTACAACAGCATCATGCCGAGGACGAAGCCCGGGATGCTCAGAAACACGAGGCTGAACACCGTGAACGAGCGATCGCGGATGCTGTACTGGCGCAGGGCGCTCATCATGCCGATCGGGATGCCGATCAGCAGCTCGAAGAAGATGCCAAACGCAGCGATCATCACGGTCGCCGGGAAGCGCTGCAGGATGGCCGTGGTCACGGGCAGTTGGGTCTCGTAGCTGTAGCCCATGCTGCCGTGCAGCAGGTGCCACAGGTACAGGCCATACTGCTTCCAGAGCGGTTCGTTGAGGCCCAGCGACGTGCGGATGCGCTCCAGTACCTCCGGCGTCGCGTGGGTGCCGGCGATGCTCTTGGCGGGATCGCCGGGCACGGCGAAGGCGAGCAGGAAGGTGATGAGGCTCACGAAGAAGAGCACCACCACCATCCACAGCAGTCTGCGGATGATGTACTTGCCCATCGATCTTCCTGCTCGCCCGCTCCTCCCCCTATTGCTTCCAGTACTGCGTCGGGTCGATCTGGTACACCGGATGCAGGAAGAAGCCGCCGGTGTTCTTGGAGCACATCGTGGTCTGGATCGGCTGGTAGCACGGCACATACGGGGCCTGCTCGCTGATGAGCACCTGCATCTCGGAGAACTTGGCGATGCGCGCCGCGGGGTCGGTCATGGCCTGTGCCTTGGCGTACATCTTCTCGAGTTCAGGGCTCCACCAGAAGCTCGAGTTCATTCCCCCCGGCACGGCGGCCGCCTTGCTGAAGAGCGGCGCGATCCAGTCGCTGGGATCCGGGAAGTCCATCCACCAGGCGAAGCTGCCGGCAGTGAGTGTCTTGGGCGTGCTCTGCTGGCTGAAGTAAGTGTTGTTGCTCATCGTCTTGAGGCTGGCCGTGACGCCCACCGTGGCGAGGTCGGCTTGCACCGACTGCCAAAGCTTGGGGTTGGGGTCCACGTTGTCGGTGTAGAGGCTCGTCTTGAATCCGTCGGGATAGCCGGCGTCGACGAGCAACTGCTTGGCTTTGGCGGGGTCGTAACCGTAATAGGCCTTGCCTTCCTCGTGACCGGGCATGCCCTTGGGATAGAACTGCCACAGCGACATGGCCTGACCGGCCTGCAGCTTCACGAGCTTGTCACGGTTGATGGCCCAGCTGAGCGCCTGGCGTACTTTGACGTCGTCGAACGGCTTCATCTGCACGTTCATGAACATGTAGCTGATGGCGACCAGTGGCTGGGAGTAGACGAGCGGCTTCCATTGCGGGTCGGCCATGACGCGCGGCACGTCGGCCGGCGGCACGCCGTCGCCGAGAGCGTCGATCTCGCCGCTCTGCAGCTTGAGCAGGGCCGTCGGCGGCGAGAACGAGAGCTGGTAGTCGATCTTGTCGAGATATGGCTTGCCCGGCTCCCAGTAGGAGGGGTTGCGGTTGAGCACGATCTCGCGGCCCGGCGACCACTTCTCAAAGAGGAAGGGGCCGGTACCCAGCGGGTGACGGTTGAACTGCTTGCCCCATTTTTCGACCCACTCCTTGGGGACGACGTCGCAGAACTCCATCGTGAACGCGTTGAGGAACGAGAGGTCCGGCGTCTTGAGCGTGATCTCGACGGTATAGTCGTCGACGGCCTTGAAGCCGGTGATCTCCGTGGCCTTCTTGTCCATGAACTCGTCGGCGCCCACGACGCCCATGTAGAACGACGTGGCCGGGGCGCGCGGCGAGCTCATCATGCGCTCGAAGCTGTACTTGAAGTCCTGGGCGGTGACCTCCCGGTTCACCGGCGGCTGGAACTTGGCGCCTTTGCGCAGATGGAACGTGTAGATGGTGCCGTCGGCGGAGATTCCACCGTTCTCCACGGAAGGTACGTCTGTGGCGAGACAAGGGATGAGCGCGGTGCCGGCGTCACCCGGCTTGGGCGCGTACTGCAGCATGCCTTGGTAGATGGCGTGCTCGATCTGCCAGTCGATGGCGTTCCAGGCGACGGCCGGGTCGAGGCTAGACGGCTCGCTGAGATACGCGAGTGACATCGTGCCGCCCAGCGCGGGCGTGTCTGACGACGACGGGCTCTGGCTCCCCGACGAGCCGCCTCCGGACGAGCCGCCGCAGGCGGCGAGGGCCAGGGTGAGAAGCAGGGCGAGGGCCAGCGCTGGGGCGAGGGCTTTTTGTCTACGGGGCTTGCGTGGCGACATGGGCGCCTCCTGTGGTTGTCGGTGTCTCAGCGGCGTCGCTGGTGCGGGTCGAACGCATCCCGCAGCCCGTCGCCGATGAGGTTGAAGGCCACGACGCCGGCCACGACGTTGGTGGCGTCGTTGTCGCTCACCGCCAGCATGAGGTGGGCGTAGTCGGCGAGAGCCAGCTGGGCGGCGTGGCGAAAGCCCCGCAGCGCGCCGCACCGGCCCACGCTGCACCCAGGCTGGAAGGTGTACGGCTCCGCCTCGCAGAGCTCTCCGCGTTCCACGTCACGCCAGAAGGCAGCCGCAAGCAACGCCTTGATCGTCGAGTAGGCGGGGAGCTGCACGTCTTCGTGGGCACCGAGGCAGGCTCCCGAGCCGAGATCCTTGGCGACGTAGGCGATCATCGACTAACTAGATGGTCGCGTGTGCGCCGGCGTCCACGTGGACGACCTCGCCGGTGATGGCCCGTGAGAGGTCGCTGAGCAGAAAGACGGTGGCGTCTGCCACCTCCTCGGTGGTGACGTTGCGGCGCAAGGGCGTGTGGCTTTCAAGCAGGTCGAGCATGCCGCTGAAATCCTTGATGGTGCGTGCCGCGACGGTGGCGATGGGCCCGGCAGACACCGCGTTCACGCGGATGCC
>JAPLCM010000276.1 GCA_026392275.1 Actinomycetota bacterium | reverse complement strand
GACGAATTGGTCAAACACAAGGAAGCGGAGATCCTCGAGGTCTGACGGCTCCGCCTCACGGCGGGACCGGCGACCGGGGGCAGGATCATGGCTTCGTGGGGCACGTGGCTGTCGCGCTGGCGTCTGCGTGACGCGCGCGGCTCCGCCGAGCCCGCGGCCGGCGGAGCGACCGCGCGCTATGTCGCCATCATCATGGACGGCAACGGCCGCTGGGCGCAGCGCCGGCGGCTGCCCGTGGCTGCAGGGCACCGGGCGGGCGCGAAGACGTTGCGCAGAGTCCTCGAGCACGCACTCGACCTGGGGATCCTCGAGGTCACGGTGTACTCGTTCTCCACCGAGAACTGGAGCCGCCCGCCGGCAGAGGTGGCGGCGCTCATGGACCTGTTCGTCGAGATGATAGATTCGCAGGTGCCCGACATGCACGAGCGCGGCGCGCGCGTGCGTTTCGTGGGGCGCCGTGACGGCGTACCAGAGGAACTGGTGCGCCGCATCGAGGAGGCCGAAGCGCTCACTGCCGCCAACACGAGGATGACCCTGTACATCGCGTTCAACTACGGCGGCCGTCGTGAGCTCGTCGACGCGGCCGCGGGGCTGGCCGCCGAAGGGGCCGTGTGTGGCGCGCCTGCGGCGGCCGCTGCCGACCCGACCGGCATGCGACCCGCCTTCAACGACGACGCCTTTCGCCGGCACCTGTACGCGCCGGAGATGCACGACCCCGAACTGCTGATCAGGACCTCGGGCGAGCAGCGCATCAGCAACTTCCTTCTGTGGCAGTGCGCCTACTCCGAGCTGTATTTCAGCGACAAGTTGTGGCCGGACTTCGACGAGGCGGCGCTCGACGAGGCTCTGGCCGAGTATGCCAGCCGTCAACGGCGCTTCGGGGGGCGCGCTGAAGCTGAGAGTGGCGGCGGGACGGACGGCAGCGGCGGTGGCGCGGAGCGCGAGTCGTGACCATGCGCGTCATCAGCGGCGCCGTCCTGGCCGTGCTGGCCGTCGTCCTGGTACTCCACGGCGGGCTCATCTACTTCTTTGTGATGCTCGCCCTCGCCCTGATGGGCCTGAGCGAGTTCTACCGGCTTGTCAGGATGTACCGGCCGCTACCGCTGGCGGGCTTTGTCGCCGTCGGGGTCATGCTGTACATGGCGTGGTTTCGCACTCCCTTCGGGCTGCTCGGCGCGCTCGCTCTGGCCTTCTTGCTGGTCGCGCTTCTCGGGCTGCGCAGCGGGCCCAGACACGGGGTGACCGTGCGCATGGCGGTGACGCTCGTGGGGATCCTGTACCTCGGGCTCGGCTTCAGCGCGCTTCTGCTGCTCCGCCGCCTGGACATCGGGGCGGCGGCGGTGCTCACGGTGATCTTCGGCACCTGGGCCGGCGACACCATGGCGTACTTCACCGGCAGGTTCTTCGGGTCCACGCCCATGGCGCCGAAGCTCTCGCCGAAGAAGACCTGGGAGGGCTTCGCCGGCGGCGCCATCGGCACCGTGCTCCTGGTCGTCTTCATCGGCCTGTATACCGAGCTGGGTCCGGCCGATTCGCTCGCCCTCGGCGCCGTTATCGCCGTGGTGGGGCCGCTCGGCGACCTCTTCGAGAGCCTCATCAAGCGCGACGTGCAGATCAAGGACTCGGGGCGGGGGATCCCCGGGCACGGAGGCGTGCTCGATCGCTTCGACGCGCTGATGTGGACGTCGGTCGCGGCGTACTTTCTGTTGACCGTGGTGCTGAAGTTCTGAGCACGTGATGGCCGGGGCGCGAGCGCAGGGGCGGCGCGCGCGATGGTCGTGAAGGAGCGCTGCGATCTCGACTGACACGGGTACGACGAGGGAATCGGGCGGGCGCCGCAGAGCGGCGGCCGTCTTCGCTCTTGCGGCGCTCGCGAGCGCCGCGGCGGCCGTCGTTTTCACCTGGCAGCGCCTGTTCCTGGGCCTCGACCTGCAGGACGAGAGCTTCTCCATCGTGGTGCCCTGGCGGTGGGCCCTCGGCGACAAGCCGTTCGTGAACGAGCAGAACCTGGCGCAGTTCGGCAGTCTCCTCGACTATCCGTTCATCAAGCTGTTCGGCATCATCCGCGACTATGACGTGACGGGTCTCGTGCTCTATACGCGGCACCTGTACCTGCTGCTGACGCTCGCCGTCGCGGCGGTGGTGTTTCTCAGCGTGCGGCGCCTGGTGCGCTGGGAGCTGGCCCTGCCGGTGGCGGCGGTGTACGTGTCGCTCATCTTCCTGCAGATGCCGCAGCCGAGTTACAGCACGATGGGCGCCGCCTTCCTCACGCTTGGTGCGGCGCTGGGCTTGTGGGTCGTCGTGGAGGGCCGAGGACGAGCGTGGGCGTTGGCCTCAGGGGCGGCGTATGGGTTGGCCGTCGTGGCCTATCCCACGCTGCTGTTCATCTTGCCGTTCTACGCTGTGTTTCTTGCCTTTGCCCTCGGCCGGCGCGCCGTGGGCATGGTGGCCGAGCTCGCCTTCGCACATCCCCCCGACCCCACAGGCCCGCCTACCGGGCGCGCGGCCTGGCGGGCGCTCAGTATGTGGGCCCTCGGCGGTGTGGCCGTGCTGCTACCCATCGCCCTTGTCACCGTCAGCTTCGGTATCCGCAACCTGCAGCGCTGCTGGGCCTACACGTTGGACGTCGCGCGCAGCAGCGATCAACTCGGCGGCGCCGTCAAGTCCTACGAGGTCGCTCTGGGCTTCTGGCGTTTCTACTGGTCGCGACCGCACCTGATCGTGGCGGCGCTTGTGATCTTCATCGTCTACAAACGCTGGCCCACGACCGGGCGCTTCCTCCTCGCCACGCTGCCCATGGCTCTCTGGCTGGCGGGACGTTCGCTGTTCGACGCGTCGGGGTTCGTGCTCGTGTACGCAGTCCTGGCTCCCTACCTGTTCCTGTTCGTGCCGCGCTCGCAGCGGGAGGTCGGCGCCAAGCTGCTGCTATGGGTCTGGGCGCCGGCCATGATCGCCGGGGCCATGACGGCGTTCACCAGCGCTGCCGGGTACCTCAGCGCACCGGTCGGGTTCATGCCGGCCCTGCTCGTCAGTGGGGTCTTTCTCGCCTGGTCTCTGGACGGAGTGGCGATACCACGGCCGGCCGTCCCCAGCGACTCCTCCTCCGGCCGGAGACCGTGGCTCGCCTTGGTCGTGCTCGTCGCCGTCATGGGCGTGACCGTCGCCTTCCAGTTCCAGTTCCAGCAACAGGATGTACCGTATGGCGCGCTCACAAGCCGCGTCGTTGCCGGTCCGTGGCGGGGCATCAAGGTCACCGAGGAACAGCTTCGTGAGCTGAACGGTTTTGCCGGCGACCTGCGGGCTCAGAGCAGGCCGGGCGACAAGCTGCTCGTCTTCTATCAGGTCTGCGGCTACTACCTGTACTGGGACGGGGTGATCGCCGCCAACTCCTATTGGCTCACGAACCCGGACCTGACGGCCTCGCTGCCCCAGCAGACATTCGACTACTACCGCCGGCACCGCCTCGTGCCGACGCTCGTCGTCCACGTCCTGCCGACTGCGGGCCATACCGCTGCCGAGCCGCAGGCCTCCAGCGGCGGACTCGACTACCCGCCCACTCTGGTCCGTCCCCTGTACGCCTTTCTGCGCAAGCCAGCCTACGAGAGCACGGCGGAGGTTCTGGCGAGGCTGCCGCGGGAATGACCGAAAGTGCCACAACGCGAGGAGGCGCTGGAGTGATGCAGCAGAGTCGTGATAGCGGGGGTGCCCCCAGGCGCCTGGTGATCCTCGGGTCAACGGGCTCGATCGGCAGACAGGCGCTGGAGGTGCTCGCCGCCGTCCCGAGCTGCGCGCTCGTCGGCCTGGCGGCCGGCGCGAGCGTCGAGCTGCTGCTGGAACAGGCGGCGCTCCACGGCGTCACGCACGTGTGCCTGCGCAGCGCGAAGGCCGCGGCCGAAGCGGCCGCGCGGGCGCCCGAGCTCCTGGTGCTCGCCGGCGAAGCCGGCGTGCAGGAGCTCGTCTCGCGCGCGGCCGCCGACGCGGCCGCGGCCGGCGTGTCGCTCACGGTGCTCAACGGCATCGTCGGAGCCGCCGGCCTGCGCGCCACCATGGCGGCGCTCGACGCCGGAGCGACCCTGGCTCTGGCCAACAAGGAGAGCATGGTCGCCGGCGGGCCGTTCGTGCTCGACGCGGCACGGCGCAGCGGCTCGCTGCTCCTGCCCGTCGACAGCGAGCACAGCGCCCTGTTCCAGTGCCTCGCGGCGGGGGGCGGAGGAGCCGGGGCGGCTGCGCCCGCCGGCCCTGCCGGCGCTCCTGCCGCCGCGGCGCAGGCCGGCTCGAGCGTCGCCACGGCGCTCGAGGAGCTCCTCCTCACCGGCTCCGGCGGCCCCTTCCGCGGCCTTTCGGCCGCGGACCTGGCCGCCGTCACCCCCGAGCAGGCGCTCAAGCATCCCAACTGGTCGATGGGCCCCAAGATCACCATCGACTCCGCCACGCTGATGAACAAGGGCCTCGAGGTCATCGAGGCGCACTACCTGTTCGGCGTGCCGTACGAGCGCATCACCGTGGTGATCAGCCCGCAGAGCACGGTGCACAGCATGGCGCGCTTCGCCGACGGCGCAGTCTTCGCGCACCTCGGCGTGCCCGACATGCGTACCCCTATCGGGTGGGCGCTCGCCTATCCGCAGCGGCCATCGCTGCCCATGGTCAAGCGCCTTGACCTGTTTGCCACCGAGCTGACCTTCCACAAGCCCGACAGCGAGACGTTCCGCTGTCTGGCGCTGGCGGAGGAGGCCGGGCGCAAGGCAGCGCTCGTGACCGCCGCAGCCGCGGCCGCCGGCGGCGGGCCGCGCACCGTGGCGGCGCCCATCGTGCTGAACGCCGCCAACGAGGTCGCGGTGCAGGCTTTTCTCGACGCGCACATCGGCTTTCCGGCGATCGCCGAGATCGTCGAGAAGTGCCTCACCTGGCTCGCCGACGAGCCCGTGGAGAGCCTCGAGGACGTCTACGCCTGCGACGAGGAAGCGCGTCGCTTCGCACGGGAGGCGGCGAACCGGCCGAGCTGAACGTCTCCGGGCTTGAGACAGCCGGATGGCAACACTCCGCACGCGGGAGTTAATCTGGCCTCAACATCAGCCGGGTATCCTCACGAGGCGCGACTGCGCCATCACCGACGAGAGAGATCGCATGACCGAGCTTGAGCAGCATGACGAGGCCCCGACAACGTCCGTCGAGGAAGCCCGGACCCAGCCCGTCGATGGTGACGGGCCGGAGTCTGGAACCGGCGCCGGCGCACCCTCGCCCAAACGCAGCCTGAGCCCATGGTCGTTGCTGCTGGGCGGCGCCATCCTCGTCACCCTCCTGCTCGGCCAGTGGGTCTGGCTGATCGCCATCCTGGGCCTCGCTCTGCTCATCACGGTGCACGAATTCGGGCACTTCACCGCCGCCAAGTCGTTCGGCATGCGCGTCGAGAAGTTCTACGTCGGCTTCCCGCCGGCCGCCCTGCGGCGCACCTGGGGCGAAACGGAGTACGGCATCGGCATCATCCCCCTGGGCGGCTTCTGCAAGATCAGCGGCATGCTGCCGGAGGAAGAGGTACCCGAGGGCACCGGCGATCGCGTGTACTACAAGAAGGCGGTCTGGAAGCGCAACGTCACGATCGCCGCCGGGCCGTTCATGAACTTCCTCGCGGCGGCCGTCATCATGATCCTGTTCGTCGGCATCCAGGGCGTGCCGACGGCGAGTCTCACGCTGGATGAGGTCGTCAAGGGTGCGCCGGCCGCCAAAGCCGGCCTGGTCGCCGGCGACACTCTGGTGGGCGCCGACGGGCGGCGCTGGACCACGTGGGACCAGGCGTCCGCCTACTTCCGCGCCAACATGGGCAAGACGATCAGCCTGACGTACCTGCCGGCCGGGGCCTCCGCCGCGGCCGCTGAGAAGACCGTCGAGCTCACCCTCGTCGAGAACCCGCAGTCGCCGGGCAACGGCTACCTCGGCGTCGCCGCCGGCGTGGTGCGCGACCGGCCCGGGCCGGTCCGCGCGGTCGGGCTCGGCCTGGCCGGCTTCAAGGACGTCGTGGTCGGCACCTTCACCGGCTTCTGGTGGCTCATCAGCGGCAGGATCAGCGCCACGGGCCCGGATGGCGCCGTGGGGCCCGTGGGCATCATCAACGTGAGCAAACAGGCGGTGCAGCAGAGCTGGTACCCCATCCTGCTCGCCTTCCTGAGCTTCAACCTCGGGCTCATCAACCTGCTGCCGATCCTGCCGTTCGACGGCGGGCACATCGCCCTCAACGTCGTCGAGCGCGTGCGCGGCAAGCGCGTCAACGCCAAGGTACTCGAGCGCCTGATCGCCTTCGGCACCGTGCTTCTCGTGATGCTGTTCATCGTCCTCACGTTCAACGACGTCAAGAGGCTGTTCGGCGGGTAGCGCGCCGAGTGAGCGTCGGGGGTGGTGGGAGCGTCTTCTGAACGGCGCGCGTGAAGGCGCGCTGCGGACCCGCGTCGCGGACCCGCCGACACTAGGCTCGTGGGGCGACGGGTAGTGCTGCGAGGTAAGATAAGAAATAGGCCGTTTCTTATCTTACCTTCTCGTACTACCCCGCGCGGGGGCACTGCGCGCTGAAAGATCAGGATGGGCGTATGGTGGGTCTGATCCTCGTCACCGGCGGCGCCGGGTTCATCGGTTCGCATCTCGTGGACACTCTGCTCATCGCAGGGTACGACGTGCGCGTGCTCGACGACTTCAGCACGGGCAAGAAGGAGAACCTGCGCGGCGCCGAGGCGCTGGCCGCCGCGCACGGCGGTCACTTTCAGCTGATCGCCGGCGACGTGCGCAGCGAGTTCAAGATGCGCGACGCCGTGGACGGCTGCGCGGCCGTGTGTCATCTCGCCGCCGTGGCCTCGGTCACGCAGTCGCTGGCCGACCCTGTGGACACCGGCAGCGTCACCCACGGGGGCACCGTCAACGCCGTGCGCATGGCGGTCGACGCGGGGGTGCCACGCTTCGTGCTGGCCTCAAGCTGCGCGGTGTACGGCGACGCGGCGCAGCAGCCCGTCGTCGAGACCTCCGCGCCCCAGCCGCTGAGCCCCTATGCAGAGGCGAAGCTCGCGGCCGAGCAGACGTGCGCCGCCGCCGCCGACGCTGCGCAGCTGGCGGCCGTCTGCCTGCGCTTCTTCAACGTCTACGGCCCGCGCCAGGATCCGGGCTCAGAGTACTCGGGCGTGATCAGTCGCTTCATGGCCGCCGCGGCTGCAGGCGCACCGGTGACCGTGTACGGCGATGGGCACCAGACGCGGGACTTCGTGTATGTGGGCGACGTGGTCGACGCCATCCTGAGAGCCGTCCAGAGGCCCCTTAGCGGCGTCTCGGTGCTCAATGTGGGTTCCGGTGCCCCCACCAGCGTCCTGGACGTCCTGGGCCGCCTGGAAGAACTGGTGGGCGGCCCTGTCCCGCGGCGCTTCGCAGGCGCGCGCGCCGGTGACATCCGCGACTCGCGGGCCGACGCCGGGCGCGCCAGGTGGGTGCTCGGTTGGGAGCCGGGGGAGACCTTTGCCGGCGGCCTCGAGCAGACGTGGGCGTGGTACCGGGAGCGGCCCGTGGAGCCTGCGGCGCCCGGCGCGCCTGCGGCACCGGGCCGGAGCCCGCATGTCTAGCGCGCGGCGCATCATGGTCGGCGCGGTGCCCGTCGGCGGCGGCGCCCCCGTCGCCGTCCAGTCCATGACGTGCACGCGCACCGGCGATGCGGTAGGCACGCTCGCGCAGGTGCGAGCGCTTGTGGCCGCGGGCTGCGAACTGGTGCGCGTGAGCCTGCCCACGGCCGAGGAGGCGCCGGCGTTTGCGCAGCTCGTGCGCGAGGCTCCGGAGCTGCCGGCGCGCGGCGCGCCCGTGCCCATCATCGCCGACATCCACTACGACTGGCGCCTAGCACTGACGGCTATCGAAGCCGGGGCGGCCGGTATCCGCATCAACCCCGGCACGATGGCCCAGAAGCACGTGCACGAGATCGTGCGCGCCGCCGCCGAGGCGCGCGTGCCGACGGGAGGCGGGGGAGAGGCCGGGCGGCCTGCGGCCGCCGGCCGCCGAGCCGGCCCCGCCGAGGTGCCCGTGGCCGTCCGCATCGGCGTGAACGCCGGCTCGCTCCCGAGGGACCTGTGCGACCGCGCCGCGCGCGAGCCCGCGGCGGCGCTCGTGGAGGCCGCCTTGCGCTGGGCGGCGCAGTTCGAGGAGTGGGACTTCCACGCGTACAAGCTCTCGGTCAAGAGC
>JAPLCM010000139.1 GCA_026392275.1 Actinomycetota bacterium | reverse complement strand
GGCGGCGAGCGCAACTGGGACTACCGGTACACGTGGATGCGCGACTCCACCTTCACGCTGCAGGCGCTCCACTACCTCAACCTCGACTGGGAGGCCGACGAGTTCATGCAGTTCGTCGCCGACCTGGAAGCGAACGAGGACGGCTCGCTGCAGATCATGTACGGGATCGACGGCAGACGGGACCTCACTGAGTCGACCATAGACGAGATGTCGGGGTACGCGGGCGCGCACCCGGTCCGCATCGGCAACGGGGCCTTCGATCAGCGCCAGAACGACGTCTACGGCGCCGTGCTGGACTCGATCCTGCTGCACACGCGGAGGAGCCGGCGCCTGCCGCGTCGGCTGTGGCCGCTCGTGCAGGCGCAGGCGGAGTGCGCGACGAAGGCCTGGCGCAGCCCCGATCAGGGGATCTGGGAGGCGCGCGGCAAACCCCAGCACTACGTCTCGTCCAAGCTCATGTGCTGGGTCGCGATGGATCGGGCGGCAAAGCTGGCCGAGATCCGCGGTGACGCCGACCTGCAGGCCAAGTGGCGGGCGACTGCCGACGAGATCCACGACGACATCATGGAGCACGGTGTCAGAGACGGGGCCTTGCGGCAACACTACGAGACCGACTCGCTCGACGCCTCCACCCTCCTGGCGGCGCTCTTCGGCTTCCTGCCGCATGGGGACGAGGTTCTGCGTGCGAGCGTCCTCGCGATCGCGGAGGACCTCACCGAGCACGGGTTCGTCCTGCGCTACCGCACCGACCAGACCGACGACGGGCTGTCCGGCAAGGAGGGGACGTTCCTGATCTGCTCGTTCTGGCTCGTGTCGGCTCTCGCCATCATCGGCGAGCAGCAGCGCGCTCGTGACCTGATGGAGAAGCTCCTGCGGGTCGCGTCGCCGCTCGGACTGTTCGCCGAGGAGTTCGACACCGACACCGGCCATCACCTCGGGAACTTCCCGCAGGCGTTCTCCCATCTCGCCCTCATCGAGGCCGCCGCGAGGATCATCCTCGCCGAGAGACTGCCGGAGTTCGCGTGAGCGTCCACGACGGCATCATGCTCGGCTCGCCGCGATCCTCAGAAGAGACAGTCGCGCAACTCAATGGAAAGGCTGCAGAATGAAAGTCATCATCGTCGGCGGAGTCGCCGGTGGCGCCTCGTGCGCGGCGCGTCTGCGCCGGCTGGACGAGAACGCCGACATCCTCATGGTCGAGCGCGGGCCGTATGTGTCGTACGCGAACTGCGGCCTGCCGTACTACATCGGCGGCGTCATCGAGCAGCAATCGACTCTCCTGGTCGCGACCACGGAGACCTTTCGCGCCATGTTCAACGTCGACGCGCGCACGAACTGCGAAGTGGTCGGGATCGCGGCGCGCGAGAGGACGGTGCAGCTCAAGGACCGGGCGACCGGTGAAGTCACCACCGAGCACTACGACAAGCTCGTGGTCTCGCCCGGGGCGGCGCCCATCCGCCCGCCGTTACCGGGCATCGACCTTCCCGGGATCTTCGGCGTGCGAACGGTGCCGGACGCCGCTCAGATCCGCGCCTGGATCGACGAGCGGCGCGGCAGGGCGTCCGGCATGGACTCCTACGCCGGGTTCCAGACGCGCACCAGGAAGCTCCGCGCCGTCGTCGTCGGCGGAGGCTTCATCGGCATCGAGACGGCCGAGAATCTTGTAGGGCTCGACTTCGAGGTCACGCTGCTGCAACGCGGCGACCAGATCATGGGGCCGCTCGATCCCGAGATGGCGCGCTACGTGGAGCGCCATCTGGGCAAGCACGGCGTGCAGGTCGTGCTGAACAGCGCGGTGTCCGGGTTCCGCGAGTCGTCGGACGGATCCCTCGAGGTCCTCACCGGATCCGGCTCCGTGTATCCGGCGGACATCGTGATCCTCGGCATCGGAGTGCGCCCCGAGACCGCGCTCGCGGAGATGGCCGGCGTCGAAGTCGGCGACCTCGGCGGCATCCGCGTCGACGACCACATGCTCACCAGTGACCCGGACATCTTCGCCGTCGGCGATGCCGTCGAGAAGAAGGACTGCGGGACCGGCGAGTGGTCCCTGGTCGCACTGGCGGGGCCGGCGAACCGCCAGGGCCGCATCGCCGCCGACGTGATCGCCGGGCGAGACTCACGCTTCCGCGGCACGCAGGGCACCGCGATCCTCGGCGTCTTCGGCGCCGCGGTCGCCTGGACTGGTCTGAGCGAGAAGGCGCTCAAGCGCATCGGCGACGACGACTACGAGAAGATCTACCTCTACCCGAACTCGCACGCAGGGTACTACCCCGGCGCCACCCTGCTCGCCATCAAGGTCCTCTTCCGCAAGTCCGACGGAGTGCTCCTCGGGGCCCAGGCGGTGGGCAGGGAGGGCGTGGACAAGCGCATCGACGCCTTCGCCATGGCCATCCAGCTGGGCGGTACCGTCTACGATCTCGAGGAGTGCGAGCTCTGCTATGCGCCCCAGTTCGGCATGGCGAAGTCGCCGGCCAACTTCGCCGGGATGGTAGGGGCCAACGTGCTTCGCGGCGACATGCCCCTCGTCCATTGGGATGCCGCGGAAGACGGCCTCCTCCTCGACGTGCGCCATCCCGAAGAGCTTGCCGTCGAGCGGTTGCCGGGGGTGGTCAACATCCCGGTGGACGAGCTCCGCGGACGACTGCACGAGCTCCCGCGTGACCGTGAGATCCTCGTCATCTGCCGCTCGGGTCAGCGCGCCTACTACGCGACGCGGATCCTCATGCAGAACGGGTTCACCGCCCGGACGGTCGCCGGCGGTATGCTGTCGCACGAGATCTTCGCGACGCTCTGAGACGACCACAGAAACGCTCCACGAGCAGAAGGAGTCACGTCATGGCCGATAACGAGGCAATGAAGCGCATCGCGGAGTTCATCGAGCCTCTGCGCGTCACCCCCGGCTCCAAGGTGACGCTGGCAAAGGACTTCGATCCCGGCTACAAGGCGGGGTTCGTCAAGAAGAAGGAAAGCGTCGAGCTCCTGCAGCGGGGCGTCGAGTTGCTGACGGAGTACCAGGCTCGGCTCGCCGCCCAGGACACCCACGGCGTGCTCGTCGTGCTCCAGGCGCTGGACGCCGCCGGCAAGGACGGCACGATCCGCCACGTCATGAGCGGCGTGAACCCCCAAGGCGTCTCGGTACATTCTTACAAGGTACCGTCCTCCATCGAGCTCGACCACGACTACCTGTGGCGCTATGCCACGAACCTGCCGCGGCGCGGCGAGATCGGCATCTTCAACCGCTCCCACTACGAGGAAGTCCTCGTGGTGCGCGTGCACCCGGAGATCCTCGAGCGCCAGCAGTTGCCCAAGAGCGCCCGCGGCAGGGACGTGTGGAAGAAGCGCTACCGCGACATCAACGACTGGGAACGCCACCTCGTCGACAATGGCTTCAAGGTCGTGAAGCTCTTCCTGAACCTGTCGAAGGAGGAGCAGCGCGCCCGCT
>JAPLCM010000315.1 GCA_026392275.1 Actinomycetota bacterium | reverse complement strand
GATCTCGTCGACGGGGGTCACGGTCACACCTTGGTCGTGTCGACGGGACCGGGCGCAGGCCCGGAGCCCTCGGCGCCCGCCAGCAGCTCGGCGATGGCGTCGGCGAGAGCGCCGAGCTTGACCGGCTTCTCGAAGAACCTGGCGGCCGGCCAATCGCGATACATCATGGGCTCGAAGATGTGGGTCTTCGTCTCGAGCTCCTTGGTGAACCCGCTCACGATGATCAGCGGGATGAGTGCGGTCGCGGGGTCGTCCTTGATCGTATGGGCCAGATTGAAGCCGTCGGTGTCGTAATCCATCATGATGTCGAGCACCATGAGGTCGGGGCGCTTGCGCTTGAGCTCGTCGAGGGCCTCGACGCCGCTGTGCGCGGAGGCCACGGTGTGGCCGCGCGCTTCCAGAAACGCCTTCGTGGTCTGGACGAGATCGCGGTCGGCGTCCACCAGCAGGATGTCCCTGCTCTTCATGTCGCTCCTCCTCGAATCGCCGGCTTCACCGGGGTGCCCCGCTGCAAGCCGCATAGTTACGTCGTTCACAGTGAAAGAGTTCACAGTACCCTCGAAAAAAAAGCCGTCCGGGAGCCGGCATCCGGGCGCGAGCTCTTCATGCCGTCGCCTGCGCACGAGCCAGGAACGAGAGCTTCTCGAGCTTCGCCGAGATGTCGGTGTTCTCCACGAAGCAGCCCTGCGGCGGGGTCACCCGCTTGGGCACGAAGTTGAGGATCGCGTGGACACCCGCCGCGACGACCTGGTCGGCCAACGCCTGCAGGCCCTCGGGGCGCGAGGCAAGGATGGCCATGCGCA
Organism: Actinomycetota bacterium; assembly: GCA_026392275.1. Taxonomy (GTDB): domain Bacteria; phylum Actinomycetota; class Thermoleophilia; order UBA2241; family UBA2241; genus CAIXSE01. The sequence continues at coordinate 4,006 of JAPLCM010000315.1, read as the reverse complement.
CCTCGTAGTGGGGGAGCACGGTGGCGAGCTCGCCCAGCGCATAGCAGCGCCGTCCGGCAAACACACGCCCGACCTTCTCCTGGTCGACGTCGAACGTCACCGCGATGTGAAAACCGCGCTCCTCGAAGCCGCGATACGACAGCAGAGCGCGGCCCAGATCGCCGACGCCGAAGAGTGCCACCGACTGCGTGGTGTCCGTGCCCATGATGCGGCTGATGGTGCGGCCCATCTGGTAGACGTTGTAGCCGCGGGAGATGTTGCCGAAGGTGCCGAAGCTCGCGAGGTCACGGCGGAGCTGTGCGGGCATCACGCCGACGAGGCCGGCGAGCTGCTGGGAGTGGATGTACTCGACGCCGTCGCGGTCAAGCTCCTCGAGCACCCTGCGATAGACGCTGAGGCGCTCCACCGTTTGCAGCGAGACGTGCTTGTCAGGGCGCGTCTGCGGCGCCTGGTTCTCTGCTCCCGCTTGAACTTGGTCGCTCAAAAATCCTCCCACGGTTCCTGCAACTGTGATTCAATTCACAGTAAGCCGATTGTCAAGCGCTCGTGTGTGGGCGCCGCGGCGGAAGCCTCCGCGAGAGCGTGGCAAGGCGGGACGCGGATGCCGCACGAGAATGGCCACGCGTGTCTGTGGCGCCCTGGGTACGTCGACGGGCGTCCCGGGCGGCGCGCGGGCGCGTCAGCGGCCGAGGGCCGCCGAGAGGGCCGCGATGGACTCGGGCGGCGTGCCGCAGCACCCGCCGACGATGCCGGCGCCGAGCGCTGGATAGCCGGCGACCACAGCGGCAAAGTGCTCGGGCGTCTCGCCGTACACCGTCTGGCCGGCCTCGAGACGCGGCTGCCCGGCGTTGGGTTGCGCGCACGTGACGCCGCCGTTGAGCTCGGCGAGGATGGGGACCAGCTCGGCCATAGGCCCGGCGGTGATCTCGCAGTTACAGCCCACGATGGCCGCACCGGCGTCCTTGAGGGTGCTGACGGCGGCGGCAGGATCGACACCCATCATGGTGCGAAAGCCTCGCGCGGCCGGCTTGAAGGCCATGCTGGCCAGCACGGGACGGCCGGCCGCGACCGATACCACGGCCTCCACGGCGATGCGCGCTTCTGTGAGGTCGAACATGGTCTCGATGTTGAGAAGGTCGACCCCCCCGCGGACGAGCGCCGCCGCCTGCTCGGCAAACGAGGCGCGCAGGGCTTCGGGGTCGGCGTCGCCCATGGGCTTCACCATCTTGCCGCACGGACCGATATCGCCGGCCACGAAGCGGCCGGGAAACTCGCGGTCGCGCAGCGCGACCGCGATGCGGGCGGCCGCTTCGTTGAACTCGACCGCGCGGGCGGCCATGCCGTGCGCCTCAAGGCGCAGCCCAGTGCCCCCGAACGTGTTGGTGTTCACGAGGTCGGAGCCCGCCGCATAGAAGGCGCGATGGATGTCCTCGACCTCGGCGGGGTGCGAGACGTTCCATTCTTCGGGGCACTCGCCGGCGCTGAAACCGCGCACCATGAGCGCCAGCCCGAGACCACCGTCCAGCAGCAATGGGCGCTCCGCTATGAGGGCCGACAGGTCCACGGCGCCAGTGTAGCAGACGCGCGCCGCCGCTTGACGCCGCGCCTCGATCACCCCTCGTCCGGGCCCCCGCCGCAGGCCGCAGCTATGATCCCCGATGCCTGCGCCACAGCGACGACCCCGTCGCCGGAGCACGGCCCTTCCTCAGGCAACAGTGATCAGACCTTCGGCGAGCCGGGCGAGGTCCTTGCGCTTCTCCCAATCGTGCGCCTTGTCCACGTTGACAGCGATCAGCTCGCCGCGCAGGTCCATCTCCAGCCAGGCGAGGCCGCGCATGAGCGTGCCCACGATCTCCTGGCCCGCGTAGGTACGCGCTTCTTCCTCAGTGGTGATGACGTAGAAGCCCTTGCCACCCTCGACACGCGGTGCGCCATCGGGGCCGATGAGGCCCCAGAGACGATCCACGATCGCCTTGAGCCAGGAGCTCATCGAGTAGAAGTAGACGGGAGTGGCCAGGACGAGAACGTCGCAGTCCCTGAGTCGCGCATAGACGTCGTGCATGTCGTCCTTGACGACGCACACCGCGTCGGGTGAGCGCTTGCAGCCGTCGCACCCAAGGCAGCCCTGGACCTTCAGGTGCCGGGCATGGAGGATGTCGGCCGTCGCTCCACGTTCTCGGGCGCCGTCCACGGCCAGTCGCAGGAGCGAATTGCTGTTGCCGTCGAGTCGCGCGCTTGCGCCGATCGCCAAAATGTTCATTCCGCACCTCCGCGTCCAGATTCCTGAGCACGCGGCTCGTCACCTCAAACCTCGGCAGCGACCTCGCGCACCAGACGGTCGGCCTCGCGCCCGGGCAGCCCGAGGCACACGTGCAGGGCAGCGGCGCAGTCGCGCCGCGACAGGCCCCGCCCGAGCAGGGCGCCGGCGGCCGCCCTCGCCTGCGGCCGGGCCGCGGCCGCTTCGTCCAGAGGCGGCCCGAGGTCGAGGACCAGCGTGATCTCGCCGCGCACGGCGCCTGTCGGCCCGGCATCCGGGCCGGGCACGGCGTAGCGCTCGCTGAGCTCCAGCAGCGTGCCTCGCACGATCTCCTCGTGCACCTTGGTGAGCTCGCGACACACGGCGGCGCGGGCTGCGGGCAGGCAGGCGGCCAGCACGGCGATGCTGCGCGCCAGCCGCTGCCCGGTGTCGAAGGCCACGACAAGACCACCACAGCGACGCCAGGCGTTCAGCACCGTCTCCAGCTCCCGCGCCCGACGCGGCAGGTAGCCGACGAAGCGGAACCCGTCACCGTCGATGCCCGCAGCCACAAGGCCCGTGAGCACCGCCGACGGCCCCGGCAGCACCGTGAAGTCAAGGCCCTCGGCAACGGCGCGCACCACAAGACGCATGCCGGGATCCTGCACGCCGGGCATCCCGGCATCGGTGACCAGGGCCACGTCCTTGCCGTCGCGCAGAAGGCCCAGTACCTCCTCCGTCCTCTGCGCCTCGTTGTGCTGAAAGAGGCTCTTCATCGGGACGTGGATGTCGAAGTGGCTCAGGAGCTTGCGGGTATGCCGGGTGTCTTCTGCGGCGATGAGCTCCGCCGCGCGCAGGGCGTCGAGGACGCGCGGCGTCACGTCCCCCAGATTGCCGATCGGCGTTGCGCAAACGTAGAGCATGCCGCTCACCCCTTCAGAAAGCGCTCGATGAAGATGACGTCGATGTCGCGCCCTTCCACGCGTGCATGCCGGCGCGCCGCGCCGACGACCGTGAACCCGAGGGCAAGATGGTACCCCAGTGAGTCGACGTTGTCGGCCCGCACGTCGGTGAAGATCTTCTCGTAGTCCAGCGCGAGCGCCGCGGCGAACGACGCAGCCGCCAGCGCCGCGCCCACGCCGCGGCGCCGCTGCCGCGCGTCCACGTAGGTGCCCATCGTCGCCACGTGGTCGAACTCGCGGGTCGCGAAGGTGTTCCAGGGGATGACCGTCTGGAAGCCGATGATGCCGCTGCCGGCCGACACGGCCACGTGGATGAACGAGCGCTCCGGCAGCGCCTCGATATAGGCGCGCTCCTCGGCGACGGTGAAGGGCGTGTCGAGCAGGCTGTGGCGGCCGCCGGCGATGACGCCGTTGAGCACGGCGGCAACGCCGGCGGCGTCGTCCGGCGTCGCCTTCCTGACGCGGGGGGCGGGCGGCGCGCTCACGCCGGCTTCCTCGTCACGATCATGATCTCCCACTCGTCGAGATCGACGGGACGGCGCCCCCAGGATCCGGCCGTCCCTCCCCACACGTGCTCGACCTCGAACCCGGCCATGCGGCAGAGGAGCCTCAGTTCGCTGGGCACGTAGCCGCGTTCGCGCACGGGGACGCTGCGCGCGCCCTCCGGCGTCTCCCACTCCATGTCGTAGGACTCGCTCAGCGTCAACGGATCGAAGCGCCCGGCCTCGACCTGCTCGGGCGTGGCGCTGCGGATGAGCCTCATCCCGTTGCTGGCGGTGAGCACGAAGGGGGCGCCCGGCTTCAGCGC
>JAPLCM010000065.1 GCA_026392275.1 Actinomycetota bacterium | reverse complement strand
ACGTAGTCATATTGGTACAACGTGGCGAAGTACGTCACTGCGGCAGGCACGGGCGGGCGGCGGCCGCAGGCGGCCCGCCCTAACTCCACGCGCCCCGTCGTGAATCGTCGGCCATGTACAGAACGTACAAGTCGAAGGCCTGCAGTTGGCTGGTCTTTAGCAGTATTTGACGAGGTCCAGCCTCGCTCGTATAGTCAGAAGCACCGACCCAGCGCACCGTACCCGCCGCGCGCGCACCTCGCGAGAGCGCGCTCGCGCCCCGAAGGAGTTGCCCGATGGCTCTCAAGACGCCCCAGGAGTTCCGCCAGAGCATCGCCGATCTGCACCTGCAGATCTACCTGTTCGGCGAGAAGATCGACGACTACGTGGATCACCCCGTGATCCGCCCCAGTATCAACTGCATCGCCATGACCTACGAGCTCGCGGCTCGGCCGGAGTACGAAGACCTGATGCTCGCCACCAGCCACCTCAGCGGCAAGAAGGTCAACCGCTTCACCCACATCCACCAGTCCACCGACGACCTCAGCAAGAAGGTCAAGATGCAGCGCCTGCTGGGCCAGAAGACGGGCTCGTGCTTCCAGCGCTGCGTGGGCATGGACGCCATCAACGCCCTGTATTCCGTCACCTACGACACCGACAAGGCGCGAGGTACGCAGTACCACGAGCGCTTCAAGGACTACATCCGGTATCTGCAGGACAACGACCTCGTGGCCGACGGCGCCATGACCGATCCCAAGGGGGATCGCGGCCTGGCGCCCCACCAGCAGCCCGACCCCGACATGTACCTGCACATCGTCGCGCGGCGCGACGACGGCATCGTGGTGCGCGGCGCCAAGGCGCACCAGACGGGCGCCTGCAACTCGCACGAGATCATCGTCATGCCCACGGTGGCCATGCGCGAGGGCGACGAGGACTACGCCGTGAGCTTCAGCTGCCCGGCCAACGCTGAGGGCGTGTACTACATCTACGGCCGCCAGAGCTCCGACACGCGCAAGCTCGAGGGCAACGACCTCGACGTCGGCAACGCGCAGTTCGGCGGGCAGGAAGCCCTCATGGTGTTCGACGACGTGTTCGTGCCCTGGGACCGCGTGTACCTGAACGGCGAGATCGAGTTCTCCGGCCCCCTCGTCGAGCGCTTCGCCGGCTTTCACCGCCAGAGCTACGGCGGCTGCAAAGTCGGTGTCGGCGACGTGCTCATCGGCGCTGCCGCCACAGCCGCCGACATGAACGGCGTCGCCCGGGCCAGCCACATCAAAGACAAGCTCATCGAGATGACGCATCTCAACGAGACGTTGTTCTCGTGCGGGCTGGCCTGCTCCTACGAGGGCGTCAAGATGCCGGCCGGCAACTACCAGATCGACATGCTGCTGGCCAACGTCTGTAAACAGAACGTCACGCGCTTCCCCTACGAGATAGCGCGCCTCGCCGAGGACATCGCCGGCGGCCTCATGGTCACCATGCCGTCGGCCCACGACCTCGCCGACGAACAGCTCGGCCCCATCGTCGAGAAGTACCTTGTGGGCCAGTGCGACACGCCGGTCATCGACCGCATGCGCATCCTGCGCCTCGTCGAGAACCTCACGCTGGGCACCGCGGCCGTGAGCTACCGCACCGAGAGCATGCACGGCGCGGGCTCGCCCCAGGCGCAGCGCATCATGATCGCCCGCCAGTCCAACATCGATCACAAGAAGGAGCTGGCCAAGGCGCTGGCCGGCGTGGGCAAGCCGTGGGACAAGGGCAAGACCAAGGTGCCCACGGCGGTGGCCGCCGACCGCCAGTGACCGAAGAGCGACAGGCGGAGCCGGGGCGGCGCCTGAAGGTCGTGTACTGCGGCGGCTGTAACCCGCACATCGACCGCACCGCCGTCGCCGCCGAGCTCGCCGCCGGGCTGCCCGCTGCCGAATCGCCCGCCGCCGAACTGCCCGCCGAGTCGCCCGCTGCGGAACTGCCCGCCGCCGGCCCCGACATCGGCCCGGCGGCCACGGTGCACCTCAGCGGCTGCCCCCGGGCCTGCGCCTCGGACCACCTGCTCGTGAGCGACGACCCAAGTACCGTGGTCGTCGCCGGCGAGCTCGTCGACGGCGTCCCCACGCCGGCTCCCGAGCTCGCGCCCACGATCACGCGAAAGCTCAAGGAGTAAGCGCATGGACTGGAAGCCCGACTACGACGCCAAACGGACCTCGGCCGCAGAAGCCATGAAGTGCGTGCAGTCGGGCGACCGCGTGGTGTTCGCGCACGCCTGCGGCGAACCGCTCGACCTCGTGGACGCACTGGTCGCCCGCGCCGCCGAGCTCGAGCACGTCGAGATCGACCACATGGTGGCCATGGGCAAGGGCGAGTACTGCAAGCCGGAGCTCGCCGACTCCTTCTTCCACACGTCGCTGTTCGTCGGCGCCTCGTCGCGGGAGGCCGTCAAGGACGGGCGCGGCGACTACGTGCCCGTGTTCTTCAGCGAGATCCCGCGGCTGTTCCGCGAAGGCTACCTGCCGCCCGACGTGGTGCTCATCCACGTGTCGCC
>JAPLCM010000093.1 GCA_026392275.1 Actinomycetota bacterium | reverse complement strand
TCGGCAAGTTCTACCTCGTGACGGCCGGCGCCGGAGCGGCGCTGTGGGCGCTCATCATCGTCCTCGTGCTGACGAGCACCATCGGCCTCTACTACTACACGCGGATCGTGGTGGCCATGTGGGTGCGGCAGCCGGACGAGAACGCGGACGGCGTGGGCGCGGCGGTCGGCGGCGGCTCCGCCGCCGTCCTCGCCGCGCTCACCGCCTTCCTCATCGTCTTCGGCGTCTACCCGGCGCCGCTCATCCAGCTCGTCGAACGCGTGGTCGCGACGCTGCCGTGAGGGCTGGCTCCGCCAGGGTGATGCCGACCAGGGCCACCCGGCGGAGTGGTGCGAATCGGTTGAAACAAGAAGAGGCCTGTTTCCTATCTTACCTCCCGGCAGTACCGGGCCGGCGGCGAGCGCTCAGGGCACGAACGCCATGACGCTGAGCGGCGAGCCCGAACCCTCCTTGAGGCGCAGGATGCCCAGTACCAGCGTCGCCCCGGTGGCCGGCAGCTGATCCAGGTTCCCCAGGCACTCGATGACGATCTTGTGCGCCCCTCGATGCCCACCCCGGCGACCTGACGGTCGCTCAGGAGCCACGTCGTCGTGTCTCCCGCGAACCCGGGAAAGTGGAGGTTGCCCTTGCCGTCGATGTTGAAGAAGGCCGTCGGGTCGTTCCACTTGTCCTGCCAGCCCGTATACATGATCAGGAAGGTGCCGGGGGCCAGCTGGCCGTTGACGGCCTCCCAGTCGAACACGTCCTGCTTGCTGAGCTGGTAGTCCGGGTCGCCGGCGCACTGCTCGCGCACGTCGATGACCGCCGCCGGCACCACGAGCTGCTCCGCCTCATAGCTCGTGATGGAGCGCTTGTCGCCGGCGATGAAGCTGTTGGGCGCGTTCATGTGGGTGGCGCTGTGCTCGCCGATGGTGAAGCTGCGCAGGTAGTAGCCGTCCTCCTTCATCGTGGCGACGGTGTTGAAGACGATCTTGGGATCGCCCGGCCACAGCGGGATGTCCGGGCTGATCACGTGCTGGAGGTCCACGACGCGGGAGTACGTGATGGTCGTGGCACCCGCGGCCGCCGTGGGGCTCGGCGAAGCCGAGCTCGACGGCGTCGAGCTCGAAGCGCCGCAGGCCGCCGCCGAGACCGCGAGCGCGGCAGCCGCCGCACAGGCGGCGAGACCGCGGAGTGTGCGAACTGGCATGGTGATCCCCTTCCTTGGTGGACTGCCTGCAGTATGCGGCCGCGCCGGGCAAGGCACAACGCCGTCGCCGTCGCCGCCGCCTGACCGCGTCGACGTCAGGTCTTCTTGCCGCCCTTCCTCCAGGCGCGCATCTTGTCGAGGCAACGCTGGAGCAGCCCGTCGATCCCTGCGGGCCAGACCAGGAGGACGAGGAGAAGCAGGGCGCCCAGAGCAAGCAGCCGCCACAGGGCGGCTTCGCCCAGCAGTTCGCCGAGGACGGTGACGACGAGAGCGCCGATGACCGGGCCGCGCACCGTCCCCAGACCGCCGACGATGACCATGATCAGGAGGAGGCCCAGGGGGCGAAGCGCCATGAAGTTCGGGGTGATGCCGTGGTGGTAGGTCACGTACAACCCGCCGGCGAGGCCAGCCACGAGGCCCGAGAAGAGAGTCGCCACAATGGCCTGACGGCGTCGGTCGACGCCGGTACCCAACGGCGAGGCCACCATGCCGCGCACGAGGAGCATGACCGCCGCGGAGAGCACCAGCGCAAGCCAGAAGGAGGCGCGCAGGCTCCCCGAGTACGAGAGGCGATCGAACAGCCCCGGGACGCCCGAGAGACCGGCTCGGCCGCCGGTGAGGCCGGTACCGTCGGCGAGGATGAGCAGGCGCACGACCTCCGCCAGCGCGAAGGTCAGCAGCGCCGCGTAGATGCCGCGCAGGCGGATGACGGGCAGCACCATGATGGCCGCGGCCAGGCCGCCCGCGACCACGCCTGCCGGCAGAGCCAGCCAGGCCGAGATGCCGAGCTCGACGGTGAGGATCCCCGTGGCGTAGCCGCCGATGGCGATGATCGCCAGCTGCCCCAGGTTCCAGATGCCACACAGCCCGATGGTGAGGTTCCAGCTCTGCGCCATCAGGCTGGAGAGCACGCCCAGGGTCAGCACGCTGACGATGTAGTCGTTGCGCCACACGAGCGGCACGCAGGCCAGTACGCAGACGACGGCGATCGTGGGCACTACGGAGGTCCTGGGTCCAGGTGGGGACCTGGAGGGCCGGGCCTTCTCGGGGTCAGCCTGGGTCATCTCGCTCACAGCCGATCCTCCTCAGGCTTGCGCAACGGCCTACATGGCCGCTGGCGAAGGGCGCGTAGATGGTACCGCACCGGCCGCCTCTGCCGGCGGCGCGGCCGACGCATGGCGGGCGGCCGTCGCGGGAATGAAGGGCGCACCTCCCGCACGCGACCAAGGAGAGACCATGGCGTCAGCCGAGATCGACAGCGGAATCTGCGGCTTCTGCACCACCGTCCACACCAAGATGGACGGCCGCACCGTGCGGCTTGAGTTCGAGACCACGTGCGGCTACGTACAGAAGCTGGCCGAGCAGCTCACTGAAGCGGACCCGTACCGTGAGATCAGCTACCGCGACGAGGGGCCCGTGACTCTTCGCCTCGCCGCCGAACACCTGGTGCACCCGGCCTGCCCCGTCCCGTCGGGGATCCTCAAAGCCATCGAGGTCGCGGCAAGCCTCGCCCTGCCCAAGGACGCGAGCATCAAGCCGCGAAAGGAGTGAGCCGCGCGATGAAAGTGCGCTGTGCCTGGCGGCGCCGCGCACGATGACGCCGCTCCGCAGGTCAATCCGACAGCCGGAAGCGCCAGACGGCGAGCGCGAAGAATCCCGCGGCCCACGCGAGGGAGACGGCGAACGGGGGCAGCACGTCGGCGACGTCGAACCCGCGCACCACGATCCCGCGCAGCCCGTCGAGGATCCACGCGGTCGGCAGCAGGTGGCCGACGGTCTGGAACGCCGGCCCGGTGATCTCGAGGGGGAACCAGGCGCCAGAGAGCGCGGCGACGGACATCGAGACGAGCACCGTGGTGGCGATCAGCGCCTGCTCACTCTTGAGCACTGAGGCAAGGAGCAGGCCCAGCGTGCTCGCCACCAGCGAGAGCGAGACCATCATCACGAGCAGCGCCGCCGGATCGCGCAGGTAGTCCACCCCGAAGAAGAGCTGTGCGACGCCCATCAGCAGGATCTGCTGCGCGAAGGTGAGACAGAACATGCCGGCCGCCTTGCCGCCGATGAGCTCCCAGCGGCGGAGCCGCGTGGTCATGAGGCGCTGCAGCGTGCCGTTCTGGCGCTCGGTGATGAGCGCGATGCCGGCTGTCACGAGGCTGAACAGGATGAAGTTCACCATCATGCCGGGGGAACTGAGGACGAACCCGCTCGGCGTCTGGCCGGCGGCGGCGCCGGCCTCGACGACCTTGGTGCGCACGGCCGGATGAGCCAGAGCCTGTGCGACGACCGGCCGTACCTGAGTGGCGGACTGCTTGACCACACCGTCCCACGCGCCGGACGGCATGCTCCTTGTGGCCCAGACAGACTCCGCAGCCGCCCGCGAGGCCAGCTCGACCGCAACCTGTTCGCCGGCCAGCGAACGCACCTCGCTGGCGGCGGTCGCGGCGCCGTTCGAGCCCTGGGTGGAGACGATCGTGAGCTCGGCTTTCTTCCCGGAGGCCACCGCGGCGCTGTAGCCCTTCGGGATGAGCAGGCCCGCGGCGGCGCGCTCGTCGGCCATCCAGGTCTCGAACGCGTTCCCCTGCTTGACGACCACGCGGACGGCCGCGGACTTGTCGAGCGCGGCGACCAGCTGCTGCGCGGCCGCGCCGCCGTCCGCGTCCCACACGGCCAGCGGCAGCTTGTCCGTGCTGCCACCGCCGCCGAAAAGCAGCCCGAAGAACAGCGTGAAAGCCAGCGGCATGACGAGGATGAAGATGAACGACAGCTTGTCCCGCACCGTCTGCACCAGGTCCTTGCGCGCGAGGATAGCGGCGAGTCTCATGCCGGGCACCTCATGCGAACCGCCTCCGCATACGCAGCACGGCGAAGAAGAAGAAGGCGACGGCGAATCCCAGCGGGACCAGCACCTGCCAGCGGATATCCAGCGCCCCGCCGCCGCGCAGCGTTGTATCCCAGCCCTCGATGAGCCAGCCATTGGGCGTGAACTTCTGGACGACGCCGTACACGCCGCTGGTCTGCGCCGTGCCGGTGAAGTTGCCGCCGAGCAGCGCGAGGACGAGGTAGATACCGGAGCCGATCGCGCCCGCCTGGGCCGGCGTCTTGGCGAACGAGATGACGAGGAGCGCGAGGCCACCGGCCACGCCGGCGGCGACCACCGTGAGCAGGACGACGGCGTCGAGGCGGCCCCACTGGATGCCGAAGATCAGGCGACCGGCGATGAGCAGGACGATCGCCTGCAGCAGGACCGTGAGGAAGACGGCGACGAACTTGCCGCCGATGATCAGGCCGTGCCGCGTCGGCGTGGTGAAGAGGCGCGGCATCGTGCCGTCACGGTCTTCGGTCAGGATGGTGCGCGCCACGTTGGCCGCGCCGAAAAACATGAAGAAGATCATCATGCCGGAGAGGATGGAGCCGGTGACGCTGACCTCCTTCTCGGTCGCGCCGGCCTGCGGCGAGCGCTGGCTGATCCGGAGGCCGGCCGACACCCCACCCGAGTGGCTGAACTGCCCGGCGGCGCTGGCCGCGAGCATCTGCGGGTCGGCGGGGTCGTTGCCCTGCGACGCGAGAGCGACGGCGCCGGCCGCGGCCGCACGGGCGCCGTTGAAGTCGGCGAGCACCTGGCCGACCACGCCCTCGACGATGGAGCCCCCGATCTCGCTGGTCGGGTTCTCGTAGAGCTCGACCTGGCTCGTCGCCGCCGGGTCGCTTCCGAAGACGACGGCGCTGAAGTCCTGCGGCACGATGACGGCCACCGCCGCTTTGCCGTCGTCGACGGCCTGCTGGGCGGCGACCTCGGAGCTCCGGGTGCTCGTCTCGAGCACATCCTTGAGGTCCTTGCTCGTGAGGATGCTCTGGATGGCGGCGCCGGCGTTCTGGCCGGCATCGGCGCCGCCCTTGTCCAGATTCGCCACCACGACCTTGGTCGCGGCGATGTCGAAGCCGCCGCTGCCGCCGAAGGCGAAGCCGAGCAGTGCGGCGAGCGCCAGCGGCGCGGCCAGCATCATCACCAGCGCCGGCACGTTGCGCAACGTGCTGCGCAGGTCCTTCCAGGCGATGGCGAGGATCTTGGTCACGACGTGAGCGGAGGCGTCCGGATCACTCGCGCAGCGCGCGCCCGGTCAGGTGCAGGAACACCATCTCGAGGTTCGGCTCGGTGACGTTGATCTCCGTGATGCGCGAGCCGGCCTCGGCCGCCGCTTCGAACAGCCGCGGCAGCACCTCGTTGGGATCCTCGGTGAGCAGGACGGCCTCGTCCTCCTCGACGTCCACCTTCTCGACGCCCTTGACCTCGCGCCAGCGCTCGGCCATGCCCTCGAGATAGTGGTCGACGCGTGCGGTGACGCGGGCGCTCTGGCCGACGATCTTCACGAGCTCCTCGTGCGTCCCGATGGCGATCATCTTGCCGTGGTCGACGATGGCGATGCGGTCGCTGAGCTCCTGCGCCTCGGCCATGTAGTGCGTGGTGTAGAGGATCGTCATGCCCTGGTCGCGCAGCGCGAGGATGCCGTCGAGGATCGACCGCCGGCTCTGCGGGTCGATCCCCACCGTCGGCTCGTCGAGGTAGAGCACCTTGGGCTTGTGCAGCAGCGCGACGCCGATGTTGACCCGACGCTTCATGCCACCGCTGAACTTCTCGATGCGGTCCTTCTGCCGGTCGACCAGCGTGATGAGCTCGAGCACCTCGTCCACGCGTGCGTGCAGCTCGGCCCCGGCAAGGCCGTACATCTTGCCCCAGAAGACGAGGTTCTCGCGAGCGCTCATATCCGGGTACAGGGCGATGTCCTGCGGCACGACGCCGATGGTCTCCTTGACCGCCTGCGAGTCGCTCACGACCGAGTGCCCGGCGACGAGGGCGTCGCCGCCGCTCGGGCGCAGCAGGCAGCTCAGCATCGAGATAGTGGTGCTCTTGCCGGCCCCGTTGGGCCCGAGGAGGCTGAAGATCTCGCCCTCGGCAATGTCGAAGCTCACCCCGTCGACGGCCAGCACGCCCTTGGGCGGGTCGTACTGCTTGCGCAGCTCCTGGACCTCGACGATGCTCACTGCCTGTCCTCCCCCTACGCCGGCGCCGACCACTTCTTATACACCTCAAGGCCCGGGGCGGTCACCCCCCTTGGAGGGCACGATCAAGCACCCCGATACCTGCGCGTGCGCTATCGTCGCCCGCGACGACGAGGCTGAGCAGCGCCACTTTGGGAGCGGTCTTCACCGGCGCCTAACGGTCACGCCGAGACGCGCCGCGGCTAACTCCGCGAAGGCAGCGGCCCGAGCGGCCGCATGACGCACACGGGCGTTTGCTCCGTGCCCTGGCCCAGTGGGTTGTCGCGCATCAGGACGCCTACGAGCTCGCGGTCGGTGCCCGGGGATGCTCCGAGGACGGTGACGGCCAGATCGCTGGCGTCGATGACGGCCACGTGCACCGTGCCACCGGCAGCCTCGCTGAGGACGGCGCTGAGATGCGTGGAGACGCCGTCGGGGTCGGCGGGCCCGAGGCTGGCGGAGGTGTTGTGCGGCGGCAGCCGGTTGTAGGCCGGGCCGTCGATCGCCTCCACTTCGCGGCCGGCGACGAGGTAGAAGATGCCCTTCTGCCGCACGAGGCGCCCGGCCGCGCCCGCGATCGCCGCGACGACGATGCGCGGGGCCCCGACCTGGTCGATGGCGAGCTGCATCGTCTGCGGCGTGCCCAGGCCGATGCCGTGGGGCGTCTTGGTGACCGCGTTGCCGAGCTTGGTGGCGAGCCAGGTGGGGTGGATGTCGTCGATGGGGAAGCTGCGGCCCTGGGCGGCGGAGACCGCGTTCTCGGCCATGGCGACGATATCGCCGGGCTTCACGTGGGGAGCTACGTACTCACGGCACACCTCGGCAAGCTCGTCGCCGCGCGAGACCACACTGGTCTTGATGGGCAGGCGCGCGAACACGTACCCTCGAGTGGCCGCGAACAGGTGCTTGCCTGGGTGGGGGGCGTACGCGCCGAGGAGACGCTGCGCCTCGGCCGTGCCCGCCGCGGCGGCCGCGCCCCCAGCGGCGGCCAGCAACGCCGGCACGCGCGGGTCGGCGGCCGCGGCCATCGTGCCGCGGCGCTTGGGCCCGATCTCGGCCGGCGCGGTGAGGGCCGCCTCGATGTCGGCATCCTCGAGCACCACGCTGCGGTCGCAGAGCTCGCGCAGCCAAAGCTCGACGTTGGCGGTGCGCCAGAAGAGCGGCGACTCCTCGACCTTGCCACGACAGCAGTCGCGAAACGCGCCGACGAGCGCCGTGCCGTCCCAGTACGGCCGCGACTGGAACGTCGGCGACTGATAGAGACTCGTGAAGGCCGCCCGGCGCGCCTTGATCCAGCGCATCTCCGGGGTCGTGAACCCGACCTTCCAGCGCCTCAGGCGGATCTTCTCGGGAAGCGTGCCCTTGAGGCCCGCGCGAAGGATCCAGCGGCTCCAGCCTTCGCGGATGATGGCGTCGTCGGGCAACGTGAGCAGGTAGTCGACGAACTCCTGGTCGAGATACGGCAGCCGCGACTCGACGCTGAACGCCATGGAGTTGCGATCCTCGTAGCGGAGCAGGCAGGGCAGGCAGTAGGTAAGCAGGTCCTGCAGCAGACGCTCCTTGAGCTGCGTCCGCGACACGCCGCCCTGGGGGTCTTTGACGCGGCTCACAAAGCCGGGCTTGAGCAGACGCCGCGTGTCCAGGCGCTTGCTCCGCTGGGAGAGCCGGCGGCGGATCAGCGGCCAGAGGACGTCACGCGACTTCGCGGTCTCGTGGCGCAACTCGGCGTAGCGGCCCTCCTTGCGAAGCTGACGCAGGTAGACGAGCTGATACGGCACGTAGCCGGCGAGCAGCTCGTCGCCGCCCTGGCCGTCGAGCAGCACCGTCACCTGCTCGCGGGCGGAGCGCATGACGCACCACTGCGCGTACGGGCCGGTGCTGACGAAGGGCTCTTCCTGGTGCCAGATGAACTCGCGCAGCTCGTCGATGAACTCCGCGGACGTGGGGTTCGTGTACGTCGTGTCGGCGCCGGTGCTCTCGACGGCGACCTCGATGTAGTCGCGCTCATCGATAGGGTCGCCGTCGAACACGGCGCTGAAGGTCTTGAGCTGGCCGCGCAGCGAAGCCGCGTCCGGGGCGTCCTCCGTGAGCAGCTCGCTCATGAAGGCGACTATCGACGTCGAGTCGAGGCCGCCCGAGAGACACGAGCCGACGGGGACTTCCGACACAAGCCGCCGTTCGACGCTGGTGCGGAAGAGGCGGCGGAACAGGGCCGGGTCGGGGCGCCCGTCGGTGCGCAGCTCGGGCATCCAGTAGGGCGTACTCGCGAGCGGTCCGGTGAGCAGGCCGGGGCCGGCGCCGGAGGCGGCAGCTGCGCTCGCCGGCGCCGGCGGCGAGCCGAGTGGGATCTCCATCCACGTGGCCGCCGGCACGTGATAGATACCGGCGAACATCGTCTCGGCGCGGTGGTCGTGCAGGCCATGCTCGAGGAACTCGTACACCAGCTGATCGTCGGGCGTCGCCTTGAGGTCGCGGTCCTGCAGTAGCGCCTTGATCTCGCTGGCGAAGAGCAGCCGGCCCGTCTGCGGCGAGCGCGCATAGAACAGGGGCTTGATGCCGAAATGGTCGCGGTTGAAGACGAGCTTACCGTCGCCCTCACGAAGGTCGGCGATGGCGAACGCCCACATGCCGTTGAAGCGTGCCGCGCAGCCCGGGCCCCACTCCTCATATGCGTGGACGATGACCTCGCTGTCGCTGCTGGTGCGAAAGTCGTGCCCAGCGGCCACAAGCTCGGCGTGCAGTTCACGGTAGTTGTAGACCTCGCCGTTGTACACCAGCCAGATGGTCTCGTCTTCGTTGGCGATGGGCTGGTGACCGCCTTCGCGATCGATGATGCTGAGGCGGCGGTGACCGAGGCTGACGGCAGGCCGCTCGAACGAGCCGGCGTCGTCGGGACCGCGATGCACGAGGGCGGCGGCCATGCGGCCGAGGAGCTGGCGGTCCGGTGAACCGACGAAACCGAAGATGCCGCACATACGCTGGTGCTCTCCTGAGGTGGGTGATCGGCAGTCGCGGGGCTGCGTTGCAGCCGCCACGCGCCTCAACTTTACCACAGGCCCCGAGGTCGACCGACCCGCGAGAAGACGCCGCCGGCCTCGCGCGAAACCCACCGGAGGCGCAGCGGCGTACCGGCGTCAGCGCGAGATGAGCCCGCGGTTCTTAGGGTGCGCCATGCAGAAGTCCTCTTGGCGCACCAGCGGGAAGGCGCCCACGGCGGGGTAGCTGCCGAACAGCAGATCACGGCTCGAGCCGCGGAAGTACTTCACCGCCTGCAGGACGACCGGCGGCGCCGACCGGCAGGTTCCCGCTCCACCCCCGCCCGCCAACTCCGCGAACGCCGGGCACGTGCCGCAGCGATGCACGCCGTCCTCGTCCATCTGGCCTCCTCCGCCGTCGGGCTGATGAGCACGCGGCGCACGACCCGGCCGCGCGCCGGTGCAGGCACACTGGTCAGTAGTTCACCCAGCGGGCGCCGGCTCCTGCATCGGGCGAGGCAGAGCCCCGGCATTGCCGCTCGGCGAACGCGCCCGGTGCACTCGCCGTGCGTCCTGTGAAACGTTCCGCCGGGAGGTGGCCGCATGGTACGCGACGTGGCTCCTCTGCGCGTCGACCTGCGTGGCGGCGGCGAACCGGACGACACCCTGCCGGCCTTCGAGGTGCCGCTGGTGCCCCCGGGCCTCGGCGAGCAGACCGTCGGCGGCGGGCCCGGCGATCGCCGCTACGTGCGCGACCTGACCGACGGCGGCGTCTCCTGGACGTACCACTACGTGGACGGCGGTAACGTCATCGTGCCCAACGGATGGGAGAGCGAGGAGTGGAACACGGTGATCTACGGCGTGCGAGAAGGCGCCCCCCTGTCCGCCACGGTCCGCGTGAGCGTGGAGAGCGTCCTGTGGTGGGGCGACCAGGGTCGTTTCCACATCGTCACCCTGGGGCAGATGAGCTGCGATGAGCCCACGTTCTTCGTCGAGAACAAGGTGCGCGTCACCGAAGGCGAAGACGGCGAAGAGCGTGAGGTCTTCGCGAGGGCCTGGCGTCGCGAGGCGTCGCGGGATTTCGTCTGAAGCGCGGCGCCGCTTGGGCGCCGCACAGAGCAGCAAGGAGAGATGCATGTACATCGGAGCGCACGTGAAGTCGTCGGGCGGCGTGTGGAACGCCATTGACAACGGCGAGCAGATCGGCTGCGAGGCGGTCCAGTTCTTCGCCGGGAGCCCGCGCACGTGGGCGCCGACGATCTATAGGGATGAGGACGCGGCGAAGTTCCGCGCAGCGCGCAGCGCGTCTCGCATCCGCTTCGTCGTCATCCACACGATCTACCTGATCAACCTGGCGAGCGCCAAAGAGGACTTCTACGAGAAGTCGGTGACGTCGCTGCTGGGAGCCGCAGCCGCGGCGGACCAGCTGGGCGCCGACGCCATCGTCACGCACGTCGGCTCGCACCAGGGGGCGGGCTTCGACGTCGGTCTCGCGCGCGTGCAGGCCGCGCTCCGCCAAGCCCTGACCGAGACTGAAGGCTCGCCGGTGCGTATCTTGCTCGAGAACACGGCCGGCGCCGGCGGCACCATGGGCGTCGACTTCGACGAGCTCGGCGCCATGATCCGCGCCGCCGACGAGCACCCGCGGTTGGGCCTGTGCCTCGACACCGCGCACGTCTTCGAAGCCGGGTTCGACCTGCGCACGGCCGCAGGTCTGGACGAGGCGCTGACGCGCCTCGACGTCGCCTGCGGCCTCGAGCGCCTGGTGATGCTCCACCTCAACGACTCCAAGACGCCCTTCGGCTCGAACCGCGACCGCCACGAGAACATCGGCGAGGGCGAGATCGGCCGCGAGGGGTTCCGGGCGATCGTGAATCAGCCAGCCTTCGCTGAGGTGCCAGGCATCCTCGAGGTGCCCGGCTTCGACGGTGAAGGGCCCGATGCACGCAACATCTCGATCCTGCACGAGCTGACGGAAGGAAAGGCATGAGCGAACGCATCGTCTAGATTGCGGCGACAACAGACATCGTCGTCGCCATTATGTGGCGCGAGCTCCTCGCCGCCGAGGGCATCCATGCCGAGCTCGGCGGCACCAACATCGCGACCAGGGTCTACGTCATGATGCCCCAGCCGGGCGCCATCGACGTGTTCGTCCGAGAAGCCGATGCCGCCCGCGCGCGCGAACTGATCGACGATGCAGAGTGCATCAGCGAGGATCGGGACTCACCGAGAGGGCCGGATGCGCAGACGGCGTCCTGACACGACGCAGCGCGGGTATACTGCCGATGCGCCGCGCCGCGACGCCCCCGAACCGGATCGCGAGGTGAAGCCATGGAGCTGGTGCCCGTGATGACCGTCTGCGACGCAGTACTCGCCAACATCGTCAGGGGAGTCCTCGAGCAAGCCGGCATCGAGGCCATGACCGACGGGGGCGGCGCCCCAGGCGCGTACCCGACGCCCACGGCGAACCCCTATCACATCCTCGTGCGCGAGGAAGACGCGGACCGCGCCCGCAGCGTGCTCGCCGAGTACGACGCCATGCCAGAGGACGCGGACGACGAGGACGACGGGGGATAGTCGGGCCGGTTCTGCTATCATGTGCCTTCTTGCAGCACTTTTCCGGCCCCTGGGGGCGGCACTCACACGGAAGTGACGATGTTTGGACGCATCTTCGGTCAAGGTAAGGACGAGCCAGACCAGGCAGTCTGCGCGGAATGTGGGCGCACGCTCCTCGCCGGTGAGCGCACCCAGAAAGTGATCGACGCCAACGGCGATGAACTGATCATCTGTTCGCTCTGTGGGCAGACCCATGCCCCGAGGGGGGCCGAGCCCGTGCCCGCGAGCCCTGTGCCCGCCGACACCGAGCGCGAGCGCGAGACGCATGAGGACGAGCGCGATCCCCACACCGAGAGCAACGCCTTCTGGAAGGCGCTCAAAGACAAGGATGCGGAGATCGAGCGTCTGCAGGCGCAGCTCGCGCGCGTCGAGGCAGAGAAACAGGAGCTCTCCGGCCGGCTGGCACGCGCGCAAGGCGCGACCGTGCCGGCCGAACCGCTCATCCCGTCTGCCGCGGGTCCCGCGGTCGTCGCGGCGGCCATCGCCGCACCGCCGACCGGCGACTCCTCCGAGCCCGGAGAGCGCACCTGGGGCGAGACGCCCGCCGAGTTCGCCGCCGAGTTCGCGGCGTTGCGCGACGAGACACCGGCGCCCTCGCCGGCGACGTCGCCGGACGACGTCGTGCCGGTCGAGCCGCCGCAGCGTGAGATGCCGGCTGGGGTCGTCGAAGACACGCAGCCCATCCCCGCGATCACCGACGAGCAGCTCGCGGAGTCCCCGGTCCCGCCGGCGCCGGCCGCCGACGCCGAGCCGGCCGGCGACCCCGAGACGACCCTCACCCCGGAGCCGCAGCCGGCGCCGAGCGCGCCGGCCGATGCCGAGGCCCTACCGGCAGTCGTCTCGTCGATAGCCGCGGAGACGGCGGCCCTGGTCGCCGAGACGCCCACGGAGCCCAAAGCGGACCTCGCTGACGGGCCGGCCGCCGCACCTGCTTCCCCCGCGGAGGCGCCCGTGTCCGCGCCGACGACCGCGGAACTCGAAGCCGAGGCGGCCGCCCTGACCATCCTGCAGCGCGGCGTCGACCTTCTCAACGTCAGCCGCGTCCCGCACAAGATCGCGGAGACCAACGAACAACTCGGCCTGCCGTCTGTGCACGTCGGTTCCGACGGCGAGACCACGGTGGTCACGTTCATGTGGTCGATGGGCTGGTACCGCTTCCACGTCGACTCCGAGGGCGGCGGCGTGCGCATGGTCGACCGCGGCTACGACGAGCTCGCCGACCTGCGCCCCAACGCCGGCGTGCGCGCCGACGGCACCGTGCAGCTCGCCGCGGCGCAGATCAGCCGGGCCGCCACCGCGCGCCCGCAGCCCGAACCGCAGGCTGCACCTCAGCCCGGCGCCCCGCAAGCGGCTCCGGCCGAGCCGGAGCCGCCCAGCGTGGCGGCGCAGAAGCCGCCCGAGATCCTCAGCAAGTCGCTGCTCGGGCAGCGCAGCGACGACGAGGCTGCATCCTGGGAGAAGACGCAGTCCCGCGACTTCGACTGGGACCGCTGAGCCGACCGTACGCACGAAGGGCCGGGAGGCGCCTCACGGCGCCTCCCGGCCCTTCGTGGTCTTCGGCTCACCGTGCGCGGCGGCCTTTCACGTCTTCGTCAGAAGCTCAGCCCGGAGCCGCTGCTGCCCATCAGGCCGCCGAACACCTCGTTCATGAGCTTGTCGAAGGGTAGCGCCGTGGCCGGTGGAGTGACGCTGACCGGCTGATCGAAGTCGGCCATCGTCATGCTCATCTTCATGGTCATGCCGTCGACGCCGTCCATGCCGTCCTGGCCCTTGGGGGCCAGAGCGGCGGAGAACCCCGCCTTGCGCATCAGCATGTCGTCGACGCCGATCCAGTAGTCGATCGTGACGGTCGTGAGGCTCTTCTTGAGCTCCTCGATCTGCTTCTTGTTCTGCGCCAGGCCCTGCTCAAGCTGTTTGGCCGTGCCCGGGTCACCCAGCTTGTCAAGCAGGCCGGGATCGTTCATCGCCTTGGTGAGGTCTTCGGCAAGCTTGGCAGGGTCGGCCGTGGCCCTGACGTGATAGACCTGCGTGCCGGCCATGTCCTCGGCGCCGACCATCTCGTAGCTCGCGCCCCAGGCCGACGGGTCGAGGCCCAGGCTCTTCAGTTGCTCGGTGGGCGCCGCGCCGGTCTTGGCCTGGTTGCTCAGGCTCTTGGAGTTCTTCGCGTCCACCGCGTACCACTTGCCCTGGTACTCCACCCACGCCTTGTCGCCCTGCGCCATCAGCCCGAAGTCCAGGGTCTGCCCGGCGATACCCACACTCATCTTGATGTCGGCGGCCATCGGGTCGGTCGCGCTCTTTCCCTCCGCGTGCAGCGAGAGGCCCTGGGAGAGCATCGCCTTCTGCGTGGGGTCGGTCATCTTGGTCGGGTCGCCCTGGATCTCGAGGCCCATGTCGGCGGTGAACGACGCGCTGGTGAGCTGCGCCATCTTGGCTTCGCTGTCTTTGACGACCTGATCGGCGGACACGCCCGCGGCGACGGTCGTGGCTTCCGGAGAACCGCCGGATGTCGACGTGTCCCCACCGCAGCCTGCGACCGCGAGCAGGGTCAGTGCGAGCACCAGCACCAGCCACCTTGACATGGACTTCCCGCGCATGAGCTTGCCTCCCTCTGGCGTGATTGGACCCCGACGCCCTCGCTGCAGGGCCGCCACGTTGTTCTATCGACTCGCAGGGGCTCCTCCTTTAGAGAGGATGCCCCGGGACGTCAGCCGCTGGGCCGTTGGAGAGAGACGACCACCGCCCGGAAAGGCTCGTTGCCCTCCGACACGGTCTCGACACGAGGATGGTCCTTGAGGTGCAGATGGATCACCTTGCGCTCGGCCGCCGTCATGGGCTGAAGAGCGATAGCGGCGCCATCCCGAACGACCTTCTGCGCCGTGCGCTCGGCCAGCGACGACAGCGCGACCTCGCGGCGCTCGCGATAGCCCTCGGCGTCGACGATCACCTGGCACCGCTCGCGACGGTCGCCGTTGACCACGATGGCGGCGATGTACTGCAGGGCGTCGATGGTGGCGCCGTGCCGCCCTATGAGAATGCCGAGATCGTCGCCGCTGATGTCGGCCTTCACCGCCTCACCGGCTTCGCCGGCGCCGACGTACGCCTCGATGCCCATGAGATCGACCGTGGTCTGCACGAATTCCCGCAGCACCTCGGCGTCGAGCTGAAGGTCGCCGCCGGGGCGCTCTCCCGCGGGCAGGACGCGTGCCTCGACCCGGGCTTCGCTCTTGCCGCGGCCGAATAGGCCGCCCTTGCTGCCCTCTTCCATGACGACGAAGTCGACATCGGCTTCGTTGACGTAGGGGACGACCTTGCGCAGCTGCTCAAGTGCCTTGCGCTTGGCCTCCGGTATCGTGGCCGCGCCGGCGATGGTCGCGAACTCGGTGTCGTCGTCTTCGCCGTCGTCGACAGGCTGAAGGTCGTCAGGCTCGGTCATCGCTGCCTCCGCTCCCCAAGGGAGTAACGACGGCCCTGCAGAAGGCTGTGCTCAGCCGCCCGCCGGGCCGCTCTGGCTCTTGCCCTGACCCGCCGGCGGGCTCTGCTTCGGGCTCTGCTTGCTCTTGCCCTTGCCGGGCGGGGCCTTGCGGGCGCCCTTCTTGGCCGCCGGCTGGCCGGCGGCCTGCTTGGCGCCCCCCTGTTGTTTCGCCTTCTCGGCCCTCTGCTTGGCGATGAGATCCTCGCGGGTCTGCACACGGTCGCCCTGCGCCGCCGTGAGCGCCTCCATGAAGCGGCTGCGCTTGACGGGCTTCGCGGTCATCGTCTCCAGGTCCTTGGGCTTCATCACCTTGCGGATGAGCAGCTGCTGGCCGATGGTCCAGATGTTAGTGGTCACCCAGTAGACGAACAGACCGGCCGGAAAGCGGAACAGGAAGAACACGAACATGATGGGCATGGCCCGCATGATCATCTTCTGCGACTTGTCGGTCTGCGCGGAGAGCATCAGCTCCGTCGAGATCAGCTGGGAGACGACATAGAGGACAAGCAGGATGTAGTACGGATCCGGCAGCCCAAGATGGGGGATCCACAGGAAGCTGGCGTTGTTCAGAGCCTCGACCGAGGCCTGGTATTGGGGCGCGCTGAGGGGGCCGAGACCCTTGATGGCCGCATACAGCGAGATGAAGACGGGCAGCTGAAGAAGGAGAGGCAGGCAGGAGGCGAACGGGTTGACCCGATGCTCCTGGTAGAGCTTCATCGTCTCCGCCTGGAGCTTGCCGCGGTCGCCCTTGTACTTCTTCTGCAGCTCCTTGAGCTGCGGCTGGATGACCTGCATGGACCGCGCCGAGCTGAACTGCTTCCACGTGAGGGGGAAGAGCACCAGACGGACCATGATGGTCAGCCCGATGATGGCCAAGCCCCAGCTCCAGTTGGAACTCAGCCCAATGGACTCCAGAGCGCCGTTGATCGTGACGAGGATCCAGTGCAGCAGCAGGACCAGCTGCTTGAGGATTGGGAAGTTATACATGGGTGTTCATGTTCGTCTCGCAGTGCTCGGGCTCGCTGCACTTGTGGCGCGGCGGCACCGGGTCGTAGCCACCGTTGCTGAAAGGGTTGCAGCGCAGCAGGCGCCACGTGGCCAGACCGAGACCGCGCACCGCGCCGTGCTCGCGCAGCGCGTCCACGGCGTAGTTGGAGCACGACGGGTAGTACCTGCAACGCGGCCCGAGAAGCGGCGACATCGTGTACTGGTACACCTTGATGAAGGCGATGAGGATCCTGTTCAAGAGCCTTGGACCTCGCTGAGGACGCCGGCGCGGACCAGAAGCTCGCGCACGGCCGCGCCGACGACGCCTTTCTCCCCGGCGCTCTCGCGAGCGACGAGCTCGAGCAGGTGCGGGCGCGCGATCACCACGAGATCGTACTCCTCGGCCAGATTCTCCGCGCAGCCCCGAAAGGCCTCGCGCAGCAGACGCTTGACGCGGTTGCGGACGACGGCTCCGCCCAGCTTCTTCGAGACTGACAGCCCCAGCCTCGGCCCCTCGGCGCCCGTCTCTGCTGGGCGCTTGAACGAGTAGAGCACGAGGAACCGGGAAGCCGTCGAACTCCCCTGCCTGTAGATACGTCGGAAGTCGGATGAACGCGAAAGGCGGGGGCGCTTGGTGGCCATAGGCCGGGCGACTAAGCCGAGAGGCGCTTGCGCCCCTTCTGCCGCCGGTTCTTGATGACCGCCCGACCCGCGCGGGTGCTCATCCGCTTGCGAAAGCCGTGGGTCTTGCTGCGCTTACGGGTGTTCGGTTGGTAGGTCCTCTTCACAGCTTCCTCGCTCGATTGCCGATACTCGGAACGTGCAGTATAGCCGTGCGGCGAAGGTCGGGTCAATTTGGCCGGGCCGGCCTCCGCCGCGCGATCAACGCTGCCGCCGCCCTAAGTTTTTACCTGCAATCTGCCGATACGCCGAATGCACGACGAAAGCCGGCAGAGACAGGGCCATGCTGCTCCAGGGATCGATCCGCAGGTTTGACCTGGCGAGCGTCCTGCAGTTCCTTGCGCAGAACGCCGCCACCGGCGTGCTCGAGGTACGCGATTTCGAGGAGTACGGGTTCATCTACCTCGTCGACGGCAGCGTGGAGGGGATCTCCCTGCCGATCTCCGACGAGAAGCTGGGCACGCGCCTTCTCAAAGCCGGCTGCCTCAGCGAGCAGCAACTCGCCGAGGCCCTCATGGAGGATTCGGAGCTCACACACGACCAGAAGAAGTTCAAACCGCTCGGCCAGCGCCTGATCGAAAGGGGCTTCACCAGCGAAGCCCGGATCCGCGAGGTCATGAGCAGGCAGACGCTGGACCAGGTGTTCGAGCTGGCCCACTGGCAGAACGGTGTGTTCATCTACGACGAGCCCGAGCAGATGCCGCGCTTCCAGGTCACCATCCAGGGAGACGTCCAGGAGCTGCTCCTCGACGCCTATCGGCGCATCGACGAGGGCGAGCGCTCGCGCAAGACGGTGAACGTCGTGGAAAACGAGGTGTGCTATGCCTGCCCGCTCGACGCCGAGTGCACCGCGGTGATCAAGGCGAAGCACCTCAAGCAGGATGTCTGCCTGTGGCGTGAGATGGGCGCGGTGCTGAACGACGAGTACGACAGGCTTCGCGATGCGCGCCAGCTGTATCGCTCCAAGGAAGACGACGAGGGGGCGGTGCTCGACGCCTCGCTCGACGGCTCGCTCGCCGCGGAGTAGCCTCTCCCGAGGCGATGCGAGGAGCGACGACGAGCGGCGATCATTCCACCTTCGGCGGCGAGCTCCGCCGCAACCCGGTCAGCGGAAGACTGACGATCGTCGCGCCGGAGCGCGCGGCGCGACCCAGCGACCTGCACGCCGCGGAAGTCGCCGGCGCAGCAGGCCCATGCCCATTCTGCGCCGGCAACGAGGGGCTCACTCCGCCCGAGACCGAAGCCGTGCGGCCCCGCGGCAGCGCCCCCGACGCGCCGGGCTGGCGGATCCGTGTCGTCCCCAACAAGTACCCCGCGCTCGCCGGCAGGCACGAGGTGATCGTGCATTCGCCGCAGCATGACGCGGAGCTGGAGGACCTCGGCGACGACGGCCTGCTCGAAGTCCTCGAAGTGTGGCGCCGGCGCATCGCCGCGCAGATGGGCACCGGGGCGGCGGCCGCGACGCTGATCGTCAACCGCGGTCCGGGGGCCGGCGCCTCGCTCGAGCACCCTCACGCACAGCTGTTCGGCACCCCGGTGGTGCCGCCCCTGCTGCTCGACGAGCTCCTCGAGTTCGAGCGTTTCAGCAACCGCTTCGGCGGGTGCGTGCTCTGCGCCGAGATCGACGGCGCCGGCGAGCGCCTCGTTCACGACGGCGACGTAGCGGCCTGGGTGCCGGCGGCGACGCGCTTCCCCGGAGAGGTGTGGCTCGCCCCCAAAGCCCACGAGCCCGACGTGCGGAGCGCCGACCTGCGGCCGCTGGCCGGCGCCCTGCGGCGCGCCCTTGTCGCGGTGGACACCGCGACCGGCGGCGCGCCGCTCAACCTGTGGTTGCACACGGCGCCTGCGGAGCTTCGCGGGGTCTTTCACTGGCACGTGGAGCTGGCGCCACGCCTCTCGAGCATCGCCGGGCTCGAGCTCGGCGCCGACATCGCGCTGGTGACCGTCGACCCCGAGG
Source organism: Actinomycetota bacterium (assembly GCA_026392275.1). Classification (GTDB taxonomy): domain Bacteria; phylum Actinomycetota; class Thermoleophilia; order UBA2241; family UBA2241; genus CAIXSE01. Next base: position 41,533 of record JAPLCM010000093.1, on the reverse strand, counting down.
CCGCCGCGGAGGCGCTGCGCGCCGCATGGCCTCAGGGCTGAGGATCCGCCTCGTCGCGGCGCAGAGCCAGCTGGCCGCAAGCCGCCTCGATCTCCGCCCCGGGTGAGCGCCTGACAGTACAGCTGACGCCCGCGGCTTCGAGCCGCGCGCGCAGGGCGGCGAGCTGGTCCGCCCGCGGGCGGGCGAACTCGCCGCCGGTGTCGTTATAAGCGATCAGATTGAGGTGGTAGTGCGGCGGTCGCACCCGCGCAGCCAGCATCTGCGCCTGCTCGTCGGTATCGTTCACGCCGCGTAGGACGACGTACTCAAAAAGGACCTTGCGGTGGGCGCGCCGCACGTACCTCGCGCAGGCCGCGAACACATCGTCCAGGGGATACGCGCGGTTGAGCGGCACCAGGCGGTCGCGGAGCTCGTCGGTGGCGGCGTGAAGACTCACCGCGAGGTTGAGTTGGAGCGGCTCCTCGGCGAAGCGGTCGATGCCGGGCACCACGCCCACCGTCGACACCGAGATGGAGCGCGCCGCCAGATTGAAGCCGCACTCGTCGTTGAGCAGACGGCAGGCGCGCAGCGTCTCGTCGTAGTTGTGGAACGGCTCGCCCATCCCCATGAAGACGACGTTGGTGACACGGCGCTCGTCGCCTCTGAGCAGCCGCGCGAAGTGGAACACCTGCTCGACCATCTCCTCTGCCGTGAGATCGCGGCGCAGACCCAGACGACCGGAGGCGCAGAAGGCGCACCCCACGGCGCAGCCGACCTGGGTGGACACGCACACGGTGGCGCGTTTCGCGTACACCATGAGCACGGCCTCGACGGGGTGACCGTCGGCGGTCGTGAACAGGGTCTTGCGGGCGGCGCCGCGCGGAGCGGCCCGCGTCTCGACGGCTTCGAGACTGAGCGGGCGAAGGCGCTCCGCAAGCGCCCGCCGCAGTGCCGCCGGGAGCATGGTCATGCCGTCGAAATCGACGGCGAGCCCTCGCGTCAGGGCTTCGTAGACCTGGCGCGCCCGGTAGGGCGGCTCTCCGAGGTCCGTCATGACGGCAGCGATGGTGGGCGCATCGATCACGCGCCGATTGTACTGCCGCGCAGCAAGGATTGGCGCTCGCCCGGGCGAACAACTACGCTGCAAGGCACAAACGACCGGCAGAAGGGCTCAGACCACATGACCACCGTGCAGATCGTGGGCATCGCCGTCGCGGCGGCGATCGTCCTTCTGCTCATCATCGCGCTGCTGGTGACGCGGCGCCGGGGCTCCGGCGGCGAGGCGCCGGCGGCGACAGCACACGCTTCGTTCCTGGACGACGCGCCGCAGGACACTCTCTCCACCCTCGGCAAGGCCGAGCAGCCTATGGAAGACATCACGCTCGACCCCGGCGCGCAGCGCGAAAGCCGGGGCGCGCCAGACAGCCCCGAGCCGACCCCGGAAACCACGGGGACCGGCGAGCGCGACGCCCTCGGCCTGGATCGGGGCACCTCGACCGTGACGCTCGCGGCCGCTGCGGCAGCGGCCGCGCCGCCGGAGGACGAGACGACCGGCGAGCTACCGGCCGTCGCCGACCCGGCGCCGCTTTCTGAGGGCGTGTCCGCCGCCGCGGAAGAAGCCGCCGCGGAGTCTGGCTCCGGCGAACGCAGGGTGCCGCTCTCCGACATCATCGTCACGACAAGCCGCAAGATGGTCGATCTGCAGGATCCGGAGGTCCGGCGCATGCTCACGGATCTCGTCAGGTACGAGATCGACCAGGCGACGCACTATCGCCGGCAGGGTCAGACCATCGACGCGGTGCTGCAGCTCACCGAAGCCGAGAAGATCTCGCGGGCTCTCGACATGCGTGAGTCGGCAGCTGCCATCCGCAAGATGATGGAGGACCTGCAGGGCCAGGTCTAAGCCGCCTCGTTAGTTGGTGAGGCTTTGCAGCGGAGCGGGGATTCGCCCTCCTCGCGCCATGAATGCGTCGTTGCCGGCGTTGCTCACGGCCATCACCGGCGCTTCGCCGAAGAGCCCGCCCAGCGTGACCCAGTCGCCGACCTTCTTGCCATACGCGGGGATGAGCCGCGCGCCCGTGGTCTTGGAGTTGATCATGCCGATCGCCATGACGTCGGCGATCACGCCGGCGAGGGCGTTGCGAGGGATGTCGCCGGGCACGACGATCATGTCGAGACCGAGCGAGCATACCGCGGTCATGGCCTCGAGCTTCTCGATGCTCAGCACGCCGTCCGCAGCGGCCTTGGCCATGGCGGCGTCCTCGCTCACCGGGATGAAGGCGCCCGAAAGGCCGCCGGTGGACGACGTGGCCATTGTGCCGCCCTTCTTGACGGCATCGTTGAGCATCGCGAGGGCGGCCGTGGTGCCGGGGGCGCCCACCTGGCCGAGTCCCATGCTCTCGAGGATCTCGGCGATGGAGTCGCCGACCACAGGGGTCGGCGCCAGCGAGAGGTCGATGATGCCCATCTGCGCGCCCAGCATCTGCGAGGCCTCGCGGGCCACGAGCTCGCCCACCCGGGTGATCTTGAAGGTGGTGCGCTTGATGAGATCAGCAAGCTCGATGAGCGAGGCCTCAGGGTGGCTTGCGACGGCGTTGCGCACCACGCCGGGGCCGGAGATGGCCACGTTGACGCTGACCTCCGGTTCGCCACTGCCGTGCATGGCTCCGGCCATGAACGGGTTGTCCTCGGGCACGTTGCAGAACACGACGATCTTGGCGCAACCGATGCAGTCCTGCGCGGCGGTCTTCTGAGAGACCGCCTTGAGGACGTCGGCCATGCGCACCACCGCGTCCATGTTGATGCCGGCGCGCGTGGACGCCACGTTGACCGATGAGCACACGCGCTGCGTACCGCCGATCGCCTCGGGGATGGCCTCGATAAGGGCGCTGTCGGCGTGCGTGAAGCCCTTCTGCACCAGGCAGCTGAAGCCGCCCACGAAATCGATCCCGATCTCCTCGGCGGCGGCGTCGAGCGCGTGCGCCACCTCAACGTAGCCGGCCGGGTCGTCGCTGCCCAGCACGTGGGCGATCGGCGTCAGGGAGACGCGCTTGTTCACGATGGGGATGCCGTACTTGTGCTCGATCTCGTCGGCCACGGCGACCAGCCGGCCGGCGCGCTGTACGATCTTGGCGTGTACCCGCTCGGCGACCTCGCGCGGGTCGCGCCCGGCGCAGTCGTAAAGCGAGATGCCCATCGTGACGGCGCGCACGTCGAGGTTCTCGGAACGGATCATGGTGACGGTCTCGAGGATCTCGTGCTCAGTGATGAAGACCACGGGCGGCTCCTGGAGGGACGGGCGCCGCTAGATGCGGTGCATGAACTTGAAGATGTTCTCGTGCTGCACGTTGATCTGCAGGCCGACGCGCTCGCCGGTCGTCTCGAGCGCGTCCTTGAGCGCGACCATCGTCGTCTCCGTCTCGTCGAACGACACGAACATGATCATCGTGAACATGCCGTTGGCGACGGTCTGGCTCACGTCGTCGACGTTCGCGTTCTGTTCGGCCACCGTGGTGGCGACGGCGGCCAGGAGGCCGTGGCTGTCGGGTCCGAGTGCCGTGACGATGACCGATGTGCGCATGAAGGTCGTTCCCTCGAGGCGGAGTGGGCAGAGACAGGCGGATAGTATACTAGAGGCTATTCTCATGCCCTCTGCCCCCCGCTCCACAGACACCGCGCCGCCGAACCTCGGCGGCCGCCTTGACCACCTCGACCGCGAGCTCTCGCGGCGTGCGGCCACCGGCTGGCCACACCCTCGCTGGTTCGCATGGCCTCTCGGCGCCTTCTCGCTGACGGCAAACTACGGCGTGCTTTGGTACGTCACCTCAGTCCTGCCGTGGGTCTTCGGTGAGCCACGACCCTTGGCGAAGGCCCTGTACGTAGCCGTGCCGGTGACGCTTGTGGAGGCGGTGGGTTTCCTCATCAAGCACTTTGTGGCCCGGCCGCGTCCCCCCATCGCCGACCCGAGCCAGCCGCAGCAGATCCCGCTGCCCTTCAGCAAGTCGTTCCCTTCCTCGCATGCCAGCATGGCCGTGGTCGGCACCCTCACCGTGGGCACCTTGTACCCCGCCACGCTGCCGGCCCTGGTCGCGCTCACCGTCGCGCTCTGCTTCAGCCGTGTGTACCTCGGAGTCCACTATCTCGGCGACGTCCTCGGCGGGCTGGCGTTCGGGCTCGTCGTCGGCGCCCTCTGGGTCCTTCTCGTGCCGGCGCCGCTCTGAGATGACGGCGCTGCGCACACGCGGAGGCCTGCTCGCGGTCGCGGTGGCGGCGGCCCTCGTCGTCGCCATAGGTTTGGCGGCGGCCGGCGCCTTCGGCGGCTGCGAGCAGGCCGCCAAGAAGGCCGGTCGCCCCTCCGCCGCCGTGTCGTCCACCGCCCACGGCGCGGTGGCAAACGTGCTGGCCAAGACGTTCGCCACCAGCGTGCACCCGAGAGTCGCCGACACCTGGGGCGAGATCGAGGCCCGCGAGTTCGTCTTCAACGCGTTCCAGCAGTACGGCTACTTCCCGCGCACCCAGGAGTTCCTTGCGCGCTCCGCGCGCGGGCGCGTCCACTCCGCCAACATCATCGCGGTCAAGGAGGGGGAATCGGCTGAGCGGCTGATCGTCGGCGCCCACTACGACTCGGCGCCCCTCGGCGAGGGCTACTCAGACAACGCCACGGGGATCGGGATGCTGCTGGAGACCGCGGCGCGCATCAAGGCGCAGGACACGCCGTACACCATCGTGTTCGTCGCCTTCGGCGCCGAGGAGAAAGGCCTTCTGGGCTCGCGCTACTACGCGCGCACCATGAACGACCTGGAACGGGCGGCGACCATCGGGATGATCGATCTCGACGCCGTCGCCGGAGGCACCATGCTCTCGGTGACGAGCCGCTTCGGTGGGCCGACCTGGCTGCGCGACGACGCGCTCTCCGCGGCCGAGAGCCTGGGCATCCCGCTGGGCACCAGCCCGGCGGCCAAGGGCCGCCCTGCCGGCGTCTCCGTGGCGCCCAGCGATGACGAGCCGTTCGCGCTTCAGGACATCGCCACGGCGGCGTTCACCGCCACCGACTGGACCGCCGATGACACCGGCCTCGCGGCGACCCGTATGGACGGCCGCCTGTGGCACAGCCGCAAGGACACGGTGGCCTACGTCAACCGCACCTACCCGGGACGCGTCAAGAGGCAGCTCGCCGATCTCTCTCGTATCCTCGAGACCCTGCTCACCAGCAAACTGGAGAAACGCCCGTGAAACTCGGCATCGTCGGCCTGCCCAACGTCGGCAAGACGACTCTGTTCAACGCGCTCACCCACGCCAACGCGGCCGCCACTGCCTACGCCTACACGTCGGCCGAATCCAACGTGGGCGTGGTCGCCGTCCCCGACCCGCGCCTTGACCGCCTCGACGAGGTGCTCGAGACGCCTCGCAAGGTCAATGCGACGATCGATATCGTCGATATCGCCGGCCTGGCGGAGGGCGCCAGCCGCGGCGAAGGTCTGGGCAACCGCTTTCTCGCCGACATCCGCGGGGTCGACGCCGTCGCGCACGTGATCCGCGTGTTCGCGAGCCCAGAGGTCGCCCACGTGCGCGAGATCCCCGACCCCAGGGCCGACGTGGATCTCGTCGAGACCGAGCTCGTGCTCGGCGACCTCGAGCTCGTCGAGCGCCGCATCGACAAGACGCGCAAGGCGGCGCGCAGCGGCGACAAGGCGGCCCAGCGCGAACTGACGACGCTCGACGACCTGCTGGCCGCCCTCCAGCAGGGCCGGCTGGCGCGTGGCGTCGAACGCCACCCCGACGATGCGCCCCTGTTCCGTGAGCTTGCGCTCGTCAGCGACCGGCCCGTCCTCTTCGTGCTCAACAGCGACGACGGCGCGGGCGCGGCCGAGGCGCTCGCCGCCCACGCCGCGTTCGTTGAGTGGGCGCGCGGCCGGGGCGACCACGTGGTCGCCGTCGCCGCGCGCCTCGAAGCCGAGCTCGCCGATCTGGAGCCCGAGGACGCCGCCGAATTCCGCGCCGAGCTCGGCGGCGATGAAGCCGGGGCCATCGACGTGTTCCTGCGCGCGGCCTACGACGTGCTCGGTTACATCACGTTCTTCACCGGCGACTTCCGCAGCAGCGAGTCGCGCGCCTGGCAGCTGCCTCGCGGGTGGACCGCCAAGCAGGCCGCCGGTCGTATCCACGGCGACATCGAGCACGGGTTCGTACGCGCCCAGGTCGTCAATATCGACGACCTCATCGAGCTGCGCTCGTTCCACGCCGCCCGCGAGAAGGCGCTGCTGCGCACGGAGGGCAAGGAGTACGTCGTCCAGGACGGCGACGTGATCAACTTCATGCACACGGGGTGACGCGCAACGGCAGAGCTCAGCGGGCGGCGGCGCCGGCGGCCACGACGCGATCGCGGCCGAGCCGTTTGGCCACGTAGAGCGCCCTGTCCGCGGCCTCCAGCAGGCCCTCCTTGCTTGCGGCCGACTCGGGATACGTGGCCACGCCGATGCTGATCGTCAAGCCCCCGTTCTCGTGATGGTGTTTGGCCACGGCGGTGCGGATGCGCCCGGCGATCTCCACCGCTTCCGCTTCGGCCGCCCCGGGGAGCACCACGACGAATTCCTCGCCGCCGTAGCGTGCGACCAGGTCGGCGCGCCGCGTACAGCTCTCGATGATGCGCGCCGTGGCCTGCAGTGCAGTGTCGCCGGCGGCGTGCCCCAGGCGATCGTTGAAATCCTTGAAGAAGTCGAGATCGCAGAAGAGGAGCGCCGCGCCGTGACTCTCGTGGCGTGCCCGGCTCAACTCCTCCGTCAAGCGCTCGTGAAGATACCGGTGGTTGTACAGTCCGGTCAGACCGTCGGTGATGGCCTCGATCTCGGCGCGGCTGAGGCGGACGGCCGCCTCCTGCAGCGTCGAAACCGGGGTCTCGGTGGTCATCCGCGCGAAACTCCGCGCTCCGCTCGAGCTCAGGGCCGGCACGTCGGCCACCACGGTCGCGAGGATCTCTCCGTCCTCGCCGATCAGCGGCGCCAGTCCATTGACCCACACCCCGAAATTGTCGACGAAGAGCACGTTGGAGGCGATCTCGCGCCCGGAGAGCACCTGGGCGATAGCGTCGTCGGCGACCACCTCTTCACCAAGAGGTGAGCGCTCGGGTGCGTCCGCTTCCTCGGCGTCGACCACGATCACCGTGCGCCCGTCCCTGTTCGCCGACGTGGTCATGAAGCGCACTTCGGGGTACGCGTCGCGCGTTTCCCGAAGTACCTTCTTGATCCTGGCGTACTCCGGACGCGCCTCGTCGTGGGGGTCGCGCAGCGTCGCGTGACGCTCGGGATCGATGCGCGCCGCCGCCTCAGCGGCGGCGCGCCGCGCCACCTCGCGAAGCCCGGTCAGCCGTTCCAGCACGCGCAGGAACGCGTCGGTCAAGCCGGGGTCGAGCTGCGTGCCGCGGCACGCCTTCAGTTCGACAAGGCACTCCTCGTAGGTGCGCGCGTCGCGATACGGACGCTGCAGCGACATCGCGTCGTAGGAGTCGATGACGCACATCGCGCGCGCCAGTTCCGGGATGTCGTCGCCGGCGAGTCCGTCGGGGTACCCCTTGCCGTCGTACCGCTCGTGATGGTGTCGCACTGCGGCCACGAGATCTGCGGAGAAGAGCGGCTTGATGATCTCGGCGCTCACCGCCGGGTGCTGCCGCATGAGCTCCCATTCTTCGGCGTTGAGCGGCCCCTGCTTCACGAGCACTCTGTCGGAGACGCCGATCTTGCCGATGTCGTGGAGATACGCGGCCTCGCGCACCTGCTCGGCCCACTCCGGCTCCCAGCCCAGTTGCTCGCCGAGCAGCACCGTGTAGGCGGCCACGCGCGCCGCGTGCCCCCAGGTGTAGTAGTCCTTGGCGTTGAGCGCTGTGGAGAGCCCCTTCAGGTTGTTCAGGTGCAGAGTCTTGATCTCCTGGTAGAGCCTCGCGTTGTTGGCGGCCAGGGACAGATGCACCCCCACCCGCTCGAGGACGCCGGCGTCGACCGCCGAGAACGCCCCGGGGGAGGCGCCCTCCAACATGAGCACGCCGCTCAGGATGTGCTGGTCGAATAGCCCGATGGCTGCACTCGAGAGGCTGCCGGCGGCCGCGGGGTGCCCTTCGGGCATGGAACCTTCGTCGGCGCCATCGAGGATGATCACGCGCTCGCGGCGCAGCCTCTCGAGCACGTCGCCGAGCGCGTCGCCGGCCATCGACACCGCGCGCGGACGCTCGGAAGGCCGCGACCCGTACGCCTGGGCGAACTCGCCGCGCTCCACAAGCGTCAGGCCGTAGCTCGCGATGGGGACGAGACGTCCGAGGCCCGCGACCGCGGCTTCGGCGATCTCGCCAAGATCGAGGCTGGCCGTGGTGCGCCTGGCGATCTCGTTGAGCAGCTCCGCCTCGCGGTTGCGGCGCTCGAGGTCGCCGATCAGCAGCACGTTCTCCATGGCGAGGCCGGCGACGCGGCACACGGCCTCGACGAGGCCGATCTCGTCGCCGGAGAACACCCGCTCCTGCCGGGTCTCAGTCAGCTCCAGGGCGCCGGCCACCATGCCCCTGGCGATCAGCGGCGCCACGAGGTAGCTCTTGACGCCGTGCGCCGCCAGCCACGCCCGGCTACCGGCGTCGATGCGCGGGTCGTCCAGCGACGTGACGGCCGCCGCCCGGCGGGTCTCGATCACGAGGCGCGTCACCGGCCAGCGCTCAAGCCCGACGAACACGCCGGGGAGAGCCCACTCCGCCGATTCGCCCAGCGACGACGTCGCCACGCATTCGAGCCGGTCGTCGCCGGCGAGCAGGAAGGCGCTGCACTCACTCACGTCGGCGACGGCTCGCACACGCTCTGCCACCGTCTGAAGAAGCTGGCGCGTGTCGAGCGCCCCCGTCAGTTCGGCGCTCACGTCGTTGAGCAGCGCCGCACGCTGGGCGCTGCGGCCGACCTCGCTGTACAGCCGCGCGTTGACGATCGCCTGCCCCGCCACCTGGCTCAGCCCGCGCAGCAGGTCCAGCTGCCCAAAGGAGCGCGGCTCGCTGTCGTAGAGCGCCGTCACGCCCACGATCTGGGCGCCGTTGATGAGCGGGACGATGATCCCTGAGCGAAGCCCGGACCGCTCCCAGCTCCGCCGCTCCAGTGAGCTCGCGCGGGCATCGCTGACGACGTCGTCGACCACGACCGGCCGGCCGTTCCTCAGCGCTTGGCCCGTGAGGGGGTAGTCTCCCACCACGAACTCGCGTCCGGCGAAGTCCTCGATGACCTCATCCTTGCCGTCGATGCCGACAAGAGCGTGGAGCGACTCCCCATCCAAGGCGGAGATGTCGCAGGCCGCCGCACTCGTCGCTTGGCGCATCCTTCGCGCGATGGACAGGAGTACGCGCTCCGCGTCGAGCGTGGAGCCGAACTCGAGTCCGCCATCCACGAGCGTGCGCAGATCCCGGTTGCTCCCCTCGAGGTGGCCCAGCAGGTCGGCGTTCTCCATGGCGCCGGCGACGAGTTGCCCCACGCCGGCGGTGAAGTCGATGCACTCCTGCCAGTCGCGCGGCCGGGCGCCGAACAGATCGATGAGGCCGACCACGGCGCCCTTGACCACGAGGGGGATGCAGAGCTCGCTGTGCACGCCCTGTGCAAGCAGCACATCGCGCTCCCCCGCGGTGAGCTCCGACACCTCCACGTCGGTGATCACGAGGGAGCGCTGCCCGGCGAGCGCCGACGCACGCGTGGGGTTGTGCGCCAGGTCGAGGAAGCGGCCTTCGTAGGACTCCGGGAATCCGTCACCACCGACGCTGACGACACAGCGATACCCTTCGCCGTCGCTCTGGTAGATTTCGCAGTAGGCGGCCCGGACCGTCCGAAGGAGACGCGTCGCGACGGTGTGCAGGAGCTCTTCCACGTCGTATGTCGTGGCAAGGAGCTGGGCAAGGTCAAAGAGCTCCTTGAGGACCCGGTTGCGATCCTCCAGCGCGGCAAGCAGCAATGCCTTTTCCAGGGCTCCGGCGACCACGTGACCGGCGCCGCGCATGTAGTCGAGCGCCGCGGCGAACGCGTGCGGCCGGCCCCCGTACAGCTCGATCACACCGACGACCCGGTCCTGTACGAGCAGGGGGATGCACGCCTCGCTGGCGAAACCGTACTCGTCGTACACTTCCCGGTCCTCGTCTGTAAGACGCGAGTCGTCACGGTCTTCCACGTGCACGACGGTGCCGGAGGCAAACGCCTCGCGAACGACCGCCCAGACAGTCGTGCGCAGCACGGCACCGACGGCCTCCTCGTCCGGGCCGTCGCGATCCAGGCTGACAAGACAACGAAACACGCCTTCGTCCTCGCGCCTGTAGATGTCGCAGGTGACCGCGCCGGTCGCGGCCAGCATGAGGCCGGCCACATCGCGCAGCAGTTCGGGAGTGTCGCGCCAGCGGCTTGCGGCCTCACCAAGATCGGCGAGCGCCTGGAGGACCGCGCGCTCGCCGCTCTCCTTGTCGCGACCGCTAAGCAGCAGACGGTCTCGCGTCATGCCCGCCAGGGCGGCCCTCGCGAAGCGCCGATGGCCGCCTGGGCTGCGCCGGCAGGTCAGCACCCCCGCGTCGCAGGCGCGGCGGACGGTGGCTGGGCTCACGCCCAGCTCGGCCGCGGCCTCGGCCACGGTGAGAAGCCCGGATGTCATAAGTTCTCGTGCCAAGGTCGTCCGCTGCTGCCCCGCAGGAGCTGTATCGGCAGCAGCGTACCAGAACTTAGGCAAATCTGTCTGGGATACAGGCGCGATGCCGCTTGACGGCATCGTGACGCCTTCAGAGTCGCGTCACAGGCTCAGAGAGCCGGCAGCACCTCGATGCCGGCGGCGACCGCCTGTTCCGGGTAAGACTCGGCCACCGGCCCAGTGAACCTCACGGCGACCCTGAGGCCGTCGCGAAGGTCGGTCGCGGCCAGGCGGCGCCGGACTTCACCCTGCAGCGTCCACACGACCGTGTCGGCCGTGGTGCGCACCATCGCGCGGTCGTAGGGGCCGGAAACGTTCGCGTCGGCGACCACGAGGAATGAAGTGGTGCCGTCGGCGACCGCCGAGAACTGCGAGAGTCGGCCCGTGATGTCGGCGGCGGCGGCAGGCGGCGGCGTCCCACCGCCGCCCCGGCCGCCGCCGTCCCCCCCACACGCCCCGACGGCGACGAGCGACAGCGCCACGAGAGCGACCGCAGCCGCAAGCGCCGAACCCGTGTGTCTCATCGGCGCTCCCTTCCCGGGCGCCGTCGCACCCGTCGACGTCAAAGCAGGGTGACGCGCGACGGCAGCGGCGCGTTCGGCGTGCGATCCGCCGTGCGGCCGGCTCTGCCCTGCAGATCCGCCATGCGGCCCGCTCGGCCCGGCGGGTCCGCCGTGCGGCCGACTCCCCGGCGCCCCGGCATTGACGTCCCCGCCCCGCGCCCGTCGGGCGCGATAGAATCGGGGCGTTCGCGCAACGACGTGGGGATACCCGTGACATCTTCCGGCGCTTCGAGCTCACTCCCGCCCGGCTATCGCCTGCGCCGGCCAAACGCCGGCGACGTCTCCGCCGTCGCCGGCCTGAAGCAAGCCGTCGAGGTCGCCCGACACGGCGATAGCGACGTGACGCCGGCAGAGATCCTGGAGGAGTGGGCGCTGCCCCGCCTTGTGCCGGATGAGGACTGCTGGCTGGTGGAGACCACGTCGGGTGAGCTCGTCGGGTACGGCCTGGTCTGGATAGAGGATCCACCCAGCGTGTTCGTCGCCGAACAGACCGTTCACCCCGCCCACCGAGACCGCGGTCTCAGCGAGGCCCTCTTGGGCCTGTGCGAGACTCGAGCGGCTGGCGCCGCGGGGCGCCCGGGCGACGGCGCTCCCACGAACCTCGGCGTGTGGACGCACGAGGACGACGCCTCGCGACGCGCGCGCTACGAGCGTCACGGCTTTCGCTACGCGCGCACCTTCCTGCGCCTCGAGGTCGACCTGGCTGAGGCGCCGGCCATGCCGGTCTGGCCGCCGGGCATCGTGGTGCGCCGCTTTCGCCGGCACCGCGACGAGGCACCCGTGCACGCCGCCGATGAAGAAGCCTTCCAGGATCACTGGCGCCCCGACCGCATGGACCTGGACGAGTGGCTCGCCTTCCGTTTCGAACGCCCCGATCTCGACCTCGACCTGTGGTGGGTCGCCTGGGACGGCGACGAGGTCGCCGGCAGTCTGCTGGCCCTCGAGACGCCCTTGGGCGGCTACATCGACACCCTCGCGGTGCGCAGACCCTGGCGCGGGCGCGGGCTGGGCCGCGCCCTGCTGCGGGCGGGCTTTGCCGAACTGCGCCGGCGTGGCCTCCCCCGCGCCTATCTCGGCGTGGACAGCGAGAACCCCACCGGGGCCATGGGTCTCTACGAGTCCGTGGGGATGCGCCCGAAACGAGGCGCTCACCTCGTCTACGAGAAAGACCTGCCGGGCGGCTGAGCCGCCGCCGGCAGCTCCGGCGCTACGCTTGTCGCGGCGCGGAGGGCCGCGCCGCGCGGGCCAGGCGCCTCAAGCGGCCGGCCGCCACCAGCAGCACGCCGCCGAACGCCACGCCGAACACGCCGATCGCCCAGGCGATCTCCAGCGGGTCGTCCTTGGGCACCGCGATCAGCGCGATCCCGACCAGCAGCGAAAGGCCTCCGGCGAGGAACAGCCACGCATCGCTGCCGGTCAGCCGCCGCAGCCGCACGGCGGTCTCGATCTCGAAGACGCCGGTGAGGACGGCCCAGGCGGCCAGCAGCGACAACAGGCCGAGGCCGCCGATCCCCGGCCACGTCAAGGCCACGAGGCCGACGACCATGCCGACGACGCCCTCGACCAACGCGATCCACCACTGCTCGAGCACATCGCGCCCTACAACGGCCACGGCGCCCAGCACCAGGCCGTCGACGAGCGCGAACACGCCGAACGCGACCGCAAGGACAGCGTCATCGGGGTCTGGCCAGACGAGCACCGTGAGACCGAAGACGAGAGCAACGGCGCCGCGCAGAGCGGTCATCCACCACTTCTCACAGAAACCGATCACGACCACGCTATCGTCAGCCCCAGCCGCCCGCGACGCAAGCGGAGTGCGCCACGAGGCCGGCGGCGCCATGCCGTGATACCCCGGGCACCTCGGCAGGCAATGAGTGCCGTGGAGTACCTGTCCGGTGGGGCAGGGAGGACATGCGCCCGTGGGGGACACGTTCGTCGGGGGCGATCGTTCACCGTGTTGACACCCTTGGCCCGCTAGGCCGCCGGGCGTGCGCGGCTCGCCGCAGCGGCGGCGGACCATCTCTCAAGCCACACCCGGAGGACCCCTGCGAAGGACCATTCCATGAGTCACGCCACGCTCCGCGTGTGGGACGAGACCGCCTGCCGCCGACTCCACGAGGCCTCGCTGAGGCTGCTCGCAGGGACCGGCGTCGACATGAAGCGCCGGCGAGCCCATGTCGCAGACGTGACCGCCGCCGCCATCCTGGTCGACCGGTTGCCCGAATCAGATGTAGCAGATCTTCTACGACGCCGCGCCCTACGCTATCCTCGCCTACCCCTTCCAGCTCGAGGGTTACGACACCGCTCATTGGCAGGGCTGGGTGCACGTGCCCGGCGACGCGCCCGCGCTGCAGCAAGACGCCGTGCTGTACAGCTACAACGACGTCGACACCTATCGCTTCGCGGAGCCCAGGGCCGCGGTCGTCGAGACGACCGCGTCGTCGGGCAACACGGTGGTCGGGCGCAACACGGTCACCGACGAGCGCATCGTCATCCCTGCCGACGGCGAGGTGCGCGAGGTCGCCGCCTGGGGCCAGCTGGTCGCGTGGACAACGGGCCCGCGAGCCGCGGCCCGCGTCTGGGCCACCGACCGCCGCCGACAGACGCGCTACCAGCTCTCCGCGTCGGGCACCGGCGTGGCCGTCGATCGGCGACGCGTCGTGTGGGCGTCGCCCATGGGCAAGGACGAGTCCGCGATCCTCGCGTGGAACCGGCTCACGCGGCGCTCCGTCGAACTGTGCCGCACTTCTGCCCGCGCCCGGTCGCTGGATCTCGAGGGCGACCTCGTGGTGTGGGTGCAGGAGTCCGGGAGCGGCGACATCTGGGCCTACGACTTCGGCCGGCACCGCGCCTCTGCCGTGTGCAACGACGGCGCCAGACAGGCACGACCGGTGCTCGTTGGCCGCACCGTCTTCTGGGCCGACCGCCGCAGCGGGCAGTGGGAGCTGTACGGCAGAGCGGTGCAGCCGTGAGCGTCTCGCCCGGGCGAGCCTGAACCGACCGAGCGTCGTATACACTCCTCTCGGCACACAACCGGGAGGCACCATGCCCGTTATCGAGGCCGATCACCTCACCAAGCGCTTCGGCAAGAAGGTCCTCGCCGTCGACGACGTGAGCTTCAGTATCCAGCCGGGCACGATCACCGGCTTCCTTGGCCCCAACGGCGCCGGCAAGACCACGACCCTGCGCATGCTCGTCGATCTCGTGCGGCCCACCTCCGGCCAGGTCACGATTCTCGGCGGCAGGTACCGCGATCTGACTCACCCCACCACGCGCGTCGGTGCCCTTCTGGACGCCTCCGGCTTCCACCCCGGACGCTCCGGCCGCAACGCCTTGCGCGTCGTCGCGCGGGCCGCAGGCATCGGCCACGAGCGCGTGGACTCCGCCCTCAAGATGGTCGAGCTCTCCGGCTCAGCCGAACGCGCCGTCAAGGGTTACTCGACCGGCATGAAGCAGCGCCTCGCCCTGGCCTGCGCCCTGCTCGGCGACCCCGAGGTGCTGTTGCTCGACGAGCCGGCCAACGGCCTCGACCCCGAGGGCATGAAGTGGTTGCGCGGCTTCCTTCGCGCACAAGCCGCGGAGGGCCGCACGGTGCTCGTCTCGAGCCACGTGCTGGCCGAGATCGAGCAGACCGTGGACCACGTCCTCATCATCAGCAAGGGCAAGCTGCTGGCCCAAGGGCCCATCGCGCAGCTCGCTGCCGGCGCTGCCCCGGTGGTACGCGTGCGGAGCCCGCAGGCGCAGAAGCTCGAGGGACTGCTGCTGCAAAAGGGTGCCGGCGTGAATCGCCTGGACACGGCGTTAGCCATCCGCGGGCCGAGCAGCGCCGAGGTCGGCGAGCTGGCGCACGCCAACGACATCGTCCTCCACGAGCTCCTCGCGGAGCAGCCCAGCCTCGAAGACCTCTTCCTGCAGATCGCCGGGACGCGGAGGGAATCCTGATGGACCTCATCCGCGCCGAGTTCCTCAAGCTCCGCAGTACGCGCACCGCCCTCGGCCTGTTCATCGCGGCCCTCGTGGTCAGCGTCGTGCCCGCGGTGCTCGTGATGAGCCTCGTGCCCCGCGACGCGCTGTCTGACGGTGGGGCCGCTCTCGCCGCCAGCGGCCTCACGCTGGTGCCCATCCTCGCCGTGGTCTTCGGCATCCTCGGCATGACCAACGAGTACCGCCACGGCACCATCACCTACACCTACCTCGCCACCCCGCGGCGCGGCATGGTGATGGTCGTGAAGCTCCTCTGCTACGGGATCGTGGGGGCAGCGGTGATGGCGGCTACCTCGCTGCTCGTCGTCCTGGCCATCGCCCTGATCGCCGCGCTCCGCGGCATCGCGGTCCCTTGGCTCACCGCGGCCAACGTGTCCGACCTTGAGACGCTCCGCGACGCCGGCATGTTCCTGCTGACCGCAGGGATGATGACCGCCTTCGGCGTCAGTCTCGGCGCCCTGTTCCGCGCCCAGATACCCACCGTCGCCGGCGTGATGGTCTGGGCGCTTGCCGCGGAGGGCATCGTCGCCGTCATCAAGCCGCACATCGGCATCTACCTGCCGTTCGCGGCTTTTCAGCAGCTCACCATGGGTGCATCGCTCAAGGTCGGAGAGAACGTCGACCTGCCGTCACTGACCCGGCCCGAGGCGTTCCTGGTCGCCATTGCCTACATCGCCGTGTTCAGCGTGGCGGCGGTCTTCACCTCGATGCGCCGCGACGTCACCTGAGCTGGACGGCGTGAACGACGCCGGGGCGGTCGTGTGTGGCCCGCTCAGCGGGCAGGGCGCGCTCGCCGAAGGCATCCTGCGCGCCCTGCCCGACTGGTTCGGCCTCGAGCAGGCGCTCGTCGACTACGCCCACGCGGCGGACGAGTTGCCCACGTTCGTCGCCGCCCGCGGCGGGGAGACCGTCGGCTTCCTGACCCTCAAGCCGACGAGCGGCGACGCGGTGGAGATCCACGTGATGGCCGTGATCCCGGGCGCGCACCGGCGCGGGGTCGGCCGCGCGCTTGTGGAGCGCGCGGCCACGCACGCCCGCGCCCAGGGCTTCTCGATGCTCCACGTGAAGACCCTCGCGCCCAGCGACCCGCACCCGCCGTACGCGACGACGCGCGCCTTCTACGTCGCCGTGGGCTTCTGCCCGCTCGAGGTGCTGCCGCAGGTCTGGGGGCCCGAGAACCCCTGTCTGCTCATGGTGATGGTGCTGTGACGAACCTCACGCCGCCGGCGCCGGCGGCGTGAACACGCGCGCCGCAAGCTCCTTGTCGAGCTGATAGAGACCGCCCGGCTGGTCGCCCGCCATGGTGAACTTCTGCACCATGTCGCCGGCGCTCTCTTCTTCTTCGACCTGCTCGGCGATGAAGTACTGCAGGAAGTTGTGCGTGGCGTGGTCCTTGATCTCCAGGGCCAGCGAAGCGAGGTCGAAGATGCGCGCCGTCACGCCCTCCTCGTGAGCAAGTGCCTCCTTGAACATGTCGAGACCACCGGCCCACTCCGTCTGCGGTTTCGGGATCGCCTCGAGCGTTACGCGACCGCCGCGGGTAGTGACGTAGTCGAACATCTTCTGCGCGTGCGAGAGCTCTTCCTGGTACTGCACCGTCATCCAGTTCTGGCCGCCGGCCATGCCCATCTCGGAGAACTGCGCCGCCATCGAAAGGTACAGGTAGCCCGAGTAGAGCTCCCAGTTGATCTGGTCGTTGATCGCGTCCTGCATCCTCTTGTCCAGCATCGTCCCGCTCCTTGTCTCGTTTGCCAACTGTCTACCCACGCGGGGCGGGGGGACTAAACCAGAGCGCGTCGAAGACGTGCTACGACCCCGACGCGGACGTGACGAGATGAGCCGAGCCTTCGTCAAGGAACCTGACGAGGGGGCGCCCGACGAGGGGCTCCCCGAGCGGCAGATCAGCGACCACCCCAACTACGTGACCCCCGCCGGCCTGCGCCAGCTGGAAGAGAAGCTCGGCGAACTCGAGGAGCGGCGCCTCGAGCTGCTCGCCGCCGCGGAGGAAGGTGACGCCCTGGCGCGCGACCAGCGCGAGTACGTGGACCGCGACCTGCGCTACTTCGCGCGGCGCCTGGAGACGGCGATCCTCGTGGACCCGCGGCGTCAGCCGCGGCGCATGGTGAAGTTCGGCGCCGCGGTGACCGTCCGCGAACCGGGCGGCGCGGAGCTCACGTTCACGATCGTCGGCCAGGACGAGGCCGACCTCAAGGCCGGCAAGATCAGCTACGTCTCACCACTCGCCGAAGCCCTGCTCGACGCGCGCGTAGGCTCCACCGTGCTCTGGCGGCGCCCGGCAGGCAACCGCAACCTCACGATCGAGGCAATCGACTACCCGGAGGGGTGAGGCAGGCGGCGGACCCGTCGCCGTCGTGGCTTTGAGCCGCCCGGCCTCTCGGGCAGCCGTGGTCGCACTGGCGGAGCGACATGGGAGTCGAACCCACCCAGGACAGGATCACTGCCCCGCAGACGGTTTTGAAGACCGCGGTGGTCACCGGACCACGAGCCGCTCCGCGCGCGCCCCATCTTCGCACGCCGCACGGGTGAGTTCACCCGCGCGTGGTTCAAGCTGACAACGGTTGCCGACGATACTGCGAGGGGAAGCTTCGCCGTGGAGGCACATGGACGAGCGACGCACACGACCGCACCTGCGAGATGATGGCCGGGTCGCCCTGCTGGACCGCGTGATCACGGCGGCCTGCCGGGCTCGCGGGTTCGCGCACGGCCTCGAGGAGATCCTCGCGGTGACGATGGCCGCGCTCGACTTCGATGCTGGAGCCGTCGTCCTCATCGACGAGGACGGCCAGACCGCACATCTGGCCTGCGAGAGCGGCCTGCCCGAAGACGTGCGCCGGCGCCTCGCATCGTTTCGCGTCGACGTGCCCCCCTACGACGTCCTCACTCGCGGCGAGCCGCTGGTGCGTTCGCGCGCCCACAGAGACGCGATGCTCGCCGATCTCGCCAGCATGGTCACCGTGCCGCTGGGCGCCGGCGACGGTGTGTTCGGCGCCCTTGGCCTGGCGTCCCGCACGCCGTACGAAGTCTCCGAGAAGCTGATGGCGGTGCTGCTCGCCGTCGGCCGCGAAGCCGGTGAGCTGGTCAGACGGGCGGGCGCCGAGGAGGAGGTGCGCCGCCTGAACATGGAGCTCGAGACGACCGTGGCCGAACGCACGGCAGCGCTCGAAAACGCCAACCGCGCCCTTCTCGCCGAGATCGACGAGCGCCGGCGCGCCGAAGAAGCTCTGCGCGGCAGTGAGGAGCGCTACGGACGCATGTTCGACTTCGACCCGGACGCGCTGCTCGTGGTCGACGGTGAGTCGCTCCACATCCTCGACGCCAACGCCGCCGCGACCCGCATGTACGGCTTCTCGCGCGAGGAACTGCTCGGCCTCAGCATGACCGATCTGTCGGCCGAGCCCGAGGCCACGCGCGCCACGGTCGGCGCCGCGAGCGGCGCGGCCGCCACATTCGTGCAACTGCGCCGCCACCGGCGGCGAGAGGGTGAGGAGTTCCCCGTCGAGATCACGGCGACCGCCGTGAAGCTCGCCGGCCGCACCCTGGTCACGCAGGCCGTGCGCGACGTCACCGAGCGCGAACGCCGCGCCGGCTTCACGTCAGCCGTCGCCGAGATCCAGCGACGTCTCCTGAAAGCCGCAGACACACTGGCCCCCGAGGAACTGTACCGACTGATCTTGCCACCGCTCCTGGAAGCCACCCGCGCCGACCGCGTCTACGTCTTCCAGAACCGCACCGACGAGCAGGGCCGGCTGTTCGCCGACAATCTGGCCGAGCTGGTACGCCCCGGCATCACCCCGCAGATCGACAATCCGGCGCTGCGGGGGCAGTTCTACGAGCGCCTGGGGCGCCCGTGGTCCGAGCCCCTGCGGCGTGGAGCCCCGGTGATGGGACTCGCGGCCGACTTCCCCGAGCCCGCACGCTCCAGCTTCGAGGCGCAGGGGATCCGCTCGTTGCTCGTGCTTCCGCTCTTGGTCCACGGCGAGTTCTTCGGCTACATCGGCTTCGACAACTGCAGCGACGAACGCCTGTGGGACTTCTCCGAAGTCGCACTGCTCACCACCGCCGCCACGGCACTCTCTGCCGCCCTGGAGCGCCGGCTGGCTTTCAGCACCCTGCGCGACACGACCACGGAACTCGCCGCGCTGCTGCGCGCCAACAGGGCCATCGCCTCGAGCATCGACTACGACGAGGTGCTCCGAGAGGTGGCCCGCGCGGCCGGCAAAGCCCTCGGGAGTCCCCAGTGCGTCATCTGGGAGTACAGCCCGCAGGGCGACCGCGCCGAGTTCCGCTGCCTGTGGGAGAAGGAACCGGAGCCCGGCCTCGAGGAGAGCCTGGCGGGCGCCTCCTACGACATCACCACTCACGGCGGCGGCATGCGCGCCCTGCGCGCCGGCACGGTGGTGCAAGAGTCCTTCTCGGACCCCGACCTCCGCACTCAGGACCGTGACGACATGCAGCGTTTCGGGGAGAAGACGTGGCTCACCGTGCCGCTCGTATCGGCTGAGGTGCTGATCGGCGTGATGATCCTCATCGAGACCGCGGCCGAACGCGAGTTCAGCGCCGACGAGATGCGCCTGGCGGGCGCCATCGGCGAGCAGGCGGCGGTGGCTCTGGGCAACGCCCGTCTGCACTGCCGCCAGGAAGAGCGCAACCGCTGGCTGGGTGCGCTCGTGGACGCCGGCCGCGTGGTAGCCTCGACGCTCGACGCCGACGAACTGCTGTCGAATGTAGCGCGACTGGCCGCCGAATCCGTGCTTGCCAAGGCGGCCTTCATCTACGAGTACGACGCCGAGCGCGACGTGGTGGTCACGCGTGCGTGCTATCGCGCCGAAGACGTCGCCCGCGACGACCCCATCGGCACTGTGTTCAGCGTGGCCGACGCTCCCGACGACCGCAGAGCCCTCGAGAAGGGCCAAGTGTTCGTAGAGACGCTCTCCGACCCGGACCTCGACGACTTCGTGCGCCGCGAGATGATCGCCTGGGGCGAGAGGACACTGGTCAATGTGCCCTTCCGTTTCCAGGGAGAGGCGCTGGGCATGCTCGTACTGATCGAGACGGAGAACGAGCGCATCTACACGGCGGACGAGCTCGCCTACCTGAGAGCCTTCGGTGAGCAGGTGGCCATCGCCTTCAACAATGCGCGGCTGTACGCCCGCATCGAGGCCCAGGCTACGATCGACGGCCTCACCGGCTTGGCCAACCACCGCGCCTTCTACGATCGCCTTGGCCAAGAAATCGCGCGGGGGCGCCGGTACGGCTCGCCGGTGTCTCTGCTCATGCTCGACATCGACGACTTCAAGGCGCTCAACGACACCTACGGGCACCCGGCCGGCGACGAGGTGTTGCGCCTGCTCGGCGGCGTGCTCACCCAGCAGCTGCGCCGCGACCTGGACCTCCCCGCACGCTACGGCGGTGAGGAGTTCGCGGTCATCCTTCCCAACACGCCCCCCTCGGCGATCCCGCAGCACGCAGCTGAGTCGAGAGGCGAGGCGAGCGCCCCGCCCGCCGGCGAGGGCCCGGCGCTGGGGCACGGCGAGGGCGCGACGGCCCTCGCCGAGCGCCTGCGCGCCGCCATCGCCGCCCACGAGTTCGACGTCGGCGAGGGCACCGATCCGGCGCGCATCACGGTGAGCATCGGCATCGCCACGTGGCCCGCAATGGCCGGGAACATGGACGATCTGGTGGCCCGCGCCGACGCCGCGCTGTACGCGGCCAAGCGCGCCGGCAAGGACCGCGTGGCGGTCTGCCGGCCCTGAGCCCAGGCGACGCGGGGCCCGCCGGGCCGGCTCACTCCTCCTCGACGAAGCGGCGCCGGCAGGCGAGGCGCCGGGATGGGCGGCGAGCGCGCCGCCCAGCCCCCACATGAGCTCCGGCCCCGGGACGCCGACCGCGAGCAGAAGGAGATGCTGTCGCGGCCGGGGGCGTCCTAGGGCACGCCCTACCTGGCCAGGTCGAGCAGGGTCTTGCGGTCCTGAGCGAGCTTGAACTCGGACTCCATCTCGAGGAAGCCGCCGGGGAACTCGTAGGCCGGCATGAGGGCGACGTAGTCGTCGGCATTGAACGCCTCGGGGTTGTGCACCCCCGACTTCGGGTCGCCCGGCTTACTGCCGAGGCTACCCTTGGCGAGCAGCTCGATGGTGATGACCGGCGTGAAGGCGGTCTGGGCGACCACGACCTGGGTGCCGTACTTCTCGACGCACTCCTTGTTGTCGGCGACCTGGTAGAGGTACACCTTGCGCTCGAGGCCATCCTTCTTGCCCGTGACGTAGGTGCCGGCCGCCGTCTGGCCGACGTACTGCTTGCCGATCTCGTTGGGGTCGGGGGCGGCGGCGGCGATGACGTCGCGCGGGGCGACCATGACGTCGCCGACCGTGATCTTCTCGGCCTTGTCGATGTTGACCGAGCGGAAGACCTCCATGGCCTGCATGAACTCGTCGCCGAGGGCGTACTTGAAGGTGGCCTTCTTGACGCCCTTGAGGCGATCGGCGTTGTGGGCGATCTGGATCACCTCTTCGTGCTCGACGTGGCCGACCTCGACCTCGCCAATGCCCTCGGGCAGCCAGAAGTCCTCGAGCTCGGCGAAAGGCTCGATGGTGTGGACCTCGCCGTTCTCGTACACGACGGCGGGGTTGTTGCACTCCTCGATCGTCGTCCACACGCTGAACCCGAAGCTGATGCCCTTGGCCCCCGGGATCTCGAGGTTGCTGCCGTCGCGGATGCCGATCTCGTCGATCTCGTCGAAAAGGTGATCGGCGGCGTACCGCGCGAAGTAGTCGGCCATCCCGGGCTCGACGCCGAAGCCGGCGAGCGCGTACTTGCCGATCTTCTCAAACTCGGGGCTGAGAGCGTACTCCTCGTCACCGAGCTTGACGCCGCACTTGTGCATGGGGTCGGTCGGGTGCGGCTTGCTGAGCGTCATGGCGGTGTCGAGATAGTGGACCTTCGCCTTGAGCGCGGCCTGCAGGAGCGGCGGGTTGAAGTTCGGCGCGCACAGGTTCATGAGGATGTCGACGCCGTGCTTCGTGGCGAGCGCGGCCACGGCGTCGGCGTCGCCGGCGTCGATCTGCTCGGCGACGAAACGCGGATCGCTCAGCCTGGCCACGAAATCGGCGGCGCGCTCGCCGTCGTAATCGGCCATGACCATCTTCTCGAGCCACTCACCCTTGGGGTCGCGACGCCTGGCGATCGCGGCGATGGACTGGCCCACACCACCGGTGCCGACAACGAGAGCCTTCATGCTGTTCCTTCTCCTTGAGGTGCGGCTTTCGCGCCTGCGGCGCAAAGGAAGATACCCTCCACAGGCGTCCTGTGAGGGATATTGTATAACCTCAGGCGCTGATTTCCAGTGTCAAGTTAGCAAACGCGAAGGTTTCACGAGGGGTCGGGCGGGGGCAGTCGCCAGCCCACCGCAGTCTCCACAGCATCGCCGCGCATGACGTTGTAGAGCACGCACTCGGCGCCGGCCGCGTCGGCCACCGCCCTGGCCAGCGCCATGAAGCCGGCCTGGTCGCCCGGCGCCAGCTTCTCGAGGCACGTGCGGATCGTCTCCAGACGCGGGTCCTCCAGCGCCGGCGGCGCGGTGTCGGCCGCGGGCTCCGCGGCGACGGCCGAGGCGGCCGGCTCCGCCGGCAGGTCCGCAGCCCCCGCACGCCCCACCAGATCCAGGCCCACGATACCGTCGCCGATGACGGCGTCGATCTGCCAGGCCAGGTGCTTGCCCGGCTCGGCGGCGAGGCGCGCCCTCATCTCGCCGCTGAACGGCGGCTTGAGGGCCTCGGCCAGTGAGGCCACAGCGGCGGCGCGGTCGTCGGCGCACACCCGCGACGTGAACTCGCAGCCCACAAGTTCCTTCTCTGCCGCGCCGACGGCGCGGCAGAACGACGGGCTCACGAACGTCATCACGCCGTCACGGTCGACCTCGACGACGAAATCGGTCTGCATGTCGGCCAGCAGTTGCAGGCTCTTGCGCAAGCGGCGGACCTCGTCGTGGTCGATGGTCTCGACGTCCGGCTTGCTGATGAACAGCAGGTATGCCATCGCCCGAGGCTCGCCACGCTCGACCACCGGCCCCAGCGAGACGCGCACCCAGACCCGTTCACCACCGGGGCGCCCAAGATGTTCCTCGAAGACCTGTTCGCCCTCGCGGCGAAAGCCGCGAGCACGGTCGGGCCACCCGGGCATGACGCCGGACCAGTGCCGCTCCAGAAGGTCGCTGCTCGCGCCGCCCACAAGCTCGAGCAGCGACGCGTTGAAAGCGATCGTCTTGCCGGCGTCCGAGACAACGGCGACTGGCTGCTTGAGCGGCAGGTGCGACAGGACCTCAAACACGATCTCGATGCGCTGGCGCACCGCGTACGGCAGTTGCGCCGCCAGCCAGTAGTCCTGCCCGAGCCCGTCCGGGGATGGCGCTTCCTGCTCCATCATCATCTTGGCCCAGTCGTTCACCGTCGCCTCGCAATTCCGAAACTCATTGCCTTACGCAGAGCATCGACCCAATGGACCCGGAGAAGGATGGTACGGGCGTCTAGAGACGCAGGGAACGTGTGTCTACACGCCGACCTTGTACATCGTGCGTTCGCCGAGCCCGCTGACGACCTTGGCATAGCCGCGGAGCTCGGCATCGAGGGCCGGGTCGCCGGTATCGACCAGCAAGGGCCGGCCCTCCAGCGACAGAAGCTTGGTCTGGGTGGCGACGACCGTGACGCCGGATCGACCCGCGCGCCGGATCACGTCGGGGCTGATCTGCTGGTTGCCGCGCCCGAAGATGTGGCCCTGGCCGCCGATCACGCTGACCACGATATGAGCCCTCGGGTATGCCTGCAGGAGGCGCAGCAGGTCGTCCTCGGTGACGTCGCTGCCTGCGACGACCCCGTCGCACACGGCATCGACGCCGAGCAGCGTCTTCTCGAGGCCGAGGCGGGTCATGATCGTCCGCGTGGTCGTGCCCGGGCCGAGGATGTACAACGCGCCCGGGCTCATGTCGCGGATCACCTCGGTGGCGACGTCGTTCAGGGCGCGCTCCTCCCCGGCCACTCCGCCGGCTTTGGCGCTCTGCGTGAGCCCGCGGCCATACGGGACCGACATGTAGCCGTAGAGGTGCGCCGAAAGACGGTTCTCGCGAAAGGCCTCCTCGTCGATGTCCATGACCTCGCCCTCACGCAGGCGCACGCCCGCCGGGCGTTCGTGGAGGAAGAGCGCCGCCACGTCACCGGCGGCGGCCGGCGTCGTGGCGTACACGGCCGAGTGGATCTTGACGCCGGCCGGCACGCCGAGCACGGGCACGTGCTGGCCCACCGCGTTGCAGATGTTGCGCGCCGTGCCGTCGCCGCCGGCGAAGAGGATGAGGTCGACGCCGGCGGCCAGCAACTCGCGGGCCGCCTGCTCGGTGTCGGCCGGGGACGTCAGCACGAAGTCGCCGGCCGCTCCCGGAGCGGACCCGTCGTGGCCGTGATCGCGCTCCGCGGCCGCCCACGTAGGACGGCCGGTGAACGTGCCCAGCACGCGCGGGTCAAAGCCGGCTGCGCGTGCCTCGTCTTCGCCCATCTCCCCCGGCCAGGTGACGACCTCGACGTGATCGCGCACGCGCGCCAGGCGCTCGAGCGCCTGGCGCGCGCGCCGCGGCGCGTCTCGCACCGCGCCCAGCTCGAGTGCCCGCCGCAGGATCGCCGCGCCGTCGCTGCCTTTGAGGCCCACCCGGCCGCCTACGCCGGCCACCGGGTTGACGATCAGCCCGAGGCTCTTCACGGCCGCGCCGTCACGAGCGCTTCTTGCCGCCGCGTTTCTGGCGGCCGTTCCTCGAGCTCCCTCGTCCACGAGCCGGCCGCGGCCCCGAAGCCGTCTGGGCCTTCAGCACGGTGAGGAGGTAGATGACCAGCGCCGGAGCCGTCACGAGCAGCAGCCCCGGCGTCGCTGTGACGGCGCTGAGGACGACCGCCACGAGGATGGCGACGAACACCAGCGAGTGGACCATGCGAACGCTGTACGCGGTGATCCGGCGGCCGCGCATCCACAGGTCGAAGGCGTCGATGGTCATGACGAACGCCGCCAGCGACGCGAGCAGGAGCGACACCACGATGAGCGGTTGCCGCCACCCGCCGAAGCGGTCGCCGGTCGCATACGTGGAGGCGAGCAGGCCGCACACCAGAGCCGTCATCAGCAGGATGGTGAGGCCAATGGAGCGCAGCACTCGCTGGCCGACCGTGAGGTCCTGGCGCACGCGGGGGTTCTCCTACTCCTGCTTGAGGTTCTTCTTCTTGTAGGCGCGCCAGGTGAAGGCCCACTCGTTCGGGTCCTCCATGGCCTCGGTGCGCCGCAGTTGGTCGATGGGCTGGGCGTGCGGCGCATCGAGCACGAACTGCGGGTCGGCATAGGCCTCGTCGCTGCCCTTCTTGATGACCGCCGCCCACTCGTCGAGGTCGTCTCTGCTGTAGGTCTCGCACGGTTCCGGCGTGAACGGCTCGGGCACCACCCACGGGTGATGGCTCATCCACATGCTCTGGATGCCGAAGTCGACCATGCGGTCGCGCAGGGCCTCGGTGCCGACGCCGGTGTCCTCCTTGAGCTGCTCCAGACTGTAGCGCACCTGGTCGAGCCGGCGGTGGCCTTCGGCATACGGCCGGCTCACGCCCTTGATCGCCATCAGAAGGTTGTCGAGGTAGTTGTTGTTGAGGACGCTGATCTCGGCGACCTCCTTGAGGCCCTCGGGGCCCATGCTGCGGATCCAGGCGTAGGCGCGGATGACGCCCATCCAGTTGCCGAGAAAGCCGCGCACGCGGCCAATGCTCTCGGGGCGCTCGTAGTCGAGGTGGTACGCGTCGCCGACCTTGGTGACCAGCGGCACCGGCAGGTACCTGGCGAGCTCTTCAGTGCACAGGTAGGCGCCGGTGGCCGGGCCCTCACAGCCGTGCGGGCTCGAGAAGGTCTTGTGCAGGTTGAAATGGCAGGCGTCGAAGCCGGCATCGCGCGCCCTCGCGATGCCGAGGATGCCGTTGGCGTTGGCCTGGTCGGTGAACGCCAGGGCGCCGGCGTCGTGGAGCACCTGCACGTACTTGTCGATCTGCGGGTTGTAGATGCCGGTGTCCTCCGGGTTGGTGATCATGCAGCCCACGGTCTTCTCGGACACCGCGGCGCGGAAGGCCTCGAGGTCGGGGTAGCCGTTCTCGTCGGGCATCACGGTGATGACCTTGAAACCGGCAACCATCGGCGTGGCGGCGTCGCAGGGGTGCGAAAAGATGGTCGTGATCACCTCGCTCCGCTGCTCGAGCTCCCCCCTGGCCTCGAAGTGGCGGCGCATGACGCACGCGTTGGTGTACACCGCGTGCGAGCCTCCGCCGGGCTGCAGCGTGAAGGCGTCCATGCCGCTGATGGACTTCAGGTACTGACCGGTCTCGTAGACGATCTCGAGGAGCCCCTGCATGGTGTCTTCGTCCTGCCACGGGTGGACGTCGGCGGCCTTGTGCCCGCGGATCAGCTCCTCGTGCATCTTGGGGCTGTACTTCATCGTACAGGTGCCCTCGCTGATGTCGCTGCCGAGGTCCATGCCCAGCGTCATCTGCGAGTAGCGCAGGTAGTGGCGAAGGACCTGGTACTGCGACATTTCGGGCAGGTCGGGGGCCGCCGCGCGGGCCATCCCCTCGGGGATGTAGTCCGCGGCCTCGCCCACGGCCGCCGTCACCTCGTCTTCGGCGAGCGGCACGAGGATGCCGCGCTCGCCGGGCGTGCCCTGCTCCATGATGAACGGCTCGTCCCAGCGCGGCGCGCGGTAGTCGCGCAGCACGCCGCCGTCGCGACGCAGCCTGCCCAGACGGGCGACCTTTTCTTGCGGCGTCTCGCTCATTCCGTCACCTCCTTGACAGCCAAAGCCAAGCTCCCGATGTCGGCCTGGTCGTGGTACTCGGTGACGCAGAAGAGCGCGCTCTGGCCGAGCTCGGGGAACTCGGCCGAAAGGTCCCTGCCGCCGAAGATCTGGTGGCCGAGCAGCAGCTTGTTGATCTCGGCCACCGTCTTGCCGGTGCCGGAGAAGTCGACGACGAACTCCTTGAAGAAGCTCGGCGAGAGCTTGATACGCACGCCGGGGATCTCGCCGAGCAGCTTGGCCGCGTAGTGCGAGCGCGCGAGGCAGGTCTCGCCGAGCTCCTTGAAGCCCTGTGGGCCCATGACCGCCATATACACGGCCGCGGCGATCGTCCAGAGGCCCGAGGCCGTGCCGACCCAGTCCTTGCCCTGGTCGCGGGCCCCGTAGCTGGTGCGCTCGGCCAGCGCCTCGGCGACGGCGTACTGGCCGGGGGTGGCGGTCTCCATGACCGTGTACAGCTCGAGCGGGCACTCCTGGGCGAACACGGGGTCGTCGTCCTTGAAGGCGATGAAGCCGGAGCAGCCGCCGCCGGCGTGCATGTGCATGCCGAGCGGCTGGATGTCGCCACAGGCGATGTCGGCGCCCAGGGCGCCGGGCGGCGCGAGCACGCCGAGCGTGATCGGGTCGACGCCGGCGATCGCCAGGGCGCCGTGCTCGTGGGCGATCCTGACGATCTCGGCGCCGTGGGCCTCGATGGTGCCGAGATAGCCCGGACTCTCCCAGTAGACAGCGGCAAAGGAGTCGTCCAGCTTGGCAAGCAGGTCGTCCATGTCGACCATGCCGGTCTCGCGGTCCCACTCGTAGAAGCGGATCTTGGTGCTGTTCGCCATGGACTCGGGCTGGCACAGAGTGCGCGCCTCCATAAGCCGCATCGGGCTCATGTGCGACGGCACCAGCACCTTGTCGCGGCCGGTGATGCGCCGGGCCATGCGAAACGAACGCCCGGCCACGTCGCCCCAGTCGTAGATCGGGTTGGCGACGGCATCGTAGTCGAGCAGCTCGCCGAGCATGCTGTTGAACTCGAAGCGCGCGAGGTACTTACCGAGGTCGCTGTAGTCGCCGCCGCAGTAGGCGCTCACGAACTCGGCACGATTGATGACCTCGTCGACGATCGACGGCACGTGGTGCTGCCAGCAGCCGGCGCCGCAGAAGTTGAGGTAGTCGACGCTGGAGGCGTTCTTGTCGAGCAGCCCCTGGACGTGCCTTCGCAGGTCGCGCTCCGCGAGTATCGCCGGCGGGATGTCGAGAGGCGCCTTGCAGCGCAGGCGGTCGGGGATCTCGGCGTAGATCTCCTCGACGTTGCTCAGCCCAAGCTCGTCGAGCATGGCCTGCTTGGTGGCCGGCACCGAGTTGGGGATGTAGGGGTGGATGAACGGTTTCTCAGCCATTGCCCGGCACGCTCTCCTTCTGTGGGATGACGGAATCGATATCGTGGCGGCGCAGGCGCGCGGCGGCGACGCATCGCATCACTCGTAGCCGTAGCCGGCGGTCGTGCCGTAGTCGATGCTGATGAGCGCCCCGGTGATGGGCGCGGCCGCGGGACCGGCGAGGTAGAAGACGAGCTCGGCGACCTGCTCGGGCGTGATGAAGCGTGCCTTGCACCCCTGCGGATAGCTGGCGAGCAGGCGCTTGAAGTAGCCCTCGGGGTCGCCGCCGCCGAAGTCGCGCGCCTGGCCCTCGAGCATGGGCGTCATCACGTCCGCCGGGCATACCGCGACGCAGCGCACCAGAAACGGCGCCAGCTCGAGGGCGAGCGACTTGGTGAGCAGGCTCACGCCGCCTTTGGAGGCCGTGTACACGGCCGTCTCCGGCGTGCCGACCACCCCGGCATCGGAGCTCAGATTGACGATGCAGCCCTCGGTCTTCTTGAGATGCGGGATCGCGTAGCGGCAGCAGAAGAAGGTGCCCTTGAGATTCACGCCGACGACCTTGTCCCACTCCTCTTCGGTGATCTGGTCGCTGGGGCCCTCGGTCCAGACGCCGGCAGTATTGACGACGACGTCCACGCGGCCGGCGTCTGCGGCCGCCGTGTCCATGAGATTCCGACAGTCGGCCGGCACGCTGACGTCGCAGGTGAGCGCGTGGACGGTAGTCAGCGCCGCGACCTCGCCGGCGAGCTCTTCGAGGGCCACGGCGTCAAGATCACCGAGCACCAAGGTCGCGCCCGCGGCCGCGAAGCGCCGCGTCACGGCCGCGCCGATGCCCCCGGCCGCGCCGCTGACGACGACCGTCCTGCCGCCCATGTCACAGCTCATGCGTCCCCCATGGATACGATGAACGGGCCTTCGATGCGCCTAGCTTACAGCGGCCGTCCGGAGCCCGCCATTGGCGCCGCGCGGCTCAGTAGTACAGCTCGCTCGGCCCCTTGTACTCCTGGATCGTGTTGCCGCCGTCGATCACCACGAGCTGCCCGGTGATGTAGCTCGCGTCGTCGGAGCCGAGGAAGCAGATGAGCTTGCCCACCTCGGCCGGCGTGGCGGCGCGGCCGAAGGGCGTGTTCTCCGCGCCGGCGCGCTCGCCCTCCGTGGTCGAGCCCGTGTTGATCCAGCCCGGGCCCACGGCGTTGACGGTGATGCCGTGCTTGGCCACGTCGAGTGCCAC
This sequence comes from Actinomycetota bacterium, assembly GCA_026392275.1. Lineage (GTDB taxonomy): Bacteria > Actinomycetota > Thermoleophilia > UBA2241 > UBA2241 > CAIXSE01. The sequence continues at coordinate 11,857 of JAPLCM010000093.1, read as the reverse complement.
CCCGCGGGTCATGCCCAGCACCCCGGCCTTGGCAGCGCAGTACACCGCCTCCTCCGGGTTGGCCACCACCGGGCCGGTGACCGACGACACGTTGACGATACGGCCGTAGCCACGTTCGATCATGCCGCCGATCACGGTGCGCGTCACGTTGAACTGGGTCTTGAGATTGATGGCGATGCCGAAGTCCCAGTCCTTCTCGCTCATGTGGGCGAAATCGGTGAAGTCCTCGTCCATGCCCTCGATGACCATGCCGGCGTTGTTCACGAGCACGTCGATGCGGCCGTGGCAGGTGACTGCTTCGGCCACGGCCCTACGCACCTCGTCCATCTTCGTGAGGTCGGCGGTGTGCGACGAGACCGTGAAGCCTTCCTTGCGCAGCTCGTCGGCGCAGGCGTGCACCTTGGGCGAGATGTCGACCACGGCGAGCAGCGCGCCCTCCTCGCCGAAAACCCTGGCCGTGTTGAAGCCGATGCTGTTGGTCTTGGCGACCCCCGTGATGAGAGCGACTTTGCCCTCGACCCTGCCCTTCCGCTCCATGGTGTGCGCTCCCTTGCTCAAGCTGCGGCCGCAGTCCCGGCCGGCGACGATCGATACGCGCATGCTATGTCGCCGGCGGCCGCCGCGCCACGGGCACGGCCGCCGAGGCAGTCTGGACGGTGGGCATCCTGCCGAAACTCCCTAAGTCATGCACGTCTGTGAGAGTTTTAGTAAAGTCATCGTTCGGGGATGCCGATGCAGGAAGTGGGCTCATGGACAGCGTCGGAGAGATGACAGACATCACCTGGCTGCACGTCGCCGACGTGGCGCGCCTGCTCGGCGTCAGCGACAACACGGTGCGGCGCTGGACCGACGCCGGGCGGATCGCCGCCTACCGCAGCCCGGGGGGGCATCGCCGCTTCCTCGCCGACGACGTTCACGCGCTTGTTGTGGACGAGCAGGTCGCGGGAGCTGCCGTGCACCCCGGCGACTTCGCCGAACTGCGCCGCCAGACCCAGGATCTGCGCGCCGTCGTCCAGGCAGGCCTCGACCTCACGGCGCCTCTGTGCGCTGACCGACGCACCTCGTTGCGACGTCTACGTACTTCAGGGCGACCGGCTGCGGCTCGCCGTCTCCGTCGACGGCGGCCAGCTCGACGAGAGCCGGCTCGGCGATTCGTGGGCGCTGGACGACTGGATCCCGGAGAGCGGCGCGCCCGACACCCTCCCGGCGATCGCCCTGGGCGCCGACGAAGGCCGCCAGGGACAGCGCGCGCGCCGCGCCCTGCAACGCCGCGGCTGCCGGGCGCTCGTGTGGGCGCCGATGACGGTGCGCGGTGACTTCATCGGCGCCGTGGAGGTGAGCGACGCACGACCCCGCGACCTCGGGCCGCAGGTCCCCGTGGTCGCCGGTCTCGCGCGCATCTGCGCCCACGCTGTCGACCTCGACGCCACGTACCACACGCTGGAACACCGCGACAAGGCCATCCGCGAGCTCGTCGACCTCTCGCAGGAGGTCGCCCAGACCCACGAGCTCAGGCGGTTCGTCGAGCGTTTCGCGCTTCGCCTCATGGCAGCGGTGAACGCCGACTGCGTCGATGTGTACAGGGTCGGCGGCGGCGTCATCCGCTCCCTCATCAGCCTGAGCCGGGAAGGGGTCGATGCCGCCCGCTACGACACTATCCTCGACACCGCCAAGTACCCGAGCCTGGAGAGGACGCTGATCGACCAGACTCCCCTGGTGATCGACAGCCTGAGCGACCCGCGACTCTCTCCCGGCGAGGTCGAGATGTACCGCGAGTGGGGCTACGCCAGCTCCCTCACCATGCCCCTCGTCGCCGGCGGCGCCATCGTCGGGCTCGTGGACCTCTACGATGACGCCGAGCGCCGGTGGGGCCCGGACGTGGAGTTTCTCACCGGCGTGATGCAGCTCGTCGCCGGCCTCTTCGACAACGCCGTGCTGCTCAACGAGGCCGAGGAGCGCAGCCGTCTGCAGCACGAGCTGGTCGAGCTCGCCGGCGCCCTGGCCGGCGCGGGCTCGCCACAGGGGATCGCCCTCGAGGCGGCGCGGAAGCTCCGTGAGGTCGCCGGCGCTGACGACTGCGACGTGTGGTGGCTCGAAGAAGGCTATCTGCGCTGCCTCGCAAGCGTAGACAGCAAGGGCACGGACGAAGCCGTGCGCGGCAAGATCCTGGATCTGGCCCTGTTCCCATCCACCGTGAGATGCCTGGAGGACCGTGAGGTGCTCGTCGTCAGCACCATGGACGACTCTCGCGTCACCGACTACGAGCGGGAGGACTGGGGCGCCTACGGCTTCCGCAGCATGATCTCGCTGCCGCTCGTCGCCGGCGACAAGGTCGTGGGCATGATCGACGTCTTCGACACCGTGGAGCGCGACTACAACGACGTGCGCGGCTTCCTCATGAGCGCCGCGCGCACCATCGCCGACTCGCTCCAGAACGCGCAGCTGATGGGCAGCCTGCGGCAGAGCAACGCGGGCTTGCGAGAGCTGGTGGAGCTCGGCGACCGGTTCAGCGAGGCGGAAGACCTGCAGGGGCTGGCGCGCATCGTTTGCGGCCGCCTGCGCGCCATCCTCGAGGCCGAGGACTGCGACATCTGGGGCATCGAGGGCGGACGCCTGAAGTGCCTCGCCAGCATGGATAGCCGGGGCTGGGACGCGGACGAAGTGGGCAGCGAGCGCGACCTCTCCGCGTATGAGGCGGCCGTCGCGGCGCTGGCGGCCAACGAGCCCATCGTGATCGGCGACCTCGAGGCCGCCAGCCTGACAAAAGAGGAGATGGCGGCCTACGGCCGCTGGAGCTACCGTAGCATGGTGTCGCTGCCTCTCGTCGTCGAGGGCCGGCCCATCGGGCTGATCGACGTCTTCGACACCAAGGTGCGCGACTACTCCGACATGCTCGACCTCATCCGCAACGTCGGGCGGCTGCTGGCCGGTGCCTTCGAAAAGGCCATGCTCGCCGAGCGTCTGGAGAGCGGCAACCGCGACCTGCGTCTGCTCGTCGAATCGGGGCTCGAGCTCGGCGCCATGCTCAACGTCGACGCGGTTCTCGACACGGTGGCCAAGCGCATCCTCGCAGTCTCAGAGGCCGATTTCTGCGACGTGTACGGCCTGGAAGGCGACGAGGTCGAGGCTCTCGTCTCTCTGGCCGACGGCGGCGCCGACGAAGACGCCGTCGGCAAACGCTACGCACGAGACGACTTCAGCACGCTCATCGAGGCCACCGCCACGCGGCGGCCCGTGGTGCAACTGGACGTCCTGAACCAACCCGACGTGCTCGAAGGCGACCGCCGTGATGCGCTCCGCTGGGGCTACCGGTCGGTCATGACGATCCCCCTTCTGGCCGGCGGCGAGCTGATCGGTTTCGTCGACACCTGCAACCGCGAGAAGCGGCCGTTCGCGCGCCCCGACGTGGTCGTCGGCCTGGCGCAGATCGCCGGCCAGGCCCTGGCCAACGCGCGCCTCTACCGCGAGCTCGACGAAAGCGTGCGCTGGATGACGTTGATGAGCGACTCGGCCCTCGAGCTCGCCGGCAGCCTCGATCTGCGCGACACTCTCCTCGCCACGGCGAAGCGCCTCTGCGACAGCGTCGGCGTGCCGGAATGCGAGATCACCGTGATCGAGGGCGACGGGCTGCGCACCCTGATGCGGATCGCTCACGGCAGCGTGGACGAGGACTGGATAGGGCGATGTCTGCCGCTGGCCGACGCCGCAGTGACACGCGAGGTGATCGCCACCAAACGACCAGCGGTCGTGGGTTCGCTGCGCGACCTGCGCCATACAGCGAAGGTACACGAGATCAACCGGGGATCCGATCGGAAGAGCTGGGCCACCCTGCCGCTGATCGTCAAAGACCGCGTGATCGGCACAGTCGAGCTCGTGGAGAGCAGCGCCGAGCGCTCCTTCACCCAAGGCGAGCTCGACACCGCGGCCGCCATCTGCCATGCGGCCGCCATGGCCATCAAGAACGCCCAGCTCTACGACGAGGTCAAGCAGATGCACATGGGCAACCTCAGGGCGCTCAGCTCGGCCCTCAACGCCAAGGACTACTACACCCTGGGCCACGCGGCCCGCGTGGCCGCCTACACGGTGATGCTCGGCCAGGGACTGGGCTGGGACGAGGACCTCCTGACCTCACTCGAGGAGGCCGCCTACCTGCACGACATCGGCAAGATCAGCATCTCCGACCGCGTACTGCTGAAGCCCGGGCGCCTGAATCCGCAGGAGTGGCAGCAGATGCGCCTGCACCCCGTATTCAGCGCCGACATCATCCGGCCGCTCTTCCCCGAGGACCTGGTAGGGGGCGTGCGCCATCATCACGAGCACTACGACGGCAACGGGTATCCCGATGGCCTCGCCGGTGAGGACATCCCGTTGCTGGCGCGAGCCATGGCCGTCGTGGACGCCTACGACGCCATGTCGTGCCGGCGGCCATACAAATCGGCGCTCACGTACCCCGAGTGCGTGGCGGAACTGCAGCGCTGCCGCGGCACGCAGTTCGACCCGCTCATGGTCGACGCCTTCATGGAGGTCCTGGGGGAGCTGGCGCTCAGGCGTGCCCAGGCGGAAAACGTCGCCGCCCAGGCGGCGGCCCGCATCTCCGGCGACAAGCACCTGGCGCTGCGCAGCCGGGAGGACGAGGACACACCCGAATACCGCGAGATCCGCGAGATCCTGCGCGAGGTACGCGACGCCAACCCCCCCACCCGGTTCCTCACGACCCAGGCGCAGATCGACAAGAAGTACATGCTCTGCGTCGACCCGGAGGAGGACGAGGCGGAGCTCTCTCACCTCGGCGACGAGTTCCTCGCAAACGACGAACTACCCCTCGTGCTGGCCGGCCGGCAGCCGGCGGCGAACACGGTCTTCGCCGACCAGTTCGGCGTGTGGATCACCGGTCAGGCACCCATCTGTGACGCGGCTGGGAACATCGTCGCCGCGGTGGCGGCCGACCTGCCGGCCTTGGGCCGCGCGGAAAACGCGGCGCTGCGCAGCGACCGCAGCCAGACGTTCGCCGCGATGCTGCGGACGGCGGCCGTGCGTCTCGGCCGCGCCGAGATCGACGCCATCACCGACGGCCTCACCGGCCTTTACAACCACCGCTACCTGCATGAACGCCTCAGCGACGAGCTCCACCGCGCTCGCGAGCTGGGACAACCGCTGACCGCGCTGTTCTGTGACCTCGACCACTTCAAGCGCTACAACGACGCCCACGGGCACAGCGCCGGCGACGCGGTGCTCCGCGAGGTCGCGCGGCTCATCGAGCAGTCGGTGCGCAGCATCGACATCGCCGCACGCTACGGCGGAGAGGAGTTCGTAGTGCTGCTCGTCGAGACCAGCCGTGAGGCCGCGCTGGTGGTGGCGGAGCGCATCCGCGAGCGCATCCGCGCCGCCGGCTTCAGCGCCAACGGCACTCTGCTGACCGTCAGCATCGGCATCGCCGGCTACCCGGAAGACGCCGAGCGCAGAGACGCGCTGCTCGACAAGGCCGACTGGGCGATGTATCTGGCCAAGCGGCGTGGACGCGATCAGGTGGCGACGTTCGCCGAGGGCTGAGGCGTCAGGGGCGACGGCGGCGCGGGACGCGCTCGTCGCCGCGCCGCAGGGTCAGGCCCTCCCCGTCGAAGAGCTCGAGGAGAGCCTGCGCGCTGCGGCGCCCGCAGCCCAGGCGGTCGCGGAAGCCGGCCAGGGTCACCCGCCCGTCCGCGGCGAGCATCGCCAGAAGCTGCGTGCGTGAGGCGTCGACAGCGGCGGCCGCGAACCACAGGACTTTGTCCACGCGCACCACGTCGCCGCGACGCGCCAGCACGTCCAGCACCCGGCTCAGCTCGCGCGGTGGATGCCGCAGCGTCTCCACGAGGCTGGCCAGCGTCGGTGGCGCGAAGGGCTCCGCGCCGAGTCGCGCAAGAAGCGCGTCGGCCAGCGCCGCCTGCGCAGCGCCGAGCACGCCGGCGCTGGCGGGGGCGTAGCCGCCTTCGCCGGCGACCAGGCGGGCGTCGGCCACAAGGCTCTTGAGGAGCGTGTCCACGTCGTCCACGGGCAGCGCCGGCGCGAGCGCCGCGAGTTCGGCCGCACTCGAAAACGGGCGCTCCGGGCGCACCGCGGCGCGCTCGGAGGCGCCAGCCAGAAGGTCCGCGCGCAGCGCGGCCAGAGTGCCGGCGCCGAACCAGCGGGCTGAGACGGCGTGCGCGCCGGAAGCCGGGGCTCGCGGCCGCAGGGCTTCGAGCTCACCGGCCTGCTCGGCCGCCGCCAGAGCGGCGTCGGCTTCGCCGGCGCCGAACCCCGCGGCGGCCAGATCCGGCGCGACGACCCCGCCCCAGCCGCTGTCCCCCGCCAGCGCCACCGCCGCGGCGCGCGCGTCGCCGGCACGCCGCGCGGCAAGGAAGTCCGCGTGGCGACCTCGACCGTGCCAGCGGCGCGCGCCCGTGACGAGCACTTCACCGCCGCCGATCGTCGCCACCGGCGAGAGGGCGCGCAGGATGAAGCGGTCGTTGGGCTCGACCGCGGCGGCGGCGGCGAGCCGCACGACCGCCGCCGCCTGCGTACCCGCGGCGATCTCGCGCCCCTCGAGCGGAGCCACCCGGGCGAGATACTGCGCCGTGCCGTGATGCAGGCGCACTTGGTCGCCGGAGCGCAACGACCTGCCCCCGGGCACGACTTGCACCCAGGCATCGAAGCGCCTGCAGACGTGGCCGGCGGCTTCTGGCGCGACCAGCCAGCTGCCGCGGTCCACGGCGTCGCGGTCGAGGCCGCGCAGGTTGACGCCCACGCGGCTGCCGGCGCGCACGACCGCGGCCTCGTGATCGTGCGCCTGCACGGTTCGCACGACGGTGCGAGCGCCCCCGGGCTCCACCACCATCGCGTCGCCGGCGCGGATCTCGCCGCGCCAGAGCGTGCCCGTGACCACGGTACCGATGCCCTTGAGAGGAAAAACCCGGTCGACCGGCAGGCGGGCGTAGCCCCCACGCCGGTGCATCTCGACGTGCCCGGCAGCGCGCTGCAGGGCAGCGAGCAACTCCACCGTGCCTCGCCCGTCCCGGGCGCTCACGATGACGACCTCGCAGCCGGCGTAGGGCGTCTGCTCGAGGAACTCGCGCACGTCCTCCTCCGCCATCTCCAGCAGCTCCTCGTCCACGAGGTCGGCCTTGGTAAGCGCCACGACGCCGCGCTCCACGCCGAGCAGCTCGAGGATCGCCACGTGCTCCACGGTCTGCGGCATCACGCCGTCGTCGGCGGCGATCACCAGCAGAAAGAGGTCGATGCCGGTGGCCCCGGCCACCATGGTGCGCACGAAGCGCTCGTGGCCGGGGACGTCCACGACGCTGAGGCGGCCACCGTCCGGCAGCTCCAGCTCGGCGTAACCGAGCTCGATGGAGATGCCCCGCTCCTGCTCCTCGCGCAGACGGTCGGTGTTCTTGCCGGTGAGGAGCGTGATCAGCGCGGTCTTGCCGTGGTCGATGTGCCCGGCGGTGCCGAGGGTCAGCGGGACGGCGCCATCGTCGGGCGAGCCGCTTCTTTCGGGTGCGCCGGGCATCGCACGCCCGTCAGGTAAGCGCCGTCAGCACTGCGCTCGCCAGCTCGTCGAGCTCGGCGTCGCGTACGGCGCGCAGATCGAAGAGCAGGCGGCCGTCGTGCAGACGACAGACGACGGCGGGCACGCCGACTCGCAGCGCAGCGGCGAGCCCTTCGGCGTCGCCGTCCACGCTCACGGCGACGGCGACGCTGGGCACCTCGGTGACCGGCAGCGCCCCGGCGCCGGCACGCGCGACCGTCTCGAGCAGCGCGACGCGTCCAAGCGGCAGCGCCTCTGCCGCGCCCGAGCCCGTCAGCAGGTCGCGGAGGCGCTCCGCGCGGGCGTGCACCTCGGCGAGCGGCGCCGCGAGCGCCGCGAGCGTCGGCACGCGCTCAAGCGCACGCGCCGGATCGAGATAGAGCCGCAGCACCGCATCGAGCGCGGCCAGGTCGAGCTTGTCGATGCGCAGGGCGCGCGCCAGCGGGTGGCGGCGCATCGCCTCGATGGCGGCGGCCCGGCCCACGGCTACGCCGGCCTGCGGGCCGCCAAGCAGCTTGTCGCCGCTGAACGTGACGATGTCGGCGCCGGCGGCGATGCTCTCGGTCAGCGCCGGCTCTTCGGCGAACATCGGCAGACCGGCCAGGGCGCCACTGCCGAGGTCGTCGACCAGCACGGCGTCGCGTTCGTGGGCCAGGCCGGCGAGCTCCTCGAGCGCCGGCTCCGCGGTGAATCCGACGATGCGGATGCGAAAGCCGTCGCCGATCTCCACCAGTTGGCCGCGGGCGACCAGCACCTCGCCGCCACGCGCAGTGGCGGCCAAGGCAAGCAGCACCGCGGCGGCGTTGTTGTTGACGGCCAGCGCGTCCTCGGCGCCGGTGACCGTACAGAGCACGTCGTGCACGTGGTCCTGGCGCGAAGCGCGGGCGCCGCGCACCAGGCTGTACTCGAGGTCGGTGTAGCCGGAGGCGGCGGTGACGACCGCGTCGACCGCCTCCTGCGGCAGCAGAGCCCGGCCGAGATTGGTGTGTACGACCACGCCGGTCGCGTTGATGACACGCCGCAGCGACGGCGTGACCGCCGCCTCCAGGAGCCGCGCCGCCCAAGGCACGAGGGCGGCCGGCGTGAGGTCCGCCGCCTGGGCGGCGGACGCCTCGCCGGCCGCCCCTGCGGCGAGGATCCCGGCTCTGAGCCGCTCGATGACCGCGCGCACAGCATCTACGACCAGTTCACGTGGAAAGCGCTCGAGCAGTTCGAGCGCGGCCGGCTCGCGCAACACTTCGTCGACGGCGGCCAGCGCGCGCAGTCGCGCCCGGCCTCCGGCGTCAGCCTTCTCGCTTCTCTCAGCCATCTTCATCCTCCACTGCGAGCGTCCTCCGATCGCGCCGTACGCGCAAGTGCGCCATGGTCATCGAATACGCCACGACGACGAAGGCGAACCACCACTCCGTGCCCTTCAAGGCGATGCTCGCCATGAACTCCGGCCACTGCACGCGCCCCAGCACCAGAACGAGCGCCGCGGCGGCGAAGACGACCTCGGTGAACAGCCAGAAGAAGAGTGCCGGGCTCCCGCTGAAGCCACGCAGTGTCGCCCACATGGAGAGGACCGCCACGCCCACGGGGATCAGCCCGATGACGACCGCCAGTGCGAGCTGCGACAGGACCTCGCCGACGCTGCGCCCGGCGGCCCACTGCCAGACGGCCCCGCGAGAGGTACCGGCGCCGAAGACGACGACGGCGATCCAGGCGACCAAGGCGATCACGGAGAACGCCCCGAAGAGGATGAAGGGGAGTACCGAGAACAGGCGCAGGGCGAACTGCGGGCGCGGAGCCTGCGCCGCGAGGATGTCCTGGTCGCTGGGCTTCCAGCCGGGATCGCCGGGCCTGCCTCTGGGGCTCACGCGGCGGCGCCGGGCGGGTGGACGAGCAGCACCGCGGCTCAGCCTTCGAGCACGATGGTGCCGGGCGGCGCGGCCGTGACCTCGCCGACCGTCCAACCGGTCACGCCGCTGTCCCGAAGCCCGGAAAGGAGCGCCGCGTGCTTGCCGGCGGCCACAGCGATGAGCAAGCCGCCCGACGTCTGCGGGTCGAACAGCGCCAGCACCCGCGGGTGCTGCTGGTCGACAGCGTCCGGGCCGCCGCCGGCGCCGCTCAGACGCGGCAGCAAGAAGTCGCGATTGCTCCGCAGGCCGCCGGCGTACACAGCCTGTGCGATGAGCTCGAGGACGCCATCATGAAGGGGCACGTCGGCGACCCTCACCACGGCGCCGGCGGCGCTCGCCTGGAGCATCACGCCGAGGTGCCCGAGCAGGCCAAAGCCGCTCACGTCGGTGCAGGCATGCGCGCCCACGGCCGACATGACGGCCGCCGCCGCCGCATTGAGAGCGGCGGCCTCCTCGATGGCCGGCATCACGTCATCCTCGGTGATCAGCCCATTCTTGAGGGCGCTGGCCAGCACGCCGATGCCGAGACGCTTGGTGAGCACGAGCTTGTCGCCGGGCCGGGCGCCGGAGTTGTAGACGATCTCGTCGGGGCGGGCCACGCCGGTGACGGCCAGTCCGTACTTAGGCTCCTTGTCGTCGATGGAGTGCCCGCCGGCGAGCTCGGCGCCGGCCTCCATCACCTTCTCGGCGCCGCCCTGGAGGATCTCCGACAAGTGGGTCATGCCGAGGTCGGCCGGCCACGCTACGAGGTTCATGGCCGTGAGGGGCCGAGCGCCCATGGCATACACGTCGCTGAGCGCGTTGGCCGCAGCGAGCTGCCCGAACCAATACGGCGAGTCGACGATGGGCGTGAAGAAGTCGACCGTCTGCACCAGGCAGAGGTCGTCGGAGACGCGCGTGACGAAAGCGTCGTCATGCGTCTCGAGCAGCCGCGCGAACTCCGAGGAGCTGCGCGGGAGAGCGTCAAGCACGGCCTGCAGGTCGCACGGACCCAGCTTGGCCGCTCAGCCGCTCTTGGCTGCGAACTGTGTGAGGCGGATCTTGTCGGTCATGCGGCAAGCTTACCGCACGCGCAGGGCCGCACGTGCGGGGCGGGCGAGGCCGCGGGGGCGCCGAGCAGCGACTTCCAATCGCACGACGACGGGCGGAGGCCCTTCGGCCGCCGCCCGCCGCCTTGATGCGCGGTGCGCCGGCCTCTGCCGGCCGGCGTCCCGCCTCACTTCACCATGAAGGAGGCCTTGTCGACGTTGGCCTGGGTGTTACCGGCCAGGTCGGTGGCGTAAACGTACCACTTGTAGGAGCCCTTCTTGAAGGTGACCTTGAAGCTGTACGTCTGCCGGGAGTTCATGGGGACCCCGTTCAGCGTCTTGGTCATGGCGGTCCTGCCGCCCTTCACCCTCTTGACCTTGAGGACCACCTGGGCACTGGGGCTCAGGTCGGCGGGCTCGCTGATACGGAACTTCAGGGTGGCGGTCTTGCCCTTCTTCACAGTGACCGCGTTGAGGGCGTCGGTGTCCGGCTTCGTGGTGTCGATGTTGACCGTCGCACTCGTCGAGCCGACGCGGTCGCACCAGTCGGTGGCCTGCGCGTAGACGGTGATCGCCCCCTCAGTGGTGACCGGCACCGTGTAGGTGGCCTCCGTAGTCCAGGAGGGAACCGCCGGCGGGCAACGGAACTGCACGGCCTGGACGCCGGACTGGCTGTCGCTGCCGCTGAAGGTGAGCGGCACGGGGGCGTTGTGCCAGGCGGAATCGGCGCCGGCGATGCTCACCGTGGGGTCGGTGGTCTCGGCCTGCACGGCCAGCGGCTGCGTCGTGACGCTGAGGCCGCCACCCGGCGGCGGGTTCTTGGCGCCCACGCTGATGGTCCCGGCCGTGGCGATGTCGGCGGCAAGCAGCGGCACCGTGAGCTGCGTGGCCGAGACGAAGGTGGTGGTCGCCTTCTCGGTGGCGCCGAGCGTGACGTGGGCGCCGCTCAGGAAACTCGAGCCAGTGACCGTGAGCGTAACGTCGTTCCTCACGTAGCCCGCCCAGACCGAGGTGGGGTTGATCGACGTCACGCTGGGCACGACGTTGCCGATACTGAACGACAGGGCGTTCGAGACCGGCGCCCCAGAAGCCGTGCCGTTGCGCACCGTGACGGTCGCGCTTCCCGCCGCGGCGATGGCCGCCGCCGGCACCGCGGCCGTGAGATGCGTCGCGGAATCGCGCGTCGTGACCAGGTCGGCGCCGTTCCAGCGTACGACGGCGCCGGACGGTCCCGTGACAAAGCTCGTTCCGGTGACTCCGAGGTTGAACGCGGGGCCCCCGACCACCGCCGACGATGGGTCAAGCGCAGTGATCGTCGGCGTCGGCGCGGTGACGGTGAACGCGTAGGGATCGCTCAACAGGCTCGGGATGTTCAACAGTGC
>JAPLCM010000243.1 GCA_026392275.1 Actinomycetota bacterium | reverse complement strand
CCTGGCGGAGCACCGTCAGCACGCGGCTGCCTCGGAGCACCGAGAGCAGCGCGACCTCACCCGTCTGGGCGCTGAGATCGGCGAGGACCGGGCGGCCCAGCGCCAGGAGGCGCTGGTCGCCTGAGCTCGCCGCGAGGGCGTGCAGCTGCCAGCCCAGCCGGTAGGCGCGTGTGGCGGGATCCTGCTCCACCAGTCCGCACGACGACAGGCTCTTGAGCATGCGGGAGACTTGGCTGCGCTCGCGCCCGACGGCACGGGCGATGTCCGAGACCGTCAGGTCCCGGCCTTCGCCGGACCGCTCGGCGATCGCCGAGAGGACGGCGAAGATGCGGTTGACGGTCGAGGTCGAGGAGTCTGCGTTCACTCAGCAACCGTAGCAGCCTGTGCATACTTACACAACGGTCCGTGCTCTCACAGCAACAACAAACTCCGGGGTCCCCGCCCGGGTCACCAGCGCCGTGTCACACGCGGTGCTGCGACGACGTCCTCGTCCAGTTCGATGCCGAGACCTGCGCCTTCGGGAACAAGCATCGTCGAGACACCGCCCCGGACCTCACCCCTGAGCCCGCTGCCGATGTCGCACGCGAGGCCTCCGGGGTGATGCGGCAGATCGGCATCCCAGTGGATGACGTTGGCGAGTGCGATGCCGACGTGGACGTGCGCGGCCAGGCCGAGAGAGCTCTCGCCCATGTCCCGCGTGACGACGGGGATGCCGGCGGCCTCGCCGACGGCGTTGACCTTGAGGGCGCTGACGACACTGCCGCGCCTCACCATCCACTTCGGTGAGTTCTTCGAGCACGCCAAACGGCAGCGGCTCGTGCACACGCCGGTCGGCGGACCGCGCACTGCGGAAGTCTGGATTCCGGAGGAGAAGGGCTCGGACGTCAACCTGAATCGATGCCGATGAGCCCGCGACGATGATCGCTTGGCGCGCAGGGCCGGTTAATAACGTTGGGATTACGATGTGATTCACATAAGTCTAGTTACGTGATTGTGGGTAGTATTCGGGTGAAGGCGAACCCGATCGGAGGCGTCATGGCTCAGTCGGCTCCATCCAAGCCAGACCTCACTGCCCACGAGAACTCGATCCGTCTCGAGCCGGCGGAGATCGTGAGCGAGCTCAGATCGCGCCTGGGTGCTCGTCTCGTGGCTTATCTTGCGGGTGTCTCTGAGACTCGAGCCGTGCACGAGTGGGCCGCAGGCGAGCGGCAGATCCGGCAGTCCGACGCCCTGGACCGCCTGCGCCTCGCATATCAAGTCGTGCAACTCATCGGTTCTCGTGACGACGACGCCGTGATCCAGGCGTGGTTCCAGGGGCTCAATCCCAAGCTGGATGACAGGTCCCCCGCGAGACTCCTCCGCGACGGCCGGCTCCACGAGGTGGGCCCCGGCATCCTGGCGGCTGCGCGGGCGTTCGCGGCGATTGGCTGAGGCGCGTGGCGCTCCGCTTCACACAGACGGAGGGTCTGGTCTTCCGCGTCGGCTACTCGCCGGACCCTTGGGCGTGGGTGCCGTGGGAGTACTTTCCGTTCACCCGTTCACCGGTCGGTGGGACGATCCTGAAGCGCTGTTCCGGACCATCGACGTAGCCTGGTCTGCCGAGGCCTGCTTCATCGAGATCCTGGCGCAGTTCCGGCCCGACCCGGGGCTCGATCCAGATCTCGCCTCGATAGCCGGTTGCCCTGACGATGCTGAGCATGAGGGCAGCCCGCGGGGCGTGGTGGAGCGCGGCTGGCTCCGGGAACGCAGGCTCGGGTCGGCGCACATCGCCGGCCGGTTCGTCGACGTCGGCCACTCCCGGGCGCGCCCAGCACCTCCAGCGCTCGCAGCTTCACCCAGCGGCTGGGCTCGCCCTTGGTCTCGATGGGGACCCGGAAGCGGTCGTTGAAGGTCCGCTGGATCTTCCAGCGGACCTGGGCGGCGGTGCGCGAGGCGACGAGGTCCAGCGCTTCTCGCAGGCGCTCGTCGCCCATGATCGGCGCGCCCGCCGGGGTGGGCGTCTGGCGCGCCGTCGCGCCTACCGCGTGTACCTCGCGGCAAGCACGTCGTCATAGCCGGCTGTCGTGTTTGTGACACCGCCGGCGAACAGCCCGCTCGTGCCCCAGAGGGTGACGACGTTGAACCAGTCGTCCAGGTGCGCGTCGCCGTCGAAGGTCCGCGTCCACGCGATGGTGCCCGTCGGCCGGTAGCGGACGAGCAGCGCGTCCTCTGTGGACCCCGCCGTGCCGACGGAGCCGGCGGCCCAGACGCGACCGCCGCCGTCGGCGGCGACGGAGTAGAAGCCTGCCGACTCGCCGGTGGCCTGTCTCCAGTACGTCTCGCCCCAGCGCAGGTGGCCGCTGGGGCTCCAGCTCACCAGGAACGCCTTGGAGAATGGTGTGCCCTTGAGAGAGCTGCCGGCGACGATGGCGTTACCGGCGCCATCTACCGCGAGGCCCCCGATCTGCGAAATGGCGCCAGGCTCAGCCTGCCAGGTGCCCTGCCAGGCGCGGTGGCCGCGGGTATCGTAGCGCAGCAGAATGAGTTGCGTTTCATTGGCCAGCGGCGAGCTCTGCGCGGCCACGTATACGATGCCACCGCGCAGCGCGATCTCGTCGGCGTAGTCGCCGAGGTGGGCGGCTCCGTCCACGCGGCGCACCCACGTCTCCTTGCCCTTGGGGCTGAGCTTCATCACGAGGATGTCGGGGTGGCCCGTCGCGTCGTCGCTCTGACCGGCGACGTACGACTTGCCGGTCGCGTCGACGGCCAGCGCGTGGGCCCAGTCGTCCATGTGGGAGCTCCCGGGCCCCGAGTACAGGTGCTTCCACAGTCGCTTGCCGTCCGCAGCCCGGAACTTGGCGACCACCCAGTCGCTCGAGGTGGCCGAGTTGACGCTCATGCCGCAGGCATACACGTTACCGGCCTCTGGCCGGCCGTGATCACGTTGGCGGCACGGTCGACGGCCACCGCGATGGGGAAGTCCGCCTTGTGACTCGGGCCGGCGTACACCTTCTCCCAGATGACGGCGCCAAGCTTGCCCACTGCGGAACGAAAGCGGTACGTGCTCAGATCGGAGCCGTCAGCCCAGTCGTCGCCCAAGTCGGAGGCGGCGTACATGGAGCCGCCGGGTCCGGGGGCGGCGGCGTTGATGCCGTCGAGGGCATGGGTCGGGGAGTCCTCCGTGTACCACCACGAGAGCTGGCCGGAGGCGGTAGAAGCATCCGCCGGCCCCGCCAGCGCGAGCAGGCCGGCGACCCCGCAGGCAAGCAGCAGGACCAACGTGAGGTGGACGAGCGAGACGGTACGGCGGTGCGTGAGCATGGTGACCCCCATGTCGACAGGCCGGTGATGAACAACGCTTCACTCAGCCTACCGGCAGGGCCGCCGGCGTGCCAGAGGTCCAGGCGATCGGCGTAGCCTGACTCGGCGGCCGAGGCCTGTTGACGTGCGTCGAGTCGCCTTGACCCTCGGCAGACGGCGCGAATAATGGAACCACAGACCCCGCGCTCGACGCGGGGCGCGTAGCCGTCTCAGGGCGGCTTCTGCTCTTCTCGGGACATCGTCGACTTGGGGGATGACGTGCCGCCACGCCGTCCGCGCACTCGTGTCAACGTCGATGGCCTCAACTTCTACCATGCCGCCTTCCGGCGGGGCGGCTTCGCGGACCACAAATGGCTCGACCTCGTGCGTTTCTGCGAAAGGGCTCTGCCGCGCCTCACCATCCATTTCGGTGAGTTTGTCGAGCACGCCAAGCGGCAATGGCTCGTGCACCCGCCGGTCGGCGGACCGCGCACCGCCGAAGTCTGGGTTCCGGAGGAGAAGGGGTCGGACGTCGATCTGGCGTCCCTGATCGAACCGGTACGAATGGCTCGGGAGGAGCTTGGCCAGACCGTGGGGGTGTTCAGGGTCGAGGGCGGCCAGCGGCGCTGTATCTTCGGCGGGCATGTGGACTTCATCCGGACCGTCCGTCGCGGGCACTTTGCGGCCGCGCAGGTACCACCTGGGCTGACGGACTCGCATGGACGCCGGATCTCGAAGCCGCGAGAGTGGTGACGGAGCCGTCTACCCCAGCACCTTCACCCGGTGCCCCTGCAGCCGAGCGGCGGTGGCGTCGAGCTCAAGGCCCTGCGCGCCGAACTCGGTGACGCACTCGCGCAGGTGACGGCAGGAGCGACGGCTCTCCTCGCCCTCGCCGTATCACGGGCCGAGGCGACGAGGCCGAAGCGCGCGGGTCAGCCGGCCGAGCGTCGTCCCAGGTTCATGACCTTCCAC
>JAPLCM010000015.1 GCA_026392275.1 Actinomycetota bacterium | reverse complement strand
TCGGCGAACATCACGGCCATCTCGGGGCCGGCGACTCCACTCACGTAGGAGTGGAAGTTGATGGGCCGGCCCACCTCGTCCTCGATGAGGTCGAGCGCCTTGCGCGTGGCACGCACCTGTTTGCGCGTGACGGCGATGCCTCCGACGCCCTCGGGCGTGCCTTCGAGGAGGCCGTCCATGTGGCTCTGCCCGGCAGTGCGGATGACCATTATGTGGTCGGCGCCGTGCCAAGCCGCCATGCGCATACGGCGAATGTCGTCCTCGAAGCGGCCCGAGGCGATCTCGCTGGTCACCACGCAGTCGGGCTGCGGGTCGATGTCACCGAAGTAGTGGGCCGCCGGCAGCGGGATGCTGTGCTTGACGCCCTTGGACGTCTCCTTGTAGACGAACTTGTGAAGCTTCTGGTCGGGCACCTGCTCGCGCCAGTGCCAGCCTCTGCGCCGCGGGCGGTAGTGCTCGATGTCCTCGAGGAGCTTGGCGACATCGATCTTCTCGTCGGGGTCGAGCGGCGGCATGGCGCCGCCGGCCGGGCGGGGCGTCTGGTCGCAGAGCGGTGCCCCTTCGGCGCCCCGCTCGATAGCTTCCCTTCGGGGGCTATTCATGCCGCCCCTCCCCACTTCTGCGCGACCACGTCCCAGCCCTCGCCGGCGGCGAGACGCCGCGCGGCTTCGGGCGCGGGGCAGCCCCACGTCGTGCTGCAGTGCAGCAGGATGTGCCCGGCCCCGTGCCCCAGCAGACCGCGTTTCTCGCACTCGCCGACCACGGCCATACAAGTCGGCGAGTCGACGCCCATGCGCATCAGCACCGAGCGCTCGACGCTCGGCGAGGTGTGCCCGCGGGCGAGCTCGACCAGCGGATCGACGACTTGCTGGGCGAGCTCCCAGAAGCGCGCCTCGAGCTGCTCGTCGCTGAGCTCGGCGAGATGCCCGCGGATCTCCAGGTACGTGTCCTCGCGGGCCATCTCAGGCCTCCTTGAGCGCGACGAGGATCGCCTCGACGGCGGCCGCGTCGCTGTTGGTGTCGGCCGCCAGGAAGGCGATGTCGTCGGCGGTCGGCACGTAGCCCTCGGGAGTCTGCTTGAGCGCATTGCGCACGTAGCTCGTGCGCATACGGGCGACGTCGAAGTCCTTCGCCTGGATCTGCTCGGGGCGCTCGGGGATGACGATGACCTTGCCGGGAACGTTGTCCCTGGGGTCACCGCTGCGCACCTCGACGCCCATCTCCTTGGCGAAGTTGAGCTGCGCCCAGTGATGCTTGCCGGCGCCGGTGTACTCGGTCTCCTGTACGACGACGGTGGCGTCGCGCGGCAGGTCGCGGGCGAGGCTCACCGCAGCGGTCATGGCGGTGTTGCCCGCCGGGCCGCGCTCCAGGCCCTCGATCTTGCTCATCGCCTCGGTGATGTAGAACACCTCGCCTTGCGTCACCGTAAGGTAGCGGTCGATGTAGCGCAGCGAACGGGCCGCGTTGCGCGGCACGTCGGCGCGGTCGGGCCAGGTGGCGAACGGCACGCCGAAGCCGGTGTGGCCGGTGGTGAAGCTCTTGCGATTGAAATCGTTGTCGCTGGCCATGTGCAGCCCGCTCAGATCGACGGAAGCGCTGATGATCTGCGTGTCGGTGGCGCCGGCACGCTTGAGGCCGCGGGCCGTGCCCGTGGTGTTGCCGCCGCCGGCGTGAGTGATCACGCAGTGCGTCGGCGGCGCCCCGGTGAGCGCCGTCATCTCGTCGGCGATCTCGAGGCCGAGGGTCTCGATGCCACTGACCCCGAACGAGCTGTAGAGGGAGGCCGCGAAGTAGCCGGTCTGGTCGAGCAGCTCGACCATGTGAAAGAACAACTCGGGGCCGACCGTCAGCTGGAGGACTTCAGCACCGAACGCCTCGCAGATGCGGCTCTTCTCGACGATCTCCGGCTGGCCGATGTGGCGGCTGTCGAAGGTCTCCTGGACGATGATGCACTTGAGGCCGTAGCGCGCCGCCTGGCTGCTGACGGCGGCGCCGTAGTTGCCCGACGTGGCGGCGATGACGCCCTCGTAGCCCTTCTCTTTGGCGACGTGGATGCTGACGCTGGCGCGGCGGTCCTTGAAGGCGCCGGCCATGTTGGCGGCCTCGTCCTTGACGAAGATACGGGCGCCCTTGCCCGGCTCGCTCATCGACCTGACCACGTCGGTCAGGTTCTTGAGCTCGAGCAGCGGCGTGTTGCCCACGCCGGCTTTGGTCTGGATGGCGACGATGTCCTGCAGGCTGTAGCCATGCGCCTCCATCATGCCTTCGTAGTCGAAGGCGATGGGGCTCTGCTCGAAGACGCTGTAGTCCATGCCCAGCGCCTTGCGCATGATCTCGCCGCGGCGTGCCATGATGGCGTCGAACTTCGTGGCCATCAGGCACCGCCCTGGTCGGCAGACGCATCGGTATGAGCGGCGTGGTACTCGGTGAGCCGCGCGCGCAGATCCACGCCCACGTGGGCGAGCTCGGGGATCGGGTTGCCGAAAGTGTGGAAGTAGCCCGGGTTGATGGCCGAGAGCGAGCCCTCGACCAGGCGCCCCGTCATGGTCTCGATGGTCATGGCGTCGCCCAAAGCGCCTGCGGCCTGGGCAAAGCCCTTGATCCACATGCGTAGCGGCTTCTCCGCCGTCTCCGGCGGCAGGTTCTTCGAGCGGTCGGCCGGCTCGAGGAGCACGCGCTCCACCTCAACCCAGTCGCCGGCCTTGCAGTGAGTGGTCTCTGTCAACGCGGTCACCCCTCTCAGGCGGTGGGCGCCCAGTAGCGCGGGATCGGCAGGTCGACGACGGTCTGCATGCCGGCCGGTGCGCCGGGAAGCAGCGGGATGTAGTTGCCGGCGCTCGCGTAGGTGCCCTTGCCGCCGGGGATCTCGGGGGTGTTGGCCATGTTCACGTTGGGGTCGCCGACGATCTTGATGTAGTCGCCAGTGCTTTGGTCGGCCATCTGCGGGTGGATCTGCTGCGGGTGGATGAGGTGGATCTTGAGCTCGCCCTTGCTGAAGCCCTTGCCGACCTGTTTGCAGCCGGCGACCCCGCCGGCCGGGACGTGCACGTGCTGGGTCGAGCGCTCGACCTCGGTGACGATGGGCTCGCGAGTCTCGACGATCTCGTCGATGTCCCAGCCCATGGCCTTGGCGATGAGCATGATGCTCTCGGGGAAGCCGATGTGACCGACGATCGTGCCGTCGGCGACGCCCTTCTCGAACTGCTCGACGGTGGTGCCCACGCCCTGGCCGGTCATGACGGTGGGGCCGAAGGGCGAGAGGTCGTTGACGCGCGAGGCCTCGATGGAGTCGACGCGCAGGCAGATGCTGCTCCACATCACGATGAGGGCGTCGAGCACGAAGCCGGGGTTGATGCCGGTGCCGAGGATGGTGACGTCGTTCTCCTTGGCGAGCCTGTCGAACAGGTCGGCGCGCGCGGGGTCGCTGGCCCACGGGTAGGCGAGCTTCTCGGCGATGCAGACCACGTTGCAGCCGGCCTTCACTGCGGGCACGATCTGCGGCTCGATTTCGTCCATGTTGCTCTGCGTGTTTATGCAGACCACATCGGGCTTCTGCGCGAGGACGGCCTCGAAGTCGGTGGTCATCTTGACACCGCACGGGCGCCCGAGAAGATCGCCGACCGACTTACCTTCCTTGGCGGGGTTGGTGACGATGACGCCGCAAAGGTCGATGTCCTTGGGGCGGTCGAGGATGTACCCCAGAAGGCCCTGGCCCATCATGCCCGTGCCCCACTCAGCTACCTTGATCATGTCTCGCTCCTTGTTTCGCGGTTGCAGTCATGCAGATGATCTATGCAAGGAGAGACGGAGCTCTCCTGTCCGGCAAACAGCGACAGCGGCCGGACGCGATGAAAAACGCGGTGACGCACGAAGTGTCGCGGCCGGCGGCGGGTGAATGCGACGGCGCCGAGCGCCAGGCGGGCGCCCGCGCAATCAGGAGAGGGGAGCCGGGGGAGGCTGGTCGACCGTGTCGTGCGAGAGGATGGAAAGCTCTTTGCCCATCATCGCTCCTTGGTCGGCGTGGCGCCGGTCGGCAAACACCGGCCAGCGCACCGCATGCTATGCGGGCGGCGCGCGGCGGTCAACCACGAACTGCGCCCCCGCAAACCGGTCGCGCGCAGGAATCCGTTTGTTGCGAGGCCTTCCATTCTGATGCGGACACCGTATAGACTGTGCATATGGGCTCGTCGTGAGGCGACAGGCGTCTCGCTGGTGATGCCCGCCAAAGGGCCGACCATCCTGGGAGAGCCGGCGCAGATCGCACCAGAGCACCCAGGATGGGGACGGTCACACGTCGCGTGGAGGGGGACCAAATGGAGTGCAAGTCACGTACCTACGGGGCGCGGTACAAGCGGAGGGGACGTCGGCTCGTGCCGCTGGCCGTACTCCTGCTCTTGAGTGCGATAGCGCTCCTTGCCGCCCTCGCCCTCGGCGGATGCGGCTCGAGCGACTCGGGCAGCTCTGGCAACGCGACGACGGCCACAGAGCAGACCATCGAAGTCGGGGGGCCCGACACGGAGAAGGCCAGCATCACGGTCACGTCAGATCCGGCGCTCAATGCCATGCTGCCCGACGCCATCAAGTCGTCCGGCAAGATCAAGGTGGCAATGAACGTACCGTACCCGCCTTGGGAGTACTACGAGTCGCCCGGCAGTGACGTGTTCGTCGGTATCGAACCCGACATCGCCAAGGCGCTCGGCGTCATCCTCGGCGCCGACTTGGTCCTTGCTCAGACCCCGTTCGACGGCATCATCGCCTCGATTCTGGCCGGCAAGGCCGACCTCGGTATTTCGACATTCTACGACACTGCTGATCGCCAGAAGGTCGTGGACATCGTCGACTACGCCCAGGACGGCTCGGGCATCCTTGTCTTGAAGGGCAATCCGGAGGGCATCACCGGTGTGGACGACCTGTCCGGCAAGGTCGTCTCGGTCCAGAAGGGTACGACGCAGTACGAATTCATGATCAAGAAGAACCAGGAGTTCGTCGCTGCCGGCAAGGAGGAGATCAAGATCCTCGCGCTGCCCAACGACACCGACGCACAGCTCGCGGTCAAGAGCGGTAAGGCCGTGGCAAACATGACCGACGGTCCGGGTGGCGCCTATGTCGCGAAGACCAACGGCGGCGGCACCGTTTTCGAGGCCCTCATCGACCCGGCCTTCCCCGGGGGCTACGACCCGTCGACCATCGCCATCCTGGTCAAGAAGGACTACGGCGATCTGGCCAAGGCGTTGCAGCAGGCGCTTCAGCAGATGGTCGACGACGGCTCGATGAAGCAGATCCTCGATCTCTACGGCGCCGGGCAAAGCCTGCTTGATCCCATCACCATCAACCTGGGCGTGAGCTGATGGCAACGACGGCAGATACCAGCAAGCCTCCGGCGGCACAGCGCGCTTCACGTCCGCCGGATATTACTTCAGTCCCGGTCAGACACTACGGCCAATGGGTGTTCACGGTAATCATCATCTACTTCGCGGCGGCCATACTCTTCTCGCTGGCCAAGAACGCCAACGTGCAGTGGGACGTCGTCTGGGAGTACTTGTTCAAGCCCCTGACGCTGAGGGGCGTGGTGGTGACCATCGAGCTGACGGTCATCGCGATGATCATGGGCGGCATCGGCGGCGTCGTGCTCGCGGTCATGAGGCTATCGAGTAACCCGGTGCTCGGCGCTGTCGCGGGGTTCTACATCTGGTTCTTCCGCGGCACCCCGGTGCTGGTGCAGATCCTCGTGTGGGGCTACCTCGGAGCTCTCTACCCGACCGTCTTCCTGGGCCTCCCCTTCATGGGCCTGGTCTTCGGCAGCTGGGAGACATCCGCCATCATCGGCGCCTTCGCCGCCGCCTGCCTCGGTCTGGGCCTTAACGAGGCCGCCTACGATGCCGAGCTCGTCCGCGCCGGCATCATGTCGGTCAGTCCGGGACAGGCCGAGGCGGCCCTTTCGCTCGGCATGCCGTGGGGCATGAGCATGTATCGCGTCGTGCTGCCGCAGGCGATGCGCATCATCATCCCGCCCTTCGGCAACAACACCATCTCGATGCTCAAGACCACGTCGCTGGTCTCGGTGATCGGCGGCAACGAGCTCCTGACGAGGCTGGAGACGGTATGGGGGCAGACGTTCGAGATCATCCCCCTGCTCGTCGTGGCCTGCATCTGGTACCTCTTCCTCACCACGGTCTTCAGCATTGGTCAGTACTACCTCGAGAAGCACTTCGGCAAGGGCCACTCCAGAAAGGGCGAGGCTGCTGACAAGCAGAAGAAGAAGCCCAAGCCCGCGGGCCTCGTAGCCACGCTCGAGACCGACGCCAGCAAGCTTGAGCAGGCGGCCTCGGACATCCCGGAGGAGCACCGATGAGTGAGCCCACGGTACCCATGGTTCTCGCCGACAACGTCTGGAAGTCATTCGGCAGCAACATCGTCCTGAAGGGCGTCGACCTGCGTGTCGAGAAGGGTCAGGTCGTCGTGCTCCTGGGGCCCAGCGGCGGCGGCAAGTCCACGATCCTCCGCTGCATCAACCATCTCGAGAAGATCCAAGGCGGACGCCTTTCCGTCGACGGCACGCTGGTCGGCTACAACGAGCGACACGGCAAGCTGTACGAGATGACGACCAAGAAGGTCGCCAAGCAACGCTCGAAAATCGGCATGGTGTTCCAGTCGTTCAACCTCTTCCCGCACTACACGGTGCTCGAAAACGTCACTGTGGCGCCGATCCGCGTGAAGAAGATGCCCCGCCAGGAGGCTGTCGAGATCGGAAACAAGATGCTGGCCCGAGTCGGTCTCGCCGATCGCGCCAGCTACTACCCCGCTCAGCTCTCGGGAGGTCAGCAGCAACGCGTCGCGATCGCTCGCGCTCTGTGCATGAGTCCGGAGCTCATGCTCTTCGACGAGCCGACATCGGCCCTCGACCCGGAGCTCGTGGGCGAGGTCCTCTCCGTCATGAAGGAGCTCGCTGAGACCGGCATGACGATGGTCTGCGTCACGCATGAGACCGGGTTTGCGCGCGAGGTCGCCGACCTCGTCGCGGTCCTGGACGGCGGGGTGGTCATCGAATACGGACCGCCCTCGCAGGTCTTCGACAACCCGAAGGACCCCCGCACCGCCGAGTTCCTGTCGGCAGTCCTCTAGCAGGGCGGCGCAGAAGGGCACAAGAAAAGGGGCGCCGGCGTGTCAGTCGACACGCCGGCGCCCCTTGAGCTGCTCAGCTGCTCCTGCCGCGATAGAGCGGCAGGAGCAGCTCTTGTCCTAGCGGCGAGGGAGCATGCCGCGCTGCCGCACGAGCTCTCCCGAAACCTCTGAGGTGCCCAGCACGACGCGCGAGACCCCAGAGAACACCGTGCCGATAGCGGTTGTCGTCCTATCGAACATGACGTCCTCCTTCTGTTGAAAAACAATCGTCTTGTGTGATGACGCACAAAGTATATACCCGTTGACGTGTTCTGTCAAACCGGGCCAACGCCGGCGTGAGCAACGGGGCTCACACGAGCCGCGCCAGGCTAGGCGACCACCTGCGTCCCGGCGGTGCCGGCGACGATCTCCAGGATGTCCTTCAGCCCTCCGATGGCCGCACGCTTGCCCGTCTTGAGGACGAAATGGCAGGCTGCATCGACTTTGGGGCCCATCGAACCAGCCGGGAACGCGTGCTGCGCCAGTTCTGCCGGTGTGGCACGGTCGATCAACCGCTGGCTTGGCGTGCCCCAGTCCAGGTAAACGCCGTCGGTGTCGGTCGCCATCACGTAGACGTCGGCACCCAGGTCGCGGGCCAGGAGCTCGCTGGCCCAATCCTTGTCGATGACCGCCTCGACGCCCTCAAGGGCGCCGCTGCCGTCGGCGGCGAAGGCCGTCGGGATACCGCCCCCACCGGCGCAGACCACCACCGTGTTCATCTCGACCAGCCATTTCACCGGCTCGATCTCGAAGATGCGCTTCGGCGCCGGCGACGCGACCACCCGGCGCCACTTGTCGCCGTCCTGCTTGAAGACCCAGGCCTTCTCGCCGGCCAGGACGTCCGCCTGCTCTTTGTCGTAGACCGGCCCGACGAACTTGGTCGGGTCGGCGAACGCCGGGTCGGCGGGGTCGACCTCGATCATCGTGAGCAGCGACGCGAACGGGCGGTCTTCCGGCAGGACATTGCCCAACTCCTGCTCGACCATGTAGCCGATCATGCCCTCTGTCTGGGCATCGAGGATGTCGAGCGGGTAGGCGTCGACATCGCTGTAGGCCTGCTCCTTCAGCGCCAACAGGCCCACCTGCGGCCCGTTGCCGTGCGAGATCACCAGTTGGTGCTCCTCCGCGACCGGCGCCAGAGCCGCGCAAGCGGTACGGATGTTCATGCGCTGCATCTCTGCGGTCATTGCCTGCCCCCGCTGAAGCAGCGCGTTGCCTCCCAATGCGACGACGACGAGCATCGCCCCCTCCTTTGTCTGGTCCTCCGTGCTCAGGCCTAGGCGCCGAGCGTCGCCACCATGACTGCTTTGATGGTATGCATGCGGTTCTCGGCCTGATCGAAGACGACGGAGGCGGGCGACTCGAACACGTCCTCGCTCACTTCCATGCAGTCGACGCCGAACTCCTGGTAGATCTGCTCGCCGACGGTGGTGTCGCGGTTGTGGAACGCCGGGAGGCAGTGCATGAACTTGACGTCCGGATTGCCGGTCTTCTTCATGGCATCCATGGTGACCCGGTAAGGCGTGAGGAGCTCGATACGGTCCTTCCAGACCTCTGTGGCCTCGCCCATCGACACCCACACGTCGGTGTGCAGGAAGTCGGCGCCGGCCACGCCCTCGTCGATGTCCTCGGTGAGCGTGAGGCGAGCGCCGGTCTCGCTGGCGACCTCGCGACACTTGGCGACCAGGTCGGGGTTCGGCCAGAGTGACTTGGGGGTGCAGAGGCGCACGTCCATGCCCATCTTGCAGCCGGCGACCATGAGCGAGTTACCCATGTTGTTGCGCGCATCACCGAGGAAGCAGAAGGTCATGTCGCGCAGCGTCTTGTCGCTGTGCTCCTGCATCGTGAGCAGGTCGCACAGCACCTGCGTCGGGTGGAACTCGGTGGTGAGACCGTTCCACACCGGCACTCCGGCGTGAGCGGCCAGATCCTCGACGATGGACTGCGCGTAGCCGCGATACTCGATGGCGTCGTACATGCGCCCGAGCACCCGCGCCGTGTCCTTCATGGTCTCTTTGTTGCCGATCTGCGACCCCGTTGGACCAAGGTAGGTGACGTGCGCTCCCTGGTCGAACGCCGCGACTTCGAAGGCGCAGCGCGTGCGCGTGGAGGCCTTCTCGAAGATGAGGGCGATATTCTTGCCGGTGAGGCGCGGAACCTCGTAGCCACCGTACTTGGCCGCCTTCAAGTCGGCGGACAGCTTCAGAAGGAAGCGGATCTCGGTCGGGGTGAAGTCGAGCAGCTTGACGAAACTCCTGTTGCGCAGATTCACAGCCATCTTCAAGTCCTCCGTGAGTCGTGTTCGGCCAGCACTCTGCAGACGTGCATCGGTACCGCCCGATGCCCGCCCAGTTGCAGGTGACACACTGGCACCGGTCGGCGAACGCCGACCGGTGCCAGAGATGTTAGGGCGGCGGCGCGCGGGGGTCAAGCGTTGGACGCGACCCCGCCGACGACGCCGCCGCCCACGGCGTCCGTGCCACGTCGTCCGGGGCGTCGCGCGGCCCGAGCCGCGGCCCGCGCGGCCTCGAAGCGCCCGTTCGCAGCAAGCACCGCCCGGACGCGAGCGGCGTCCGGTGCCGCGTGTGCGCGCACGCCGGAGGCGTCGCCGGTTTCGAGAAACACCTCGTGCACCGTCAGCGCAAGCAGGGCCACCTGTACCGGGCTTCGGGGCCCTGAGCCGCCGGGGAAGCACTCGCCGCGCTCCCGCAGGAACCTCGCGGCGGCGCGCACCGCCTCATGCTCATCGCGGTCGGCCGGGGCCGCATGACTGAACGCCCAGCGCCGCGCCTGCCGCGTGATCGGCTCGCGGTCCGCCGCGATCCCGGCCGCGGCGAAGATCCGGCAGTCGTAGTTGCGGCACGTCGACGGGCGCTCCTCATAGATCGAGCACCTGCCGTCGACGAGCA
>JAPLCM010000331.1 GCA_026392275.1 Actinomycetota bacterium | reverse complement strand
GGTCATCGCCGGGGCGACGCGTCGGCAGGCGCTGGAGGCGTCGCGGCTAGCCTACGGGCCGCCGCTCGATCTCGCCGGCGTCGAGGCCCTGGGCTGGGTGGCGGACGACGAGAAGGTCGCGCAATTGGGGCAGGCCGAGGTCGTATGTGCGCCGTCGCTGGCCGCCGAGAGCTTCGGCATTGTGCTGGCCGAGGCCATGGCCGCCGGCGTGCCGGTGGTGGCCTCGGATCTGCCCGGCTATCGCTCCGTGCTGTTGGATGGCGAGGCCGGCCGGCTCGTGCCTCCGGGGCAGCCGGCGCTGCTCGCCGACGCACTGTACGACGTGCTGCAGGACGACCACGAGCGGCAGCGGCTCAGGGCGGCAGGCCTGGCCGCCGCCCAGAGGCTCTCGTGGGGCCGCGTCACCGATGAGATCCTTGATGCCTACGAGGATGCTCTGGCCGCGGGCGACCGCCCCGGCATTCACGGCCTGCCCGGCAGGCCGTGGTTCGGCCGGGCACTGCTCGACTACGGGCTCACGAAGGGCCGCGCAGGCCGCGCGTAGCCGTTTGGCCGCGCCCCGCGGGGTGTGCTAGACTGCCGTTTCGCTGCACCACGGGCGCCTCGATCTTCCGTCGCCCGTCCACCGCGGCCGGCCCCCACTTCAGCCGGCCGTCATCGTCCTTTCGCGGGGGCGTAGCTCAGCTGGTTAGAGCGCCGGCCTGTCACGCCGGAGGCCGCGGGTTCGAGTCCCGTCGCTCCCGCCACCTTCCCTCATTGCGTGCGGTTACGACGGCCGTTTGCGGCCGCGTTCGTCGCCGGGCGGCCGGCGGCGCGATGTCGCCCCGCGGGATAGTGCACATCGGTAAGATAGTGAGAGGGCCGTTTCCTAACTTACCGATTCGCGATAAGCCGCCCGCCCGGCGCCCGGCCGCCGCCTCGTCGGCCGACGCCCGCCCAGCGAATCGCTCGAAGGTGTCAGCCCAGCGGGCCGATCGCAGCCTCCACGGCGTCGAGGATCTCGCCGGACGCCACCAGGGCCGCCATGGCGTTGTGGTCCGGGTACAGCGGGCGGTCGACGTCGAGGTGGGCGACGTGGCGGCGGATGACCTCGTGCGCGGCACGCACGCCCGTGCCGGGCGTGAACTCGCGGAAATCGAGGGCCTGCGCGGCGCCCATGAACTCGATGCCCAGGACGCCGTAGGCGTTCTCGAGGATCTGGCGGTTCTTGAGGGCCGTGTTCATGCCCATCGAGACGAAGTCTTCCTGGTCGGCGGCCGCCGGGATGCTCATGGTGGAGGCCGGAGCCGCCAGGATGCGCTGCTCGGTGATGAGCGTGTCGGCGGCGTACTGGCTGAGCATCAGACCGCTGTAGAACCCCGGGTTCGGCGTGAGAAAGTCGGGGAGGCCCTGGCTGAGTGCCGGATTCTCGAGGCGATTGAGCCGGCGCTCGCTGAGCACGCTGACCATGGTGAGCGCCTGCCCCACGATCTCCATCGGCAGGCTGACCGGCGTGCCCTGGAAGTTGGCCCCGGTCAGGGTGAGCTTGTCTTCGGGCACGAAGATGGGGTTGTCGCCGACGCCGTTGAGCTCGATCTCCACCTGCGACTTGGCCCACTTGAGAGCGTCGTGAGCGGCGCCGATGACCTGCGGCGACGAGCGCATGGAGTAGGCGTCCTGCACCTTGGTCTTGATCTTGCCGGTCGCCAGGTCGCTGCCCTCGATGCACTTCTTGATGGCGGCGGCGCTGCGGATGGCTCCGGCGAAGCCGCGCAACTCGTGCAGCTTGGCGTTGTACGGCTTTAGGTTGGCGAGCAGCGCCTCGAGGCTCATGGCGCAGGCGATCTCGGCCTGGCGCAGCCAGCGGTCGGCGTCGCAGCAGAGCAGCGCGCTCATCGCTGTGAGCACGTTGGAGCCGTTGATGGTGGCGAGGCCGTCGCGCGCTTGCAGCCCCGGGACGGGGATGCCGGCGCGCTCCATGGCCACGGCGCCGGGGAGGCGTTCGCCTTCGAAGAACGCCTCCCCCTCGCCCATCATCAGGAGGGCGAGCTGAGCCATGGGGGCGAGGTCGCCGGAGGCGCCCACCGAGCCCTTCTCGCAGATCACCGGCGTGACGCCGCGGTTGAGCATCTCCACCAGCGTGAGCGTGATTTCGGGCCGATTGCCCGAGTTGCCGTGGGCGTGCACGTTGACGCGCCCTGCCATGGCGGCGCGCACGACCTCGATCGGCGCGGGCTTGCCGATGCCGGCGGCGTGGTTGTACACGAGAAAGCGCTGAAACTGGGTGACCTGGTCGTCGTCGAGCACCATCTCCGAGAACTCGCCGATGCCGGTGTTGGTGCCGTACATGATCTCGCGCGCCTTGATCTTGTCTTCGAGCATGGCGCGGCAGACCCGGATGCGCTGCACGGCCGCCGGGTCGAGCTCGACCTTCTCGCCGTCGCGGGCGATGTGCACGAGCTTCTCGACGGTCAGCGACCCGCCGTCCAGGATGATGGTCACCGGTGTGTCTCCTCTCGCGGGGATCAGAGACGCCGCACGCGGCGACTGGAGGACCGCAGGCGGCGCCGAATCATACGTATGCGGCACTGTAGGGGAGGCGCCGCGGGATGCCCAGACGCGCGGGGGCCAGTCCGGGATTACGGACGCAAATCCGCCGGGTTGCGGGCGCGGAACCGTCCCCACAGCCGGACAGGCGGCGCAGCCTGTTGCCTTCTCGCGCGCGCGAGCGTACCATGCGCGCACTTGCGGTTCTGCATCCACGATGTATGCGGCGGCCAAGCCGGCCGCCAGGGGGATCGTCCGATGTCCGACCGGCGGACTGCCGACATGCCGAGGCTTCACTGGTGCACTCCTGAGCCCAGTGCGCCCCCCTACGTTCTCACACCGGACAGCACCAGCTTCGACTCTCGCGGCCCCTAGGCCGACCGCCGCGCCGGTCCCACGCGTCATTGTCCCGGCGCTCCGCCCCATCCCTCGTTCGCGCCGACGAGCGCGCCCATCGGGCGGGCTCTCGCGGCGCATACCAAGGAGACAGCACATGGTAGATACGCTGAAGCTGAGGATGCTCTCGTCCGAGCAGGTGGGCACTATGCGGGAGAAGTGCCTCGAGCTGCTGGCGACGATGGGCATGCGGATCGACCACGACGGCGCTCTCGGCATTCTCGCCGAGGCCGGCGCCGACGTGGATCGCGAGACGCACGTCGTCAAGTTCCCCGCGGAGCTCGTCGAATCCGCGGTCAAGACCGTGCCCGGAGACTTGGTGGTCAAGGGCGCCGACCCGCGGCACGACCTGCCGATCCCGCACCCCGACGGCCTGTTCTACACGAGCACCAACGTCCAGAGCATGCTGCACCACGACGTCGAGTCCAAGCGGTTCGAGGACAACTCGGTGGCCCGA
>JAPLCM010000308.1 GCA_026392275.1 Actinomycetota bacterium | reverse complement strand
GCACACGGCCGGCACCGGTGCTGTGATGTGCTTCACGAGCACGGTCGCCAGGGTGTCGCCTTCGTAGGGCACCCGCCCCGCGAGCGACTCGAAGAGCATCACGCCCAGCGAGTAGATGTCGCTGCGTCCGTCGACGGCGATTCCCTGGGCCTGCTCCGGCGACATGTAGTAGGCCGAGCCCATGACGGTGCCGGTGGCCGTGTGCTGAGTGACGCCGATGATCTTGGCGATGCCGTAGTCACTGAGCACCGGCTCGCCTTGCGCAGTGAGCAGAACATTTGACGGCTTGATGTCGCGGTGGATCATGCCACGCCCATGAGCGTAGTCGACCGCCGAGCAGAGCGGCTCGAAGAGCTGCAGCACCTCGGCGGTCGGCAGGCGACGCGCGCCGGAGGCCATCTCACCGAGGTGCTCCGAGAGGGTGCGGCCGTCGATGTATTCCATGACCATGAAGTACTGCTCGTCGATGCAGTCGAAGTCGACGACGTGCACGATGTTGGGGTGCCGCAGGGCGGCGACCGCCCGCGCCTCCTGCTGGAACCGGCCGAGCAGGTTAGGGTCGGTCGCAAGATGCGCGTGCAGCACCTTGACGGCCACGGTCTGTTCCAGGCCGGGGTGCGTGGCCCGGTACACAGTGGCCATGCCACCCTGGCCAACGAGCGCCGTGATCTGGTAGCGCCCCAGCTTGCGACCTATCAGATCCTCTGCCATCCGTCCCTGCCCCGCCTTTCGGCCGGCCTGCTTCTTGGCGCCCTACGCGATGCGGATGTCACTCTCCACGTGACGCGCCAGAGTCGGCAACGAACCCCGAAGCAGGCACTCGCAGGAGCCCTGGGAGACGTCGACCGTCAAGCGCCGCGGCAGCGAGCGTGACCTTGGCAGATGCAGAGCACTCGACCGTCTCCCGGCCCTCGACGACCAGCGTACCGCACATACTCGCCCCCGGCCATCGTTGTCCTGGATCTCCACCGTCAATTGTCGCGCAACAGCGCCGCAAGACAAGGGGCGGGCGAGCAACGCGTGAAGGACCCAGCAGAGTCGGTCGGCACCGTGCCATTCTGGGTTCGGCCGCCGGCGGGGCGGCGCCGCGGATCGACACGGTCCCGAGGCCGGCGTACACGGCTTTCGGACCCCAGGGCGACTCGACACAGACGTGCGGATCCAGCCTAGCCGGTGCCCAAGAAGTCGGCCGTCAGTTCGGGTGCGACGATGGCCAGCAGATCGGCCGGCGTGTCGGCGATGCGCTCGGCGCCGGCGGCTTCGAGCAATTCCCTGCCGTGCCATCCCCAGGCCACGCCAAGCGGCGTGGCGCCGGCGCGGCGCGCTTCGCTCATGTCGCCGGCGGTGTCGCCCACGAACCAGTAGACCGCCTGCCCGGGGAACCGGGCGATCAGCGCCTCGACCTTGGCGACCTTGCCGCGCCCGGCCTCGGCCCCCGCCACCTCGGCGACGCCGGTGATGCCGTGCCGCCTGAGAAAGAGCTCCACCACGTCGCCGGCGTTCGACGAGACGATGACGAGGTGGCGCGCCTCGGCGAGCTCGGCCAGCACCTCGGGCATGAGCGGAAAGGGGCGGAGTGCCGGCATCGCGAGGCGGAGGGCGCCGGCGGTGCGGCTCATGGCCGCACCTATCTGCGCGTCGTCGGCGCCCAGCTCCCGCAGGCTCTCGTAGAAGTTGCCGGCGAAGAGGGCGAGCACGTCGTCGGTGGTCGCGACCCGCGACAGACCGACGCGGCGGCATGCCTCCACGAACGACGTCGTGAAGATCTCGACGGAGTCGACCACGACGCCATCGTGGTCGAGCATCAGCAGCGGCCGGGTCACCCGCCCGAGAAGGCCCAGGAGTAGGACGGGTCCCACCAGGCGTGCCCGTACCCCATCTTGAGGGCGAGCGCTGTGGCGCGGATCTGTGCGGCGCCGTCGGTGATGCTGGCCGAGCGATAGGGGTTCCAGGAGCCCTTCCAGGTGGTGGGGTGGTACTGGAACAGGCCGTAGTAGCCACCGGGGCCCACGATGGAGGCATAGCCGCCGGACTCGATCATCATGAGGCGGTACATGCCGCGCGCGCTGACGCCGTTGGCGCCGGCGGCCTGCTGGATCAGCGGCCACCACTGGCCCTGCCCGCCGCCGCCGCCGTCGTCGGACGGCGGCTGCACCGTCTCGCCGGGCGTGGGCGTGGCAGGCGTCTGCCGGGCAGCCAGATCGCGGATCTCCTGGCGCACTCCCACGAGCAGCGCTTGCCGGTCGCCGAGCTGCGCCTTGATGCTCTGGAGCTCCGCGTCACGCTGGGCGACGAGCTTCTTCGTGGTGCGCTCGTCGGCGACCAGCGATACCGCCCGGTCGGCGAGCTCGCGCCTGGTGCGCTCGACGGTGCGCAGCACGTCGCGATCGCCGCGTGCTACGTACTGCACCATCGTGAGCCGGCTGACGAGGTCGCCGAAGTCGTCGGCGCCGAAGACGGCGTCGAGTATGGTGACGTCGTCGTGCTTGTACAAGGCGACGGCGCGCGCGGCGAGCGCGACGCGCGCCACGTCGAGTTCGCGGAGCGCGAGCTTCTGAAGGCGCCTGTTGTCGCTGATCTGACCGCGCACCGCAGCGAGTGAATCGGTGGCTCGCGTGCAGCGCTGGACGGCGGCGTCGATTTTGCGCGTCGAGCGCGGCGACCTCGGCGGCCAGGGCCTTCGCCTTGGCACGCACGCCCTGCAGTTCGCCGCGCGGCGCCGCCGGTGCCGCCGCTGCGCCAAACGCAAGGACGGCCAGCAGGGCCAGACCGACCAGGGCGACAGTCACGGGCAGACGTCTCGAGCGGCAGCGTTCCAGTGCGACTCCTCCATGGCTGCGATGCGCCGCACGGGCGACCGCAGGCATCCCTCACGCGGCGGGAGAACGCCGCCGGGGACGCAGACGCACAACCTACCAGAAGGGTTCCGACGGCTCAAGAGCAGGAATCGCGCAGTCGGCGTCGACGTGTTGGATTCGGCACCTTGACAGAGTAATTCAACGGCCGTAGAATTCAACGGACGTTGAGTTCATCAGACCGCGCGGACCGCACGCGCGGCGAGGGAGGCGCCCATGTGGGCCATCGCGCTCAAAGAGTTCCGCCAGCTGCGCCGCGACCGTAGAACGGTCGCCATGCTCTTCCTCTTCCCCTTCCTCTTTCTTGTGGTGTTCGGCTACGCCGCCAGCTTCGACGTCAAGGAAGTGCCGACGCTCGTCGTCGGCCCCGGGGCGCCCCTGGTCGCCGCGGCCCTCCCCGCGGAGCTTCGCGTCGTCGCGACGCGCCCCGCGGACGGGGCGGCGCAGGCCCGCGACGCGCTGCGCCGCGGCGAGGCGGTGGCCGCGATCGTCACGCCGTCGCAGGCGGGCGCGGCTGTGCAGCTGTACCTCGACGGCACCGAGTTGTTCGCGACCCAGGCGGCTCTGCGCGCCCTGGCGAAGGCGCAAGGGATCGCGGCGCGGGGCGGCGGCGATGCGCCGCAAGCCGGCGCCGCCCCAGGTGGAGCCTCAGTCGCGACTGCCAAGGTCGCGGTCCTCTTCAACCCCGACCTGCGCACGGCGGTCATCATGATCCCCGGCCTGTGCGGCATCATTCTCGTCTTCGTGGGCACCGTGGCCACAGCCCTCGGCGTGGTGCGCGAGCGCCAGGCAGGTACCATGGAACAGCTCGCCGTCATGCCGTTCCGCCCGCGCGACGTCTTCGTCGGCAAGATCGCGCCGTACATGGTCATTGCCGCCCTCGACATGGCGATCGTGGTCGGGGCGGGCATGCTGCTCTTCAACGTTCCGTTCCGCGGCTCGGTCGCGGTGTTCGCCCTCGGCTCCGCGCTCTTCCTGTTCGTGACCCTCGGCATCGGGGTGCTCATCTCCACGGTGTCGCAGACCCAGGGACAGGCCATCCAGCTTGCGATGATGACCCTGCTTCCCCAGTTCCTTCTCAGCGGCCTGTTCTTCCCCCTCTACGCGATGCCCTGGGGCGTGCGCTGGATCGGCTACCTTCTGCCGCTCACGTACTTCATCAAAGTCGCGCGAGGGGTCATGGTGCGCGGCGCACCCATCGGCGCGCTGTGGGCGCCGCTCGTCGTTCTCGCCGTGATGGCGCTGGTGGTGTCCACGGCATCGACCCTGCGCTTTCGCCGCGATCTGGCCCCGGCCAGCGGAGGGGACGACGTGAGCGAGGCAGCCGGCGGAGGGGATGGTGTCGACGGGACGCTCGGCACCACTGGCGGCACTACACACGGCACCACTGGCGGTACCACTGGCCGTACCACAACCATCACGACTCATGCCGTCGCGCCCGCTTCGGCGGAACACACGGAGGGCGGCTCGTGAGCGCGTCGCGCGTGAGCGAATCGCGATCGAGCGGATGGGGCGTGAGCGGCCTCACCGTGAGGTACGGCGCGCGCGCCGCCCTGGACGACGTGACTCTGGACGTTCCGGCCGGGGCGGTCACCGCGGTCATCGGCGGCGACGGCGCCGGCAAGACGACGCTTCTCCGCGCCCTTGCCGGCGTCGCCCGGCCCACGGCGGGCACGGTGCGCAGCCCGGCGCGCCGCCATATCGGCTACGTCGCCGGCGCCTCGGGTCTCTACGACGACCTCAGCGTCGCCGAGAACGTCGCGCGCCAGAAGCTGGCGTTCGCGCTCGCGATGCTGCACCAGCCGGAGCTCCTGATCCTCGACGAACCCACGACCGGCGTGGACCCGGTGAGCCGGGTGGAGCTGTGGCGCCTGATCGCCGGCGCCGCCGCCGGCGGCGCCGGCGTGGTCGTCTCCACGACCTATCTCGACGAGGCCGAGCGCGCCGCGTCGGTGCTGCTGTTGGACGCCGGCCGGGCGGTCGCCGCCGGACCGCCGGAGGCGGTCGCCGCGGCGCTGCCCCCGGCCGTGCCGGGCGCCCGTGAGGCCTGCCCGGGCTCGTGCGCGCCGGCGGACGACGCTGCCCCTCTGCCCCAGGCCTCGGCGCGCGGCGTCGCGTGCCGCTTCGGGCGGCTCACGGCCGTCACCGACGTCGATCTCGAGGTGCGTGCCGGCGAGGTCGT
>JAPLCM010000006.1 GCA_026392275.1 Actinomycetota bacterium | reverse complement strand
TGCTGCGCACCTCCGACGGAGTGTCACCGCTCGTCTCGAGCGGCGAGGTCGCGACCACCTTCGGTATCTTCGGCCTGATCTACCTGGTCCTGTTCATCGGGTGGGCACGCATCTTCTTCGGCACGATCCGCACAGGGCCGCAAGAGGTCGTCGATATGCTCACTACGGAAAAGGCGGCGGCAACGGCACCGTCCGGCGCGGGGAGGTGACGAGATGACTCTGCAGTGGCTGTGGTTCGTCCTCGTCGGTGTCCTGCTCACCGGCTACGCCGTCCTCGACGGTTTTGACCTCGGCGCAGGAGTCCTGTACCCATTCATCGCCCGCACGGACGGCGAAAAGCAAGAGATCCGCGCGGCGATCGGTCCCGTGTGGGACGGTAACGAGGTCTGGTTGCTGACCGGGGGTGGTGCGCTGTTCGCCGCCTTCCCGGCCGTCTACGCCTCGACGTTCAGCGGCTTCTATCTCGCGATCATGCTCGTGCTCTTCGGGCTCATCCTGCGGGCCGTGTCCCTCGAGTACCGCGGGCGCGACTCCGGCTTCGCCAAGCTCTGGGATGTGGCGTTCTTCGTCGGCAGCCTTGTGCCGGCGCTGCTCGTCGGTGTGGCCGTGGGCAACGTGATCCGCGGCATACCGCTCGACGCCGACGGCAATTACACCGGCACATTCCTCGGGCTTCTGAACTGGTACTCGCTGCTCATCGGCCTGCTCGGCCTGTGCGCGCTGGTCACGCACGGCGCCGCGTGGCTCGCCCTCAAGACGGACGATCCGGTCCAGGGTCGAGCCATCAAGGTGCGCGGCATCTCACAGATCGTGTGCGTGCTGCTCTTCGTCCTGGCCACCGTGGCGACCCTGTTCGAAGCCTCGCGCGCCAGCGACAACGTGTTCGGCGCCTGGTACGGCTGGCTGTCCGTGGTCATCGTGCTCGGAGCCGTCGTATGGGCTCGCTGGGGCATGCTCAAGCGCGACCATCGCACGGCGTTCCTCGGCACCGCCCTGACGATCATCGGCGTGGGCGGCATCTTCGCCGTCAGCAACTACCCCGACATGGTGCCGGCGCGAGGCACCCCAGAAGCGACGAGCCTCACGGTGAGCAATTCGGCCTCCGGCAGCACAACCCTCACCGCCATGCTGATCATCACGATCATCGGTTTCCCGATCGTGATCGGCTACATGATCTTCGCCTACCGGACGTTCAGAGGGAAGGTGCAGAAGGCGCACGGCGAGTACTGAGGCCGGCGCGCATCGTGCGGCACGAACCAAGGCGGCGGGCCCCTGGGCCCGCCGCCTTTGTCGTGTTTGGGAGCTGGCGGAATCGTTCTCCCACGCAGAAACACACTCGCACAGCCCAGAACACTTGACATTCACCTGCGCCCGCCTGACAATTGCAGACGTGCGTTCGATTCTGAGCGATTCCGCCAACACATCACAGCCTTGGGGAGCTCGATGTCGTCGCCAGACACGCGTGAGATGTTCCCGGCCGAACGGCAGAGCCGCATTCTGGAGGTGCTCGCCGAACAGCGCGGCGTACGCGTCTCCGCGCTGAGCGATCTGCTCGGGGTGTCCGAGATGACCATCCGCCGCGACCTCGAGCGTCTGGAGGCCGGCGGCCTGCTCTCACGCACCCACGGCGGGGCGATCCTCAAGCAGCACATCGCCGAAGAGCCGCGCTACGTCACCAACGTGCGCGCGCACGCGCAGGAGAAGCAGCGCATCGCCCAGGCGGCGGCGACCATGATCAAGCCCGGCGAGACGGTGTTCCTGGGCTCGGGCACGACCGCCACGCAGGTGCTCTCGCACGTCGACCCCCAGCTCTTCGCGCGGATCGTCACGCACAACCTCGGCGCCGTGGCGTCGGCCCAGGAGAAGGCCCTCGACGTCATCCTCCTCGGCGGCCTCTACCGGCCGCGCTCGAACTCGCTTGAAGGTGCACTGCCGCTGGAGGTCCTGAGCGGCTTCCACGCCTCCAAGTTCATCCTCGGCGCCGACGGTGTCAGCCTCGAGGAGGGCATCACCACGGCCAGCGTCGGCCTCGCCGGCGTCGAGCGCGCCATGATCCGCCAGACGCGCGGCGAGGTGATCGTCCTCGCCGATCGCAGCAAGATCGGCGTCGTCGGCGACTTCGTGATCTGTACCCTCGACGACGTGCAGGTGGTGGTGGTCGACGATGGCGTGGACGCCGACGTGCGCGCCGAGATGCTGCGGCGCGGGCTGCGGGTGGTCGCTGTATGAGAAGTCGACTGAGAGGATCTGATGCACATGAAGCACGCTGAGCTACTCACCGCCAAGCAGGTCGAACGGGTCCACGAAGCGTCACTCTGGGTCCTCGAGAACGTCGGCATCCTGGCTCACCACGGACCCGCCCGCGAGGTCTTCAAGGCCCACGGCTGCAAGGTGGACGCCGATGGGCTCGTCAAGTTCCCCGCCGAGATCGTCGGCAAGTACCTGCAGGTCTGCCCGACGAGCTTCACCTTCCGCGGCCGCGACCCGCAGTACGACCGCACGATCCCCGACTGCGGCCCCGTGGTCGTCACCGGCAGCTCGGCGCCCAACGTAGTCGACCCCGCGACCGGCGTCGAGCGCCGCGCCACCTCCACCGACATCGCCAACATCGCCCACCTCATCAACGAGCTCAAGGGCTTCGACGTCTTCTCGATCTCCACGCTCGCCGACGACGCGCCTCCCGGCCAGTTCAGCCTGAGCCGCTTCTATCCGGCGCTCAAGAACTGCCTCAAGCCGGTGCGCAGCAACACCCCCAACATGGACGATCTGCGCCAGGTGCTCAAGCTCGGCGAGCTCATCGCCGGCGGCGCCGACGCCTATCGCGAGCGCCCGGTCATCAACCATCACTACTGCCCGATGGTCAGCCCGCTCACGATGGACGTCGACTCCACGGAAGCGGTGATGTATCTCACCGAGCGCGGCCTGCCCGTGTACACGACCGTGGTGCCCAACGCCGGCCTCACCTCACCGATGACGCTCATGGGTACGCTGATCGTCGGCAACGCCGAGTTCCTCGCCATCACGGTCTTCCAGCAGATGGTCAGGGCAGGCACGCCGATCATCTACGCCAGCCTGCCAACGGTGGCCGACATGCGCACCGGGGCCTACGCCCCGGGCGCCATCGAGACCGGCATGCTCTGCATGGCCCAGGCCCAGCTCGGGCACTTCTACAACGTCCCGACCGGCGGCTACATCGGCCTCACCAACGCGCACGCGAACGACGCGCAGTCGGGCTACGAGACCGGCATGAACACGCTCGGCGCGGTGCTGGCCGGCGCCACGCTGCTCAACATGGGCGGCCTGTTCAGCTCGCTCATGGCGTTCGACTTCGGCAAGGCCGTGGTCGACGACGAGATCGCCCTCATGAACAAGCGCGTCGTGCGCGGCCTGGAGTTCAGCGAAGACAACCTGGCCCTCGAGGTCATCGCCCAGGTGGGGCCGGGCGGCGACTTCATGAGGAGCAAGCACACCAAGTCGCTGATGAAGACCACCGCGGTCTTCCCCAAGGTCGCCGACCGCGGCATGCGCGCGCAATGGGAGGCGGCCGGACGGCCGGACGCCCAGAGCCGCGCGCGCGCCTTCGCCCGCGGCCTCCTGTCGCAGCCCAACCCGGCCGTCTGGGCGTCCGAGCTGGACGCGCAGATCCGCGCCGAGTTCCCCGGCCTCGTCGCCGGCGAAGCCACCTGGGTCGAGGCCGAGGGCGACGCCTAGCGGCGCCCGCCCCGCGGCGCCGACGCCGTACTTCACGATCTTCACGAACACATCCAGACAGGACAAGAAGGGGTGCACGTAATGGGAAACGAGACCATGCACGAACAGCTCAAGCAGTCGATCGTCGACCAGGACCCGGACGCCGTCCTCGAGACCGTGAACAAGGCTCTGGCCGACGGGATGGACCCCCGCGAGGTCATCGACAAGGGCCTGCTGCCGGGGTTGAACGTCATCGGCGAGCAGTTCGAGTGCGAAGACATCTTCCTCCCCGAGCTCATGCAGGCCGCTCTGGCCTTCCAGTCGGCCATGACCGTGCTCGAGCCCAAGATCAAAGAAGCCGGCGGCGCCGACGAGAAGAAGGGCACGATCGTGATCGGCACCGTGAAGGGCGACCTTCACTCGATCGGCAAGAACATCCTCAAGCTCCTCTTCGAGACCTCCGGGTTCGAGGTCCACGACCTCGGCATCGACGTCGACCTCTTCAAGTTCATCGACAAGGCCAACGAAACGAACGCCGACATCATCGCCATCTCGGCGCTCCTCACCACGACGCTCATCGGCCAGCGGGACGTCATCGACGCGCTCAAGGATCAGGGCACCCGCGACAAGTACAAGGTCATCGTGGGCGGCGGCGCGACCACCAAGGAGTGGGCCGACACGATCGGCGCCGACGGGTGGAGCGGTAGCGCCTACGATGCCGTCGTCCTGGCCACCAAGCTGGTGTCGTGAGCGGCGCCCCCAAGCCCACCGCCGAACCCGCATCGTGAGGAGAACGACATGATCGACCTGATCGAAGTATTCGACCGCGCCGAAGTAGGGCCGCTGACCTCCGAGACCGACTACTACATGAAGCGCTACGTGCCCAAGCTCACTGAGGTGATCGCGCGCCACAGGGTCAAGTGGGACAAAGAGACCATCATCAACACCGACGACGACCTCACCGACCGCGTCTTCCAGGCGGCCGTCGACCTCCTCGCCGAGGCCGGCGCCTACTGCCCCGAGACCAACCGCGTGATGCAGTTCACGCGCGAGGAGATCCTGCTCGCTTGTTCACAAGCACCCAAGAGCGCGACCTTCGGCGAAGGCCGCGAGCGCAAGACCATGTGCGGCCGGCGCCCCGACACCACCGGCGACCGCCCGTGGGTGCACGTCGGCGGCGGCATCTACACCACCGACGAGCAGATCTTCATGGACACGGTCGAGAAGATGGCGTCGTTCAGCATCGTCGACTCGGTCAGCGTGCCGTCGATCCTGCACCTGCGCGGCAAAGACACGCGCGTGCGCTCGCCGCAGGAGATCCTCGCGGCCTGCAAGACCGTGCGCCTGGCGCGCGAGGGCATCCGCCGCTCCGGCCGCGCCGGCCTGCCGATCATCAACGGCATCTCCGCTGCTTCCCAGCCGGCCTCGATGTTCGCGGCCAGCTACCCGGACTTCGGCCTGCGCCCCAGCGACGGCTTCCTCATCGACTTCCTCTCCGAGATGGTGGTGGGCTACGAGGCGCTGCAGAAGGTCGCCTTCTACAACAGCATCAGTGCCAACATCGGCTCCACGTCGACGCCGCTGTTCGGCGGCTACGCCGGCGGCGCTGAGGGCGTCGCCGTCACGGCCACCTGCTACATGATCATGGGCAACCTGATCTTCCGCGGCACCTACCACTACAACGCGCCGCTGCACAGCAAGCTGCACCTTTCGTCGACCAAGCCGCTCATCTGGGCGATCGCCATGAGCAATGCCGCCATCGGCCGCAATATGGGCTACCCGATGGTCAACCTGCCATACCTCGGAGGCGGTTCCGGTACCAAGCAGTACCACTACGAGATGGCCTGCTACCTGCTCGCCATCGTGACCTCCGGCGGCAACGTGTTCTCCGGGCACCCGGCCATGTCGGTGCAGTCCGACTCGCTGGTGCCGGACGACCACAGGTTCCACGCCGAGATGGGCCTGGCGGCGGCGAAACTCACGCGCGCCGAGGCCGAGCCGCTCGCGCAGAAGCTGTTCCCGCTGTTCGGCGACAAGCTCAAGGACCCGGACAAGGGCATGACCTTCCAGGAGGTCTACGACGCCAAGACCAAGCGCATCGTGAACAGCGAGTACCAGAAAGCCATGGACGACGTGCGCGACGAGCTCGCCGGCATGGGCCTCGAGGTGCCGGTCTCCTGACCACAGTCAACAGCTGACGCGGCCGGGGTCCTTCGCATATGCTCCCACGGGGGCGCGATGGACCCCGGCCTCTCTCGTTGTACCGACCAAGCGAAGGAACCAACATGACAGAGCCCATCAGCGCCGAAGACGTGATCGCGAGGATCGACGACTGGAAGGGCAGGGATGTCCGTTTCGTGGAGCTCGGCGGCGGCATCACCAACCGCAACTACCTCGTCACTGTCGACGGAGAGGCCGGCGCGCCCGGAGTCGGCAGGTTCGTCCTGCGCATCCCCGGGGAGGGCACGGAGACCTTCATCGACCGCACCCGGGAGCTCGTCAACCACGCGGCCGCGGCCGCCGCGGGAGTCGCCCCGCCCCTGCTCCACGTGATCCAGCCCGGCGACTGCACGATCGTCCCCTTCATTACCGGAGAGACCATGCACCCCGAGTCGCTCGCCGGTCACGCGGACCGCCTTGAGAAGGTCGTGGGGGCGATGCGTACGTACCACGAGAAGGCGGTCTTCGCCGAAGAGGTCCGCCTCTTCGACATGGTGCGTAACTACCTGCGCATGGCAGCGCAAGTGAACGCGCCGCGGCCCGAGGAGACAGACTGGATGCTCGAGCAGGGGAGGCTCATCGAGGCGGCCATGGAGCGCGATCAGCCCGCCTTCACCGCCTGCCACAACGACCTGCTCAGCGAGAACTTCATTCTGGCGCCCGACGGCAAGATGTGGGTCATCGACTGGGAGTACGGCGGCATGAACGACCCGTACTTCGACCTCGGCGACTTTTGCGTGGAGCACCCTCTCAGCGTCGACGAGGAAAAGCTCGTACTCACCGCCTACTGCGGCGGGATGGACGAGCATCGCTACGCGCGCATGCAGCTGCACAAGCTGATCGCCGACCTCTGGTGGAGCATCTGGGCGATGATCCAGGCGAGCATGTCCACGCTCGACTTCGACTTCTACGAGTACGGCATGAACCGCATCCGGCGCTTCCAGAGCAACGCCGCCGACCCCGACTACGAGGTGTGGCTCGAGTCGGTGTGAGCGC
>JAPLCM010000290.1 GCA_026392275.1 Actinomycetota bacterium | reverse complement strand
CCGCCGACGATGGCGGCGGCGTCGTCACGCTGCTTGAGACGGCCCGGGCGCTGGCCGCGGGGCCGCGGCCGCGCAACGACGTCATCTTCCTGTTCACCGACGGCGAGGAGCGCGGCCTGCTCGGCGCGCGCGCCTTCCTGCGCGAGGATCCGTGGGCCTACGGCGTGGGCGTCGTGCTGAACTTCGACAGTCCGGGCTCTTCCTCGCCGGTACTCATGTACGAGCCGAGTCCCGGTAACGGCCTCTTGGTGCGCGAGCTCGTGGCCGGCGCGCCGCATCTGTACACCTCGTCGCTGATGTACGAGGTCTCGCGGCGGTTGCCCATCGAGAGCGACTTTCGGCCCTTCGTGGCCGCCGGGGTACCGGGCATGAGCTTCGGCGCCCTCGACGGGCCTGCCTACGACCACACCGCCTACGACTCTCTGGGGAGCTTCGACGCCAGCAGCCTGCAACACGAGGGCGACACGGCCCTCGCCGTCGCGAGGCGCTTTGGCGATCTCGATCTCTGGGACCTGCACCGCGAGAACGTCGTGTACTTCGACGTCGTGGGCGGCTTCGCGGTCGTCTACGACCAGGGTCTGGTACTGCCGTTCGCGGCCCTGGCCGC
Organism: Actinomycetota bacterium; assembly: GCA_026392275.1. Lineage (GTDB taxonomy): Bacteria > Actinomycetota > Thermoleophilia > UBA2241 > UBA2241 > CAIXSE01. The sequence goes on along the minus strand of JAPLCM010000290.1, from coordinate 1,490 downwards.
CGTCGTCTTCGCGGTCGCCGTCACCGTGGCCGTCCGCCGCCGGCTGCTCAGCCTGCGTGGCCTCATCCTGGCCGTGCCGGCCACCGCCGCAGCGCTGGGGATCGCGCTGCTGGTCATGGCGCTGGCCTGGGGCATGTACCGCACCGCATACGAGCAGCGCACGTGGAGCGCGACCGGCGTCGTGATCAGCGACTTCTATCGGATCGGCCTCGTGCTGCTTGCGGCCGCCGTGATCATCGCCGCCTACGAGCTCCTGTTGCGGCGCCTGCGGCCGTGGGACCTGGCCGTGGCGGCCCTGCTCTGGTGGCTGGCCGGCGCCACGGCAGTCGCTGTCCTCGTGCCCGGCGCGAGCTATCTGCTGACGTGGCCGCTGGCGACCGCCAGTCTGGGCCTGTTGGGCGCCGTGCTGCTCGGCGAGCGCGCCCTGCACAGCGTCGCGGGAGCAGCGGTGACCCTCGCGGGCGCCGCCCCCGGTGTGGTCCTCATGAGCTCCGCCACCTACCTCCTGCTCATGTCGGCGGGCCTCAAGCAGGTGCTCACCATCCTCGCCGTGTGGCTGGTCGCCGGACTGCTCGTGATCCCGCTCGAGGTGGTGCGACGCGGCTTCCGGCTGTGGCTCCCGGCCGGCTTGGCCGGCGCGGGCTTCATCGTCCTCATGGCCGTGGGCTCCACGGTGGCGTTCGACGTCGAGCACCCGCGCTTCACCAGCATCTACTACCGCGTCGACGAGTCCGGCGCCGCCCGCTGGCAGACGGTCGACCGCGTCGACGAGTGGACCGGCCGCTTTCTGCTGGAGGGAGCGCGACGGAGCTTCCAGGACACGTACTTCCCGCAGATGGGAGTGCGCACGACGATCGCCGGCGACGCACCGCAGGTGCGCCTCGCGCCGCCGCGCATCGATGTGCTCCGCGACGTGACCACCGGCGACCGGCGAACCGTGCGGTTGCGCCTGCGTTCGGTACGCGGCGCCCAGGTAGTCAGCCTGCTGGTCCACTCGGTGGTCGGCGGGCTCACGGCGAGCGTCGACGGGCTTCCGCTGCAGAGCTGGGATACCAGCATTCTCGACGGCACCACCGTACGCTGGTGGTTCGACTACTATGCGCCAGCTATCGGCGGGGTCGCGGTCACCCTGCGCTTCGCCGCCGGACCGCCCGTACTGCTGCGCGTCGTGGACTTCAGCTACGGGATCCCGTCGCAGCTGGCCGGGCAGTACGGGGGGCGTCCGCCCGGCATGCTGCCCGGCCGCCTCGGCGACGGCACTCTCGTCGAGAGCACCGTGCGGCTGCCGCCTTCGCCGGCCGCCGCGCCCGCCGCCGCGGCCACGACGCGCTAGAGGCGCAGCACCAGCCTGCGGACCTCCGGCTCGTCGCCGGGGCGGATGTCGAAGCCGAGATTCTCGGCGAAGCGCGTCATGCCGGGGTTCTTGGCCAGCACGTGGCCGTTGATCTCGCGCACGTGGCGGTCGCGGGCGGCCTGGATGAGCGCGTCCA
>JAPLCM010000251.1 GCA_026392275.1 Actinomycetota bacterium | reverse complement strand
TCGCGCCGGACCTTGTCCTCGAAGCGGCTGATCTCGCCGGTCGGATCGTTGATGTCGACGCTCTTCAGGGCGTCGTGCACCTTCGTCTGCGCCTCGGCCATCTTCGCCCGTGCCACGAGCTCGTCACGCTTGGACTTGAGCTCCTCAAGCTTTCCGGCCATCGTGTTGAGACCGGTCTTCAGCTTCTCGACCACGGCCGACTGCTGGGCGATCGAGGCACCCAGGTCCTTTCCTTGGCCCTCGAAGTCGATCTGCCGCTTGAGCGCGACTCGCGCCAGGTTCTCGAAGCGGTCGGCCTCGGCGGTGCTTCCGGCGGCGCGCAGTTCCCCGGCCTTGTTCGCCGCCGCCGCGGCCTTGTTGCCCCAATCGGTGGCGGCCTCGACTGCCTCCCGCTGATCGGCCTCCATCATGCGCAGGTTGCCGATGCTCATCGCCACGGCCTCTTCGGCCTCGGAGATGCTGTTGGTGTAGTCGCGGACCATCTGGTCGAGCATCTTCTCGGGGTCCTCAGCCGAATCGATGAGCGAGTTGATGTTGGCGCGTGCGAGCTGGGTGATGCGGCCGAGGATGGATTGCTGTGCCATGAGAGAGCCTCCCTTTGAAGCCTGGTTGGACCTGACTAGAAACGCCCGCCGCCGCCGCGGCGCATGCGCGTACCTCCGCCTCCGAAGCTCGGCGAGGAGAACCCGCCGCCTCCGCTGCGGCGGCCTCCCGACGAGCCGCCTCCACTGCGGCGGCCTCCCGACGAGCCACCTCCGCCCCCGCGGCCGGACATCGCGTTGACGAGGATGCCGCCGAGGATCGCGCCGCCCATACCGCCGCCACCGCCGCCCCGCGCCCTCTGCGCGGCGACCGCGGGCTCCGCCTCCGCGCGCGCCTCGTTGAAGGCACGCGACGCGGACTCCTGCGCCTGGGCGGCGTGCTGCACCGCCGTCACCGGGTCGGATCCACCGAGGGCCACGGCCTGATCGAGGTGACGCTGGGCCTCGGAGAGGAGCGTGCGGGGGCCGCTCCCCACGGCGCCGCGGTGCGTCGTGATGTAGTCGCCGGCGGAGGCGACCACGGAGCGCGCGGCGATCAGCGTGCGCTCCAGCGACTCCGCGGCCTTCGCGCGCCGGGTCTGCTCGTCGCGGACCTGCACGAGCGCCTGCTCGAGCACGCCATCGGCTTCCCTGAGGCGGCGGAGCGCCGCGAGCGGATCGCGGCCGCCCTCGAGGGCGGCCGCGGCGGCCGCGGCCGTCACCGCCGCCTCCGCGATGGCCACCAGCGGCTGAAGCTGGGCGCCGGCACTGGCCGTCGCCTCGGCGATGTCGCGGCGCGTCTCGGCGACCGCCTCGTCGATGAGGGCCTGCGCCCCGGCGAGGTCCCGGCGCAGGCGCTCGACTGAGTCGACGAGCTGCTGCGCCTGACCGGCGGCTTCCTCGGCCACCAGCGCCTCCACGGCCGCCTCACCGCGGTGCCCCGCGGCGAGGTCCTCGCGGCCGGCCTTGACATGCTCGCGGGCGAAGTCCATGCGGGACGCGGCCTCGGTCGGGGCGGCCGCGACCGGCGCCAGCGCCGCGGCCGCGTACTCCTTCGCCAGCTCGGTGAGCACCCGCACCGCCTGCGGCCGGCGAACCTCAAGCTCGGCGAGCTGTCGTTCCAGCTTCGTGAGCACCTCGGGCGCGTTGCGCTCGAGGTCGCGGAGCTTGTCGAAGCGCTCCGCCTGGGCGTCCAGGGCCGCGTTGGCCGTGGATGTGTGCTGCAGGATCGCGGTCAGAAGCTCGCGCTGCGGCCCCTCGCCGGCGGCGCCATCGAGCTCCTTGCGCAGCTGGAAGGCCTGGTCGAGCTCGTGCTGGGCTTCGGCCAGCGCCTGACTGAACGGTGCCGCCTGCTCCTCCCCGAACTCGGCGACGGCAAAGCCCAGCTCCTGAGTGCTGGTCTTCACGGCGTCGTCGGTCTCCACGAGCTCGGCGTTGGCCCGGCGGCGCAGCTCCTCGAGCGACAGGGCATCCACCCCAGCGGCACCCGGAGCCCCAGTGCCGCTCGACGGGCGCGAGCGTGCCCGTCTCACCAGCAGCCAGATCACCAGCATCACGACCGCCACGACGATCAGGAGCACCAGTAGCCACACGAAAGCGGAGGACCCCCCCTCCGCGGGCTGAGGTTCCGTCGGCGGCTCGTACGGCGGTCCCGGCTGGATGGCCGCAGGGGTGACGGCCTCACCGCGGAGTGCCTGGCCCAGACCGGTGGCGGCGCCGATCGCGGCGCCGGCCCAGTCGTTGCCGGACAGCGCCGGCTCCACCGCGACCGTCATGACCTCTTCCAGTTCCGCCTGCGTCAACGGGAAGTCCTGGTCCACCGAGTACGCGTAAGCACGGTCGCCGGCGGCCACAGCGAGGAGCACGTCGCGCAGGCCCAGGTCGCTCTTTGTCGCGGTCGCGTCCGCCCAGTCCTGCGCGGCGAGGCCCGAGAAGGAGTCGACGTACGCGACCCACAGCTGCACGCGCTCGGCATCCTGCAGAGTCCGGACAGCCGCCTGCACCTCTGCCTGCCGCACGCCCAGCACTCCCGCGCGGTCCTCCACCTGCGAGGCCAAGCGGTAGGGCTCCTCGGCCCCGGCCCGCGCCGGCAGCAGGAGCAGAAAGAAGAGCGCCATAACGAGCGCAGCCAGGCTCAGAAGGAAGTCGCGGTCGAAGGCCAACACGGAGGCCGGACGTCGAGGCTGCCGCAGCGAAGGCTGCGGCGAACGCGGACCGGGCATCACGGGCTCCTCCTTGCGCGCGACGGGGTCGAGACTCTCGGCCTCCCGCCATGTCTCGATGCCTACCCCTCCTTCAGGTCTAGACACCGGGCAACCGCGGCGGGCGCCGTGTTGCGCGCATACTACCCGCGCTGCCGCGTTTCGATGCCGGAGGTACGGCGGTGGGAGCTGCGCGACACTCTCGCCCAGGGCGCCTGGCCCGATCGGCCGGCGCTCCTTGCCCCCGGCTCCCGATGCGGGTAGACTCTACGTACCGTATTAGGGTACATACGTACCTGAAAGAGGTTCGCAATGCTTGGCACGCTCCTCGGCTCCGAGACCCGCGCGCGCGTTCTCGGCCTGCTGCTGATGCAGCCGCAACGCACGTATCACCTGCGCGAGCTCATCCGCCTTGCCGGCGGCGGGGCGTCCGGGGTGCAGCGCGAGGTCGCGAGACTCGAGGGGCTCGGGCTCGTCGTTTCTGAGCGCACGGCCGAAGGCCGCCGCGCGCTCCGGGCTGTCGACGAGCATCCGCTCCTCGAGCCTCTGCAAGCCCTCGTTGCCGCCGAAGTCGCGACACACACGCCCACCGGGTCGGCCCCCTTGCAGCTCGACGCGCGCCTGCGTCGGCGTCTGCCGCGCGTGCTCGTCGCACTGCGCGACGCCGGCGTCGAACGGGCAGTGCTCTTCGGCTCCGCGACGCAGCCCGAGGCCGGCACAGCGCCGCGCGACCTGGACGTGCTCGTCCGCTTGGGAGGCCCTCTTGAGGGCCGCGCGACGCGCTACTTCGAGCTGCGTCGCGAGCTCGAACGCGTGAGCGGCCTGCCCGTAGACCTCGTCGAGGAAGAGGCCGTCACCAATCCGTATCTCCGCGACGAGATCGAACGCACGGGCGTGGTGATCCTTGAGGCCGCGTGACGCCCGCGTCTATCTGCAGGACATGATCACAGCGGCCGCGGCGATCCGCACCTTCATCGCCGGCCACACTCTGGACGACTACCAGGCCGACCTCATGCTGCGCTCGGCGGTCGAGCGGCAGTTCGAGATCCTCGGTGAGGCGCTGGCTCGCGCACTGCGCCTGGACGCGGGGCTGCAGACGCGCCTGCCGGCGTCTCGCGGCGCCATCGACTTCCGTAACGTGATCGCCCACGAGTACGACGCCCTGTCCGCCGCCACGGTGTGGGACATCGCCCGCAACGAACTGCCGGTCCTTGCCGGCGACGCGGCCGCGGAGTTGGCGCGGCTCGACGAGTTGCTCGCCTAGCAGGCGACCGCGCCGCGCCTCCTACCCCAACGCCCACAGCAGGAGCGCGGCGGGCACGAGCGCGTACCGCTCGTGCCACTCGAGCGCATCGCGCGTCACCATGAAGCAAGGCCGGCCGGGGAAGGCCTTTGGCAGGGCCGCCGCTTTGCGCCGGTCGGGTGAGCGCTGGTAGGCGACCTCTACAGCCGCCGCCCGCCCTCGCGGCCCACAGACGAAGTCGATCTCCCCGCCGCTCCTCGTGCCCCATACGTGGAGCGCAGTGGGGTCGTTGAACGCGTCCGGGAGCTCGGCGCGAGAGGTGGCGGCGCGCAGCAGCGCCAGCGCCGTCAGATTCTCGACCACAGCCGGTTGGTCCGCGGTCAGGCCGGGAGCCCCGGCGAGCGCGAGTGTGTGCAGCAGTGGATCGGCGAAGTACAGCTTCTTGTCTCGACTGAGATCGGACGTGCCGCTGTCTGGACGCCAGAAGTAGAGCACAAGCACCTGGTAGCACTCTGTGAGGAACTCGATGTACGAGCGCATCGTCTGCGGCTGCAAGCGGGACGCGTCCGTGCCACGGCCAAGCGGCACGTCCATTTCACGGGCCAAGGCCGGCCAGCTCGTCTTGGAGCCAAGAGAGCGCAGTACGCGCTCCAGAAGGGCCCGCGTTGCGGCGACACTCGCTCCGCGTCTGAGCGTTTCGCCGACGACAGAGTCCTCGACCACGCGCAGCACCGCCGCGCTCGGCCCAAGGCCTCCGCCGGCCGCCTCGGCGATGGCCGCCGGCAGCCCCCCGAAGCGCAGGTAGAGCCTCATGAGGTCGTCAAGCCGCGCCTGGTTCAGCAGCGCGTCACGGAGCAGTGCCTCGCCGTCCGGAGCCGCAAGCTCATCGAGTCCGAGGCCCGGCGAAGCCGGAAGCAGCGGGTCCAGCGCAGCCGCAAACGCGGCGAAGGACCGCGGCGCCACAAAGTGATCGACGCCGCGCCCGCGCCGGCCCGGTAGTCGTTCTTTGACGCCACGCCGCAGATGCACGGCCGACGAGCCGGTGCACACGACGACATCGCCGCGAGTGAGGCCGATGTCGAACAGATGCTTGAGGGCGAGCTGCCACTTGGGCACCGACGTGACCTCGTCGAGCAGGAGCAGCCGCGCGCCTTCCGCGCGTGAGAGGTCACAGGCCCGGGCGATGGTGTCGGCGGCTTCGCCGTGCGGCTCACCGTCGATGGCGTCGAGCGAAAGGTAGACGATGTTCCGCGAACGAAGCCCCTCGGCCATGGCTCGCTGCGCCAGGAGCTTGAGCTCAGTGGACTTGCCTACTTGCCTCGGGCCACGTATGACATGAGTGCCTGCCTCGTCAACCGCGATGCCGTCGGCCACCTGAGTAGGCAGTTGCACCGGTTGCAGGGCGAGCGCGCGAAGATGGCCGTCCCGGGCCTCCCAAGCG